>NZ_CP127385.1:7100261-7406591 GCF_030378205.1 Bradyrhizobium sp. NP1
CAGCCGAACAAGATCGCCGTTCCGGAACGCGGCCTGGTTCTGCGGAGCAGAGGCGGAAGAGGCCGGCGCCATTCCGACCGTTTTTGCGGAGCCGCCGTTGCTACCGACTATCGCCAAGCCCCGACCAGAACCGGTCTGTGGAGATGCGGCGCTGACAGGCGGATTTTGGGCTGCGCCAGGCGCTGTCGCGGGCACAGCGGCAGTGGAGCTGTTGGATGCCGCGGCCTGCGCAAGCGCAGCCGCTGCCACAGGCCAATAGCTATTGCGCAGGACGCCCGTTCCATAGCGGATGCCCGTTCCATAGCGAATACCCGTTCCATAGCCGGCTCCCACGGCATAGCCGACGGCACTTCGGGGAATGCCCGAGACATAACCTCCGCGAAGACCTGCGACGCGAGCCGCGCCGACGCCACCCGCGTGAACTGCGGCGAAACCGCCGGGGTGACCGGCTCCGACCCCGCCGCCATGTCCTCCGCCTCCGCGTGCCTGTGCACCGGTGACCAGAAGGCTGCCGCCAAGCGCCACACCCGCCAAGACCATGATCGCTCGCCGTCTCATGACACTCTCCTTTGCAACAGACGGAGGCATCCGTCGTGCGGACCTCGTCAAACGCCGGCTTGCCCGAAAAAGATCGATGCCGACGTTGCGTTCATTAAAAATGGGAACAGCTGGCGGTCGGCCCAACTAAATTCACGTTTAGGAAAGCGAACATGCTCCCGGCGGCGTTACCGTCGAGGTGTTTGTCAGCGGGGATTTTCGCGCGCGGTAAAGCGGATGTGAGCCCAGGACTATCAAGTGCCTGGGCTATCCAGCACCCGGACGCCCCGGCCCCCCGGCCTTACAACTGGTGTCTGGCAATAGACGATCACCCGCTTTCGCGGGTGATGATAGTGCGGACTACAGCAGCGGCATCCTCACCGCGGCGTCAGGCCGATCGCTTCCGCGGTCGCCGCTTCCACCGCGGCGCGGCTATAGAGCAGCGGCACATACTGGCCTGTCGCCCAGAGCGGAGCGAGGTCGCGATAATGTCCGCTGAAGGGATCGCCGGACTGGCCCGGCGTGTTGATGGTGCGGCTGTTGTCCCAGGCGCCGACGTCGAGCACCATGCGGAATGAGGCGCCCGCGATGAGCTGGTAGTCTGATCGCCGGTAGGTCGCCGCCCGCGGCACGTTGGCGGCACCGCCGAACGCGAGCGGCCCAACGGACATCTGCGCCGCGGTCGCCTTGTCGGCGAGCGGCATCAGCGCATGGTCGAACTTTGCAACATGCAGCCGGCCCCAGCGCCAGGCGCCTGAATCCGCCCCCAACTTTTCCGTCACGTCCGCGACCGCTTCGCCCAGGCTGTCGCGCAGGATGCGGTCGCGCGCGGCCAGCGGCTCCTCGCCAAGTCCCGCGTCGGGCTTTTCGAGATAGGCGACGACGGCGGAGATCGAGGCGGGGTCCGGCGCGATGATGTCGGCGGCCTTGGGCGCGGCGGCTTTGGCCAGCGCGAACCCGAGATGATTGGCGATCCAGACTTCGTAGACCGCGGCCGCGGCGCTGTCCGCCGCATCACGCGCATCCCAGGCCGTGAGCAGTGCCAGTCCCTTCTTCACATTGGCATCGTCTGACGACAGCGGCTTCAACAGCGCGACCAGCCGCTTCGCCAGCATGCCGGTGTCGTCGTTCTGCAAATCCATCGCGTCCGCCAGCGAGAACTTGTCGTTGGCCTTCAGCACCTCGACGATGCGCTGCCAGCGCGCGGCGTCCGACCATTCGAAGCCGACCTTGCGCTCGGCGACGGGATAACCCTCCGGCAGATTCATCTGGTTGGCAGTGGCGAAAAAGCCCTCGCGCGGGCGATAGACCTTCGGCAGCTCGTCGAGGGTGAGAAAGCCGTTCCACTCGTAACGGCCGTCGCCCGGCACCGGCATCAACCCGTCATAGCCTGTGCGGCGCGGAGTCTTGCCGGCGGCGACCCAGCCGATATTGCCGCTGGTGTCGGCATAGACCTGGTTCTCGGACGGCGCGCCCCAGCGCTGCATGGCGCCGAGGAATCCGTTCCAGTCCTTCGCCGTCATGTAGTCGGAGGAGCCGAAATAGGCCGAGGTGCCCGGCTCGAACCACACCGAGCGCACCGCGAACGCCCGCTTGCCCGCCTCGTCGACATAGACGACGGGCCCGTGGCGGGTGAACTTCAGCTCGAGATCGCGGTCGGCCTCGCCCTTCACCTTCTCCGTCTCATGCACGATGCGCATGGATTCCCAGCCATCGCGGTAACGGTACTGGTTCGGATCGGCGGGATTGAGCTCGTAGACGTAGAGGTCTTCCTGGTCGACGTTGAAGATCGTGAGGCCGAAGGCGATGGTGTCGTTGTGGCCGATCGAGATGCCGGGCAGCGCCGGCTCGCCGGCGCCGATCACGGAAATGCCCGGAGCGTTGAGGCCGACGATGTAGCGCAGCGACGGCACCGAATGCTCGCGATGCGGATCATTGGCGAGCAGCGGCCGCCCGGTCGCGGTGCGTGACGGCGCCACCACCCAGTTGTTGGAGCCGATGGTGTCGCGCTGCGCATCGGCCTCGGCGAGGAATTTATCCGGATCATACTCCAGCGCCGCCCTGCGCTCGGCCGCGCTTTTCGCAAAGGCCACCGGACGTGTGGCCAGATCATAAGGCGCCAGCACCTGCTTCGGGATGCTGCAGGGATCGAGCCCTTCGGGGACCTTCGTGGTCCACGGCGGCTCGAGCTTGACGCGCAGCCGGTCCGCTTCCAACCCCGCGGCGCAGGCGACCAGCGCGCGCTTCACCTCGGAGGCGACATTGCGCGTCAGCCCATGGCTGCGAATCCGCACCACGTCCTCGGCCGACCAGAGGTCCGGCGTGGTGCCGGCGATCCGAAACTCGATCGGCAGCGGGCGCGAGCCCGCCTGCACGTCGGCGACATAGGCGTTGACCCCGGCGACGAAGGCTTCCGCGTAGGTCTTCGCCTTCGGTCCGTAGGCCGCCCACTCCGCCTTCATGTCGCCGCGGTAGAGAAACAGCCGCAGCGCCTTGTCCTGCTCGACATAGGCGGCGCCGAAATCCTTCGCCAGCAGGCCAAGGCCGCGCTTGCGCCAGAGGTCGATCTGCCAGAGCCGGTCGCGCGCGGCGTTGAAGCCTTGCAGGAAGAACAGGTCGTGCTCGTTGCCGGCATAGATGTGTGGGATGCCCCAGACGTCGATGAGGATCTGCGCCGGCGCGTTGAGCCCGGCGACGCTGGTTGTCGACTGGCGCGCGGCGGCGAGCGGATTTTCCTTCTCGCGCGCGGTGGCCTGCGAAGCGGCCAGCGCGGCCAGCACCGCGGCGCCGATCAGGGTCTTGAGGGCGACAGTCTTTTTCATCTTGTTTTCTCCCTGTTTCTTGTCTTCTTAGAGCGGGATAGCTTCAGGATCGCTATCCCGCTCTAGGTTTTTGTTTGAGCATGATCTTTTCGGAAAACCGCTGCACACTTTTCCGGATCATGCTCTAGCCCCGATGATCGTGGGGTGCCGAGCCGACCTTACATGCCTCCGCTGCCGCGCCAAAGGCCTTGTAAGACGCATGCGCACACCTTTAGATTGATCCACGAGGCCATTTCGCGGGTGAAGTCGAGTGCAGGTCCGTAACGCCGGGATCATGAGGGCAGCGCTGGTTGCGCTGGTGCTGGCGTCGGCGCCGCATCCGGCCCGGGCGCAAAGCGGGCAGGACTGGCGACAATGCAGCGCGAGCGACGCCGATCACCTTGCCATTCCCGCCTGCACCCGCCTGATCGAGTCGGGTCGCCTCGGCGAGCGCGACCTTGCCATCGTCTATTCGACCCGCGGAGCCGCGCATTGGCGGCAGCGCGATTTCAATGCCGCCATCGCCGACGAGAACGAGGCGATCAGGATCAATCCGAACCTCGCCGGGGCCTATGCGACGCGCGGCGCCGCCCATGGCATCAAGGAGGAGGACGATCAGGCCATCGCCGACGAAACAAAGGCGATCGACATCGATCCGAACCTCGCAACGGCCTACAGCAACCGGGGCACCACCCGCGCGCACAAGAACGACCTTGGCGGCGCGCTCGCCGATACGACCAGGGCGGTCGAGATCGACCCGAACTATGCCTTGGGCTTCATCGCGCGCGGAGATGTCTATCAGGCGATGCATGAGCCGGGCCGCGCCTTCGCCGATTACAGCCGGGCGACCCAGATCGAGCCCAGAGGCGGCTTCGACGGCTACCGGATTCGCGGCATGGCGTTCGTGCTGAAGAACGACTTCCGCCATGCCATCGCCGACTTCAGCCGCTGGATCGAGATCGATCCGGATTCTGCCTATGCCTATGCCCTCCGCGCCGAGACGTATTTGCGCAATGTCGACGTCGAGCGCGGGCTTGCCGACACCAGCACCGCCCTCGAGATCAATCCCGGATCGGTCGATGCTCATCGCATCCGCGGCCACATCTTCGCATTCAAGAACGATTTCGATCGTGCCATCGCGCACTTCAACGTCTGGATCGAGAACGAGCCGAGGAACGCCCGCGCCTACGAAGCCCGCGGCAGGGCCAACCTGGCCAAGCAGCATTATGACCGCGCGATCGACGACTTCACCAAGGAGATTGAGATCGAGCCCGAAAACGCCGATGCCTATCGCTCCCGCAGCCTTGCCCATGCCGAGAAGCACGACAGGGACGCTGCGCTGAACGACTACAGCCGCGCGATCGAGCTGACGAGGCGGCAGGTTCGCAAGCCGCAGTGAGCGAGCAGCAATGGGGACGAGGGCGGCTACCCTTTAGCCTTCCCCCTCGTCGCTGGCGAGCACGCCCTTCACGGCACGCGCCCAACCTTTCAGCTTGCGTTCGCGCGTGGCGGCGCTCATCGCCGGCTTGAAGCGGTGCTCGAGCCGCCAGTTGTCGGCGAATTTCTGCGGCTCCGGATAGACATCAGCGGCAAGCCCGGCGAGATAGGCCGCGCCCAGCGCCGTGGTCTCCTGGATCATCGGGCGATCGACCGGCGCGTTGAGGAGATCGGCGAGCCGTTGCATGGTCCAGTCGGACGCCGTCATGCCGCCGTCGACGCGCAGCACGATGTTGGCGGCCTTCGCCTCCGGCCAGTCGGCGCGCATCGCCTCCCAGAGATCCGACGTCTGGTAGCAGACGCTTTCCAGCGCCGCATGGGCAAGCTCCGCAGGTCCCGTGTTGCGGGTGAGCCCGAACAGCGCGCCGCGCACCCGCGGATTCCAGTAGGGCGCGCCCAGGCCGACGAAGGCCGGCACCAGATAGACCGACTGCATCGAGTCCGACTTGTCGGCGAGCGGCCCGGTCTCGGCCGCCTGCCTGATGATCCCCAGGCCGTCGCGCAGCCACTGCACCGCCGAGCCCGCGACGAAGATCGAGCCTTCGAGCGCATAGGTGCGCTTGCCCGCAAGCTGATAGGCAATCGTGGTGAGCAGCTTGTTGTTCGAGACGACCGGCGTCGAGCCGGTGTTGAGCAGCGCAAAGCAGCCGGTGCCGTAGGTCGACTTGATCATGCCCGGCGAGAAGCAGGCCTGGCCGATGGTCGCGGCCTGCTGGTCGCCGGCGATGCCCGATACGGCGATCGCGCCGCCGAACAGATCCGGCGTGGTCTCGCCGAATTTCGCGGAGGAATCCTTCACCTCAGGGAGCATCGAGCGCGGCACGCGCAACAGCTTCAGGAGATCGTCGTCCCAGTCGCCGCTATGGATGTTGAACAGAAGCGTGCGCGAGGCATTCGTCGCATCGGTGGCGTGGACGCGGCCGGCGGTGAGCCGCCACAACAGGTAGCAATCGACCGTGCCGAACAAGAGCTCGCCGGCTTCCGCGCGCTTGCGCGCGCCCGGCACGTGGTCGAGAATCCACGCCACCTTGGTGCCCGAGAAATAGGGATCGATGATCAGCCCGGTCTTCTGCGTGATCGCGGGCTCATGGCCGCCGGCCTTCAGCTTGGCGCAGATGTCGGCGGTGCGGCGGTCCTGCCAGACGATGGCGCGGTGCACCGCCTGCCCGGTGGCGCGGTCCCACACCACCGTGGTCTCGCGCTGGTTGGTGATGCCGATCGCGGCGACGTCCCTGGCCGAGAGGCCGGCCTTCTTCAGCGCCTCGCGGCAGGTCGCGATCGTCGAGGTCCAGATGTCCTCCGGCTCGTGCTCGACCCAGCCGGAAGCCGGGAAATGCTGCGGGAATTCGGCCTGCGCCACCGCCGCGATCGAGATGTCGCTGCGGAAGATGATGGCGCGCGAGGAGGTGGTGCCCTGGTCGATGGCGAGAACGAAGGACATGGGTTGCTTCTCGGCGTTTTCCGAACGGTCTTGTGTTGGGGTCAAGGACAGCGGATTGCAGGGATGAGGTCAAGGCATGCGGTTATGGCTGTTCACCTCTCCCCGCCTGCGGGGAGAGGTCGGATCGCATTGCAAGATGCGATCCGGGTGAGGGGGTACAGCTCAAGCACCTCGCACCGAGCTTGCGATGAGACACCCCTCACCCCAACCCTCTCCCGCAAGTGCGGGGAGAGGGAGTGGAGAGAGCTACACCGCCGCCGTCGTCACACCGCCGTCGATGACGATGGTCTGGCCGGTCATGAAGGTCGAGGCGTCGGAGGCGAGATAGGCGACCGCGCCCGCGATCTCGTGCGGCTCGCCGATGCGGCGCAGCGGCGTGGTGGCGCAGCGGCGCTTCAGCCGCTCCTCGTCCTCCCACAGCGCGCGCGCAAAATCGGTCTTCACCAGGCCCGGCGCCACACAGTTGACCCGCACGCCCTTCGGCCCCCACTCGCCGGCAAGGCTGCGGCACAGCGCGAAATCCGCCGCCTTCGAAATCCCGTAGGCGCCGATCACCGTCGACCCGCGAAGCCCGCCGATCGAGGAGATGATGACGACGGAGCCCTTGCCGCGCGCGGCCATCTGCGGGATCGCGCCCGCGCAAAGCCAGACATTGCTCTTCACGTTGGAGCCCATGATCTTGTCAAAGGCCTCGTCGGTGATGTCGAGCAGCGGACCGTAATAGGGATTTACGGCCGCATTGCAGACCAGAATATCGATCTTGCCGTAATGCTTCGTGGCGCCCGCGATCAGCGCCTCGACCTCGTCGCGGCGCGAGATGTTGCAGGGGATGACGTGGGCGTCGCCGCCGGCCTTCGTTATGCCATCGGCGACCTCCTGGCAGGCGTCCGCCTTGCGCGAGGAGATCACCACCCTGGCGCCCAGTTTTGCCAGCAACTCGGCCGAGGCACGGCCGATGCCGCGGCTCGATCCGGTGATCACGGCGACCTGGCCTGTGAGATCGAATGGGGTGCCTTGCATGCTTGGCCTCCTTGCAAAGAATCGTCATGCGCGGGCTCGACCCGCGCATCCATCTTTTTCAAAACTGATGGATTGCCGGGTCAAGCCCGGCAATGACGAATATGAACTACACCAGGCCGCCGGCCTCGCTGACGCGGCGCAAGTGGTAATCCGTATCACCAAAAGTGTTCTCGATCATGGTCAGCCGCTTGAAGTAGTGGCCGATCTTGGCCTCCATGGTCATGCCGATGCCGCCATGGAGCTGGATCGCCTGCTGGCCGACATATTTGGCCGACTTGCCGATCTGCACCTTGGCCGCGGCGACGGCCCTGGCCCGCTCCTTGGCGTCGTCGAAGTCGGCGGCCATGGTCGCAAACATCGACATCGAGCGCGCCTGCTCCAGCGCCACGAACATGTCGGCGGCGCGATGCTGCAGGCTCTGGAAGGTGCCGATCGCAACGCCAAACTGCTTGCGGGTCTTCAGGTACTCGACGGTGGTCTTGAGCGATTCATCCATCGCGCCGACCGCCTCCGAGCACAGCGCAACCCGCGCCTCGTCCACCACGCGCTCGATCAGCGGCAGGCCGTTCTGGGGATCGCCGATCACCGCGTCGGCGCCGACCTCGACGCCGGTGAGCGAGATGTCGGCCGCGTGCAGGCCATCCTGGGTTGGATAGGTCTTCTTCGCGACACCCTTGGCGTTCGCCGGCACCAGGAAAACGCCGATGCCGGTCCTGTCGCGCTGGCCGCCGGCAGTGCGCGCGGTGACGATCAGCGTGTCGGCGTTCTCGCCGTTGATGACGACGAACTTGTCGCCGTCGATGACCCAGCCGTCGCCCTTTTTCTTGGCCGAGGTCGAGACGTCGTGCAGGTCGTAGCGCGAGTTCTTCTCGAGCTGCGCGAAGGCAAAGGTCTTGCTGCCGTCGATGATGGCGGGGATGTACGCTTCCTTCTGCGCCGCCGAGCCGCCGTGGCGCAGGAAGCCGCCGCCGATCACGACCGTCGCCAGATAAGGCTCCAGCACCAGCGCCTTGCCCAGCGCCTCCATCACGATCGCGGTCTCGACCGCGCCGGCGCCGAAGCCGCCATCGGCTTCCGCAAAGGGAAGACCGAGCAGGCCCTGCTCGGCGAGCTTGCCCCAGACGGCTTTGCTCCAGCCGCCCTTCTCCTTCATGTACTTCTTGCGCTGCTCGAAATCGTAAGAATCGGTCAACAGCCCGTCGACGCTATCTTTGAGAAGGCGCTGCTCCTCGGACAAATCGAAATCCATGTTACTGCTCTCTCCAAAATCAGCGCGGGCCCTACTCGCCGCGGCTTTCCCCTGTTCCTTGCCGTCATCCCCGCGAAAGCGGGGATCCAGTACCCACAGGCGATCATTGTTCCCAGGACCGCTGCGGCGTACCGGGTCCCCCGCCCGAAGCGGGGGGCGACGCCCGCGTTTGCCGTGACCTACAGCCCCAGCACCGCCTTGGTGATGATGTTGCGCTGGATCTCGTTCGATCCGCCGTAGATCGAGACCTTGCGGTTGTTGAAGTAGCTCGGCGCGATCTGCGCGGTCCAGTCCATCGCCTCGTTGGAGCCGTCGTCGCCATGCTCGTCATAGGGCGCGGCGAACGGGCCGATCACCTCCATCAGAAGCTCGGTGGTGGTCTGCTGGATTTCCGAGCCCTTGAGCTTGAGCACCGAGGAAGCCGGATTGGGCTTGCCCTTGCCGTGCTTGCCCTCGTCGGCGACGACGCGAAGCTGCGTCAGTTCCAGCGCCTTCAGCTCGATCTCGCAGGCCGCCAGCTTCTCGCGGAAGGCGGGGTCCTCGATCACGGGCCGGCCGCCGGACTCGACCTTCGAGGCGAGCTCCTTGATGCGGCGGATGCGCTCCTTGGAGACGCCGACCCGCGCAATGCCGGTGCGCTCGTTGCCGAGCAGGAATTTGGCGTAATCCCAGCCCTTGTTCTCCTCGCCGATCAAATTCTCGACCGGCACCTCGACGTCGTCGAAGAACACTTCATTGACCTCGACGCCGCCGTCGATGGTCTGGATCGGGCGCACCGTGACGCCCTTCGACTTCATGCTGAACACGATGAACGAGATGCCCATCTGCTTCTTCGCGCCGGGATCGGTGCGGCACAGGCAGAAGATCATGTCGGCGTGCTGGGCGAGCGTGGTCCAGGTCTTCTGGCCGTTGACGATGTATTTGTCGCCCTTGCGCTCGGCCTTGGTCTTCAGCGACGCGAGGTCCGACCCCGAGCCCGGCTCGGAAAAGCCCTGGCACCACCAGTCGTCGACGCTGGCGATGCGCGGCAAATAGTGCTTCTTCTGGGTCTCGTTGCCGAAGGTGTAGATGACCGGGCCGACCATGCTGACGCCGAAGGCGAGCGGCGCCGGCGCCGGGTGCATTTGCAGCTCCTCGTTGAAGATGTAGTGCTGCACCGAGCTCCAGCCGGTGCCGCCATATTCCTTCGGCCAGTGCGAGACGCCCCAGCCCTTCTTGTTGAGGATGCGCCACCAGGTGACCATCTCGTCCTTGGAGAGATGCCGGCCCTCCTGCAGCTTCTGCCGCGTCGCCGGCGGCACGTTGTCGCGGAAAAAGGCCCGCACCTCTTCCCGGAACGCCTGTTCTTCCTTGGTAAAAGCGAGATCCATCGGATCCTCCTGTGAGCGAATGAATTCCCAGCTATGATTTTCCTGCCACGGCCTGTGGCCTCGGTCGGGCGTCCGGCTGCTGTTGACGCAGCTCGTGGCGCGACAACTTGCCGACCGAGGTGCGCGGCAGCTCGTTGACGAATTCGACCGCCGCCGGCAATTCATGCTTGCCGAGCTTGCCGGTGAGGAAGGCGCGCAGCTCCTCGATCGGGAACGGCGCGGCGCCCGCGCGCAGCTTGATAAAGGCCTTCGCCGCCTCGCCGCGATACTGGTCGGGGATGCCGATCACGATCACCTCGTGCACGGCGGGATGGGTGTAGATCGCCTGCTCGATCATCTGCGGATAGACGTTGAAGCCGCCGGAGATGATCATGTCCTTCTTGCGGTCGACCAGATAGAAGAAGCCGTCGGCGTCCATGTAGCCGATGTCGCCGGTAAGGAAGCGGTCGCCGACAAAGGCGTCCGCGGTTTCCTTTTCCTTGTTCCAGTAGCCCCTGGTGACGTTGGGACCGCGGATGCGGATTTCACCGACCTCGCCGACGGCAAGCACCTTCTTCGAATCCTCGAGCGAGACGACATCGATCTCGATGCCGGGCAGCATCAACCCGATCGAGCCCGGCCGGTCCGGCCCTTCGGGCGGATGTGCGGTGCCGGGCGAGCAGGTCTCGGTCATGCCCCAGCCCGAGCGCAGCTTCATCTTGACCCTGCGCTCGAGGATGTTGGCGACCTCGACCGGCAGCGGCGCGCCGCCGGAGCCACAGCTGATGAGCGAGGACAAATCGCGCTTGTCGAGATCCGGCAAGGCCGCGATCGCGATCCACATCGTCGGCACGCCGGGAAAGGCGGTGGCGCGCTTGACCTCGATGTCGCGCATCACGGCCTCGACGTCGAAACGCTGGTGCAGCGAGATCAGGTTGCCGAGCCGGATGCCCTGCAGCAGCACCACGGTCAGCGCGTAGATGTGGAACAGCGGCAGCACGCAGATCACGCGGTCGACACTGGTGCGCCGCGCGCGCGTCGGCCTGCCCCAGACCTCGTAGATCGACACCGCCGAGGTGAGATTGCCATGGGTCAGCATCGCGCCCTTCGGCAGGCCGGTGGTGCCGCCGGTATATTGCAGCAGCGCGACGTCGTCGGCCGAGAGCGTCGGCCACCGCGCAGGTCTCGTCGCGCCATCGACGAACGCCCGATGGGTGACAATAGCGGGATTGTCCGGGACCGGCGCCTGCGGCGTGCCGACCTTGCCCCAGTGGTCGTCCTCACAGACGATCAGGCGATCGATCAGGCCCTTGTCGAGAAATTTCAGCGCGGTCGGCAGCAGCGCGGCCAGGTTCGAGGTGACGAGCACGCGCGCGCCAGAATCCGACAGCTTGTGCGACAGCGCGATCTCGCCGTCGAGCGGCGACAGATGCACCACGCGCCCGCCCGCCTTCAGCGCGCCGAAGAAATTGATGGGATGGTCGGGCGAGTTGCCGAGGAACAGCCCGATCGACGCGTTGCTGCCGTAGCCTGCGCGCAGGAAGGCGCTGGCGGCAACCTCCACCATGGCTTCGAGCTCGACAAAGGAGATCGGGCGGTCGCGGAACTCGATCGCGGTGCGCGCGCCATGGTCGCGCGCCGCCTGTGACAGCAGGTCCGGCACCGTGCCGCGTGCGATGTCATCATCCCAATGCACGCCGTCAGGGTAGAACTGCTCGCCGGGATGGGTCATGGGCGCCTGGCTCTATTGCCGCGTGAGGCGAACGAACTCTCGCCGTTCCCTCCCCCCCCTGCGGGGGAGGGTCAGGGAGGGGGGTAAACCGGGCGCACCGAGTTTGCGGCACCCCCACCCCCAACCCCTCCCCGCAAGGGGGAGGGGAGCAGGCTGCGGCGCGCGGCGAAAACGGCACCCCATCACACCGCTTTCGAGCCCGAGGCCAGCGAGGCGAAGGTCTTGCCCTCGGCCGCGAGGCGCTTGAGCAGCGGCGCCGGCTCGAGCGAGGGATCGTTGGTCTCCTTGGCGTAGTACGACAGGCGGTCGGCGATCTGCTTCAGGCCGACCGTATCGGCCCAGAACATCGGGCCGCCGCGATAGATCGGCCAGCCATAGCCATAGAGCCAGATCACGTCGATGTCGCTCGGACGCGCCGCGATCCCCTCTTCCAGGATCTTCGCGCCCTCGTTGATCATCGGATACATCATGCGCTCGAGGATCTCGTCGTCGGAGACGACGCGCTTCTTGCGCCCGAGCCGCGCCAGCGTCTCGTCGATCAGCTTCTCGACGTCCGGATCGGGCAGCGGCGCCCGCGAGCCGGCCTCGTATTTGTAGTAGCCCTTGCCGGTCTTCTGGCCGAAGCGGCCGGCCTCGCACAACGCATCCGCGATCTCCGACTTGATGCCGCGGTCTTTCCGCGAGCGCCAGCCGATATCGAGGCCGGCGAGGTCGCCCATCGCGAACGGACCCATCGGCATGCCGAACTTGGTCACGACGGCGTCGACCTGCTGTGGCAGCGCACCCTCGAACAGCAGCTTCTCGGCCTGCTTGCCGCGCTGCGCCAGCATCCGGTTGCCGACGAAACCGTCGCAGACGCCGACCACGGCCGGCACCTTGGCGATCTTGCGCGCGATCGCGACCGCCGTGGTCAATGCGTCCGGCGCGGTCTTCGCCGCCCGCACGATCTCGCACAGCTTCATGACGTTGGCCGGCGAGAAGAAATGCATGCCGAGCACGTCCTGCGGACGCGAGGTCTCCTTCGCGATGTCGTCGATGTTGAGATACGAGGTGTTGGAGGCAAGCACGGCGCCCGGCTTGGCAAACTTGTCGAGCTTGCCGAACACTTCCTTCTTCACCGCCATGGTTTCGAACACGGCTTCGATCACAAGGTCAGCGTCCTTGACATGCTCGAGGCCGACCACGCCGTTGATCAGCGCCATGCGCTTGGCCGGCGCGTCGGCCGGAATGCCGCCGCGCGCCGCGGTCGCCTCGTAGTTCTTCTGCATCACGCCCATGCCGCGCTTGAGCTGCTCCTCGCCGGTCTCGATCAGCGTGACGGGGATGCCGGCATTGGCAAAGGACATCGCAATGCCGCCGCCCATGGTGCCCGCACCGATGATGGCGACACGCTCGACCTTGCGCGGCTTGGTTCCCTCGGGCACGCCTGCGATCTTGGCCGCCTCGCGCTCGGCGAAGAAGGCGTAGCGCTGCGCCTTGGACTGGTCGCTGGCGACGAGCTTGAGGAAGCCTTCGCGCTCCTTCTTCAGGCCCTCGTCGAACGGCAGGTCGATCGCTGCACCGACCGCGTCGGCGGCGGCGAACGGCGCCTCGAGCCCGCGGGCCTTCTTGGTCAGTGCCGCAACGGCATTGGTGAAGATCGAGCGGTCGGCTTTCGCCGCAGCGAGCTTCGCGTCATCGTCGCGCAGCTTGCGCAAGGGTCGCTTCTCGGCCAGCACCCTGCGGGCAAACGCCTCGCCGCCGGAGGCCGGACCCTCCACGATCTCCTCGATCAGGCCGTTCTTGAGCGCTTCTTGCGCGCCGATCGGGTCGCCGCTGACAATCATCTTCACGGCAAGCTCGGGGCCGACCGCGCGCGGCAGGCGCTGGGTGCCGCCGGCGCCGGGCAGGAGCCCGAGCTTCACCTCGGGCAGGCCGAGCCGCGCGTCCTTGGTGGCGACGCGGAAATGACAGGCCAGCGCGGTCTCGAGCCCGCCGCCGAGCGCAGTGCCGTGAATCGCGGCCACGATCGGCTTCGGCGAATTTTCCATTTCGGTAAGCACTTCGTGAAGTCCCGGCGGCTTCGGCGGCTTGCCGAACTCGGTGATGTCGGCGCCGGCGATGAAGGTGCGGCCGGCGCAGGTGAGAACGATCGCCTTGATCTCGGGATCGGCGATCGCCTTTTTCACGCATTCAAGGATGCCGCCGCGAACCGCGGCACTCAGGGCATTGACCGGCGGACTGTCCACGGTGACGATGCCGATGACGTCATGACGCTCGAGCTTGACCACTTCACTCACGCCTGATCTCCCTGCGTTTTACCGATTTCGCACTGCGGAATTTAATTCCACATCTTGACAGGGAGGGTTATTTTGAAGCACGTCCCTTGTCAACGATGTCCCGCGTAGTGGCAGGCATGAAACGTCCGAGCAAGAAAGCAGCGACCGATCGCAACTTCGTCGTCGCGCTTTCCCGCGGCCTCGACGTGTTGCGCGCATTTCAGCCCCATGACGGGCTGCTTGGCAATCAGGAGATTGCCGCCCGCACGAAACTGCCCAAGCCGACGGTGTCGCGGCTGACCTACACCTTGACCAGGCTCGGCTATCTTGCCCAGGTTCCGCGGTTCGAGAAGTATCAGCTCGCACCCGCCGCCATGGCGCTCGGCTATGCCGCACTCGCCAATCTCGGCGTGCGGCATCTGTCCGAACCCTATCGCGAAGAGGTCATGCGCGAGACCGGCGGCGCGGTGGCGGTCGGCGGGCGCGACCGCCACAGCATGATCTATTTCGGCCAGAGCCGTAACGGGCTCACGCTCGGGGTCCAGCTCGACGTCGGCTCGCGGATCCCGATCGCGACCACGGCGATGGGCCGCGCCTATATCTGGGCGTTGCCGGACGAGGAACGCGCCACGCTGCTGCGCGAGCTGCGCGAGCATTACGGCAGCCGCTGGCCGAAATTGCGTGACGGCATCGAACGTTCCGGCGAAGTCATCGCCAAGCACGGCTTCGCGATCTCGGCCGGCGAATGGCAGAACGATGTCCATGCGGTCGGCGTCGCGCTGAAATTGAATGACGGGACCGGCCCTTACGCCTTCAATTGCGGTGCGCCCGCATTCCGTTTCACGGAAGAACGCCTGATCGGCGACATTGGACCTCGTCTCGTGGCGATGGTAAGGAACATCGAGGCGGCACTGGGTGGGGCAGTGCCGCACACAATCAAACAAGAAACCAAGAAAAAACCTGAAGAAACCAAGAAAAAACCAGGAGGGAAAGTTGCACGTGAGGTCGAGGGGATCAGGTAGCCCGCGCCGGGACCTGCGCGGACTTCCGCGCGGCGGTTCAGGCTCCGCAAAATGACACAGACGGAGCTCGTGCAGGGACAGGATGCCCTGCTCGCGGTTCGCGACGTCAGCGTCGTGTTCGGCGGCATCGTGGCGTTGAACGGCGTGTCGTTCGACATGCGCCGAGGGCATATCCTCGGCCTGATCGGGCCGAACGGCGCCGGCAAGACCACGCTGTTCAACTGCCTGTCCCGGCTTTACCAGCCGAGTTCCGGCGACATCCTGATGGAGGGCGCGAGCATCCTGTCGCGACCGCCGCACCGGATCGCCGAGATCGGCATCGGCCGCACCTTCCAGAACGTCGCGCTGTTTCCCAACCTCTCGGTGCTCGACAATGTCCGCGTCGGCACCCACGCCCGCACCACAAGCGGCGTCATCTCCGACGCGCTCAAGCTCGGCTGGGTCCGCCGCGGCGAGGCCGCGATGAACAAGAAGGTGCACGAGATCCTCGCCTATCTCGATCTCGAGGACGTCGCCCACACCACGGTGGCCGGCCTGCCCTTCGGCACGCAGAAGCGCGTCGAGCTCGCGCGCGCGCTCGCCACCGAGCCGAAGATCCTGCTGCTCGACGAGCCCGCCGGCGGCCTCAACCATGAAGAGGTCCATGTGCTCGGCGACCTGATCCGCCGCATCCGCAGCGAGCGCAAGATGACCGTGCTGCTGGTCGAGCATCACATGGGACTCGTGATGTCGATCGCCGACCACGTCGTCGCGCTGAATTTCGGCCGCAAGCTCGCCGAAGGCACCCCGAGCCAGGTGCAGGCCGACCCCGACGTGATCCGCGCCTATCTCGGGAGCAAGGACCAATGACGGCGATGCTCAACGTCAGGGATCTGCGCGCCTTCTACGGCCAGGTGCAGGCGCTGCACGGGCTCAACTTCTCGCTCAACGAGGGTTCGCTCACCACGCTGCTCGGGGCCAACGGCGCCGGCAAGACCACGACCCTGCGCGCGATCTGCAACATGGTGCGCACCAGCGGCGCGATCGAGTTCGAGGGCGCAGCCCTGTCGGGCCGCGCCACCGAGAACATCGTCCGGCTCGGGATTGCGCATGTGCCGCAGGGCCGCGGCACCTTCACCAATTTGACGGTGGAAGAGAACCTGCAGCTCGGCGCCATCTCGCGCCGGGACAAGCCGGGCATCGTCGCCGACATCGAACGGATGTATGCGCATTTCCCGGTGCTGAAGCAGCGCCATACCCAGCAGGCCGGCACGCTGTCGGGCGGCGAGCAGCAGATGCTGGCAGTGGCGCGCGCGCTGATGCTGCGGCCGCGCCTGATGCTGCTCGACGAGCCCTCGTTCGGGCTGGCGCCGCTGATCGTGCGCGACCTGTTCAAGATCCTCGGCAAGATCAACCGCGAGGACAAGGTGACGATCCTGGTGGTCGAGCAGAACGCCCAGCTTGCGCTCGAGCTCGCCGACCAGGCCTATGTGATCGAGACCGGCCGCATCGTGATGTCGGGCAAGGCCAACGAGATCGCCAACAACGAAGACGTCCGTAGATCCTATCTGGGCTATTAGGGAGCACGGCCATGGAGCTATTCACCAACCAGATCCTGGCCGGGATCGCCACCGGCGCGATCTATGCCTGCATGGCGCTCGCGGTGGTCATGATCTACCAGGCGATCGACCATCTCAACTTCGCGCAGGGCGAGATGGCGATGTTCTCGACCTTCGTGTCCTGGCAGCTCATGCAGTGGGGCGTGCCCTATTGGGGCGCCTTCGTCCTCACGCTGGCGTTCTCCTTCGCCGGCGGCATCCTGATCGAGCGGCTGCTGTTCAAGCCACTCGCCAAGGCGCCGATCCTGACCAACGTGGCGGGCTTCATCGCGCTGTTTGCCATCATCAACTCGGTCGCCGGCCTGATCTGGGACTTCACCATCAAGCAATACCCGACCCCGTTCGGCTCCTCGCCCTTCCTCGGCAGCCAGCTGATCTCGACCCACCAGGCCGGCATGATCGGCGTCACGCTGCTGCTGCTGCTCGGGCTCTACTTCTTCTTCCAGTTCACCCGGATCGGGCTGGCGATGCGGGCGGCCGCGTCGCTGCCGGAATCGGCGCGGCTGGTCGGCATCAACACTTCCTGGATGATCGCGCTGGGCTGGGGCATGGCGGCTGCGATCGGCTCGATCGCCGGCATGCTGATCGCGCCGGTGGTGTTCCTGGAGCCGAACATGATGGGCGGCGTCCTGATCTACGGCTTTGCCGCCGCCGTGCTCGGCGGGCTGACCTCGCCGCTCGGCGCCGTGGTCGGCGGCTTCCTGGTCGGCATCTTCGAGAATCTCGCCGGCACCTACATCCCGGGCGTCGGCAATGAGCTGAAACTGCCGATCGCGCTCGCGCTGATCGTCACCGTGCTGGTCGTCAAACCCGCCGGCCTGTTCGGCCGCGCCATCGTCAAGCGAGTCTGATCATGAGCGCCGCTGTCGAAGACGTCGCAACAACCGAAACCCCCGCCGTCGAGGCCGTTCCCAAGCGCGCCATGACGCTCGGCACCGGCACCTCGCTGGTGGTGCTGGCGCTGCTGATCGTGGTGCCGCTGTTCGTCAAGAACTTCATCATCTTCCAGATGACGATGCTTTTGATCTACGGCGTCGCGGTGCTGGCGCTCAACATCCTGACCGGCGGCAGCGGGCAGTTCTCGCTCGGCCAGAGCGCCTTCTACGCGATCGGCGCCTATACGTCCGCGATCCTGATGGAGCAGTACAACGTCAACTACGCGCTGACGCTGCCGATCGCCGGCGTCGTCTGCTTCGCCGCCGGCTTCCTGTTCGGCCTGCCGG
Source organism: Bradyrhizobium sp. NP1 (assembly GCF_030378205.1). Lineage (NCBI taxonomy): Bacteria > Pseudomonadati > Pseudomonadota > Alphaproteobacteria > Hyphomicrobiales > Nitrobacteraceae > Bradyrhizobium > Bradyrhizobium sp. NP1. Next base: position 7,117,989 of record NZ_CP127385.1, read on the forward strand.
CGCTGCGGCTGTCCGGCGTCTATCTGGCGCTCGCCACCTTCGCGCTCGCCACCGCCATGCCGCAGCTCCTGAAACTCGGCTTCTTCGAGAAGTGGACCGGCGGCGTGCAGGGCCTGGTGGTGACCAAGCCGGACGCGCCCGACAGCCTGCAGAGCATGCTGCTGTGGCTCCACCTGAAAATGTCGCAGGACATGTGGCTCTATTACTTCACGCTTGCGGTCACGGTCGCGATCTATGTCGGCTCGGTCAACCTGCTGCGCTCGCGCACCGGGCGCGCCTTCATGGCGATCCGCGACAACGAGATCGCGGCTTCCGCGATGGGCGTCGACATCGCGCTCTACAAGACGCTGGCGTTCGGCGTCTCCGCCGGCATCACCGGCATCGCCGGCGGGCTGGGCGCCATCGCGGTGCAGTTCGTCGCGCCCGACAGCTACACCATTACGCTGGCGATCTCGCTGTTCCTCGGCATGGTGGTCGGCGGCGTCGGCTGGCTGCCCGGCTCCTTCGTCGGCAGCGCCTTCATCATCTTCGTCCCCAACATCGCCGAAAGCGTCTCCAAGGGCCTTTCCGGCGCGGTGTTCGGCGTGCTGTTGTTCCTCGTGATCTTCCTGGTGCCGCACGGCGCCCGGCAGGTGGCCATCCTCTGCCAGCAGGCGATCGGCCGTTTCAAGAAAAGCTAAGGAGAAACCGAAATTATGCTTCGCAAGGAAATCCGTATCGCCGCGCTTGCGACGGCGGTCATGATTATTGCCTCCGGCAGCGCGTTCGCCCAGAAGAAATACGATACCGGCGCCTCCGATACCGAGATCAAGATCGGCAACATCATGCCCTACAGCGGCCCCGCATCGGCCTATGGCGTGATCGGCAAGACCGAGGAAGCCTATTTCAAGAAGATCAACGCCGAGGGCGGCATCAACGGCCGCAAGATCACCTTCATCTCCTATGACGACGGCTACTTGCCGCCGAAAGCGGTCGAGCAGGCCCGCAAGCTGGTCGAGAGCGACGAGGTGCTGGTCGTGTTCAACCCGCTCGGCACGCCCTCCAACACCGCGATCCAGAAATACCTCAATGCCAAGAAGGTGCCGCAGCTGTTCGTGGCGAGCGGCGCCACCAAGTGGAACGATCCGAAGGACTTCCCCTGGACCATGGGCTGGCAGCCTTCCTATCAGAGCGAGGCGCACATCTATGCCAAGTACCTGATGAAGGAAAAGCCGGCCGGCAAGATCGCGGTGCTCTATCAGAACGATGATTTCGGCAAGGACTACTTGAAGGGCCTGAAGGACGGGCTCGGCGCGAAATCCTCGATGATCATCGCGGAAGAAAGCTACGAAACCAGCGAGCCGACGATCGACAACCACATCGTCAAGCTGAAGGCCTCCGGCGCCGACGTCTTCGTCTCGGTCACCACGCCGAAATTCGCAGCGCAGGCGATCAAGAAGCTCGCCGAGATCGACTGGCATCCGCTGCAAATCGTCTCCAGTGTATCGGTCTCGGTCGGCGGCGTGATGAAGCCGGCCGGCTTCGAGAATTCGCAAGGCATCCTGTCGGCCTACTACGCCAAGGACGGCGCCGACCCGCAGTGGGACAACGATCCCGGCATGAAGAAATTCTTCGCATTCCTCGCGAACTACTATCCGGACGGCAACAGGCTCGACGGCTCGACCGTCTATGGCTACGGCGTCGCGCAGACGCTGGTGCAGGTGCTGAAGCAGTGCGGCGACAACCTGACGCGCGAGAACATCATGAAGCAGGCCGCCAGCCTGAAGGACTTCACGCCCGACACGCTGCTGCCGGGCATCAAGATCAACACCTCGCCGACCGACTTCGCGCCGATCGACCAGCTTCAGATGATGCGCTTCAAGGGCGAGAAGTGGGAGCTGTTCGGCGACATCATCTCCGGCGAGCTCAGCAACTAGAGCATGATCCGGAAAAGTGTGTAGCGGTTTTCCGAAAAGATCATGCTCAATCAAGAACCTAAAGCGCGATGACGATTCAACCTGATCTCATCGCGCTCTAGCCGCCGCGCCGCGGCCGCTAACACGAAAGATTGACGACTAAAGAAGCAGCCCCTGCGACCACCTCGCAGGGGCTTTCTGTTGTGAGCCCAGGGGTAAAATGGTATCGATGGCGGCAAGCCAGAAGAGCCTTCGCTAAAGAAGGCCTGGACACATCATCCATGTGAGGGAGAAACGCGATGAAGACGATCGCCACCAGGCTCGCCGTCGCCTCGACGGCGCTAGCCTTGTTAGCCGCGAGCTCAAGCGGCGCGCTGGCGCAGAAGAAATACGACACGGGCGCGTCCGACACCGAGATCAAGATCGGCAACATCATGCCCTATAGCGGCCCTGCCTCGGCCTATGGCGTGATCGGCAAGACCGAAGCCGCCTATTTCAAGAAGATCAACGACGCCGGCGGCATCAACGGCCGCAAGATCAACTTCATCTCCTATGACGACGGCTATTCGCCGCCGAAGACGGTCGAGCAGGCGCGCAAGCTGGTCGAGAGCGACGAGGTCCTGTTCATCTTCAATTCGCTCGGCACGCCGCCGAATTCGGCGATCCAGAAGTACATGAACTCGAAGAAGGTGCCGCAGCTCTTCGTCGCCACCGGCGCCACCAAGTGGAATGATCCGAAGGAGTTTCCCTGGACCATGGGCTGGCAGCCCTCCTACCAGAGCGAGGCGCGGATCTACGCCAAATACATCCTGAAGGAAAAGCCCGACGCCAAGATCGCCGTGCTCTATCAGAACGACGATTACGGCAAGGACTATCTGAAGGGGCTCAAGGACGGGTTGGGAGCCAAGGCGGCCTCGATGATCGTCGTCGAGGAAAGCTACGAGACCACCGAGCCCACCGTCGACAACCACGTCGTCAAGCTGAAGTCGACCGGCGCCGACGTGTTCGTCGACATCACGACGCCGAAATTCGCGGCGCAGGCGATCAAGAAGGTCGCCGAGATCGAGTGGAAGCCGCTCCACATCCTCAACAACGTGTCGGCCTCCGTCGGCAGCGTGATCAAGCCGGCCGGCTTCGACAATGCGCAAGGCATCATCTCCGCGGCCTACCTGAAGGACGTCACCGATCCGCAGTGGGACAACGATGCCGGCATGAAGCAGTTTCTGGATTTCCTCGCCAAGGATTTCCCGGAGGCCAACAAGCTCGACAACTCGGTGATCGTCGGCTACGGCGTTGCGCAGACGATGGTCCAGGTGCTCAAGCAGTGCGGCGACGATCTCACCCATGAGAACATCATGAAGCAGGCCGCCAACCTGAAGGACTTCCGCACCGAGGTGCTGCTGCCCGGCATCACCATCAACACCTCGGCGACCGACTTCGCGCCGATCAGCCAGCTTCAGCTACAGCGGTTCAAGGGCGAGCGCTGGGACCTGTTCGGCGACGTCATCTCCGGCGACGTCGGCGGCTAGTCGCCTCAGCTGAGGGCGTCGCGCCCCAGCTTCTTGGTTGGGCATGACGTTATCGGAAAACCGGCATCCACTTTTCCGCGTCATGCCCTATCGGCGGATCGACAAGAGAGGCCCCTGCGACATCGTCGCAGGGGCCTTTCTCTTTCCACGATCCGGCAAAGGGCGCCCAAATCCCTTACACTTCGCCCGTCCATGCGCTATCGGTTGGTCCGGCAAAAATGACGCCGGACCCCATAAAAAGCCGCCGGCGCGCAACCGGGAGCGAAACAGGAAATGCCGATCCTTCTGCAGCGTCCTTTCACAGCCATCTCGCTTGCACTCGCGCTGACCATCGCCGGCGGCGGCGCGGCGCTGGCCCAGAAGAAATACGACACCGGCGCCGGCGACACCGAGATCAAGATCGGCAACATCGTTCCCTATAGCGGGCCGGCCTCGGCCTACGGCACCGTCGGCAAGGTGATGGGCGCGGTGTTCAGCAAGGTCAACGACGAGGGCGGCATCAAGCGCCGCAAGGTCAACTTCATCTCCTACGACGACGCCTATTCGCCGCCCAAGGCGGTGGAGCAGGCGCGCAGGCTGATCGAGAGCGACGAGGTGCTGCTGCTGTTCGGCACGCTCGGCACGGCGTCCAACACCGCGATCCAGAAATATGTGAACGGCAAGAAGGTGCCGCAGCTCTTCGTCGCGACCGGAGCCACCAAGTGGAACGACCCGAAGAATTTCCCGTGGACCATGGGCTGGCTGCCGAGCTACCAGAGCGAGGCGCACATCTACGCCAAATATCTCCTGAAGGAGAAGCCCGCCGCCAAGATCGCGGTGCTCTACCAGAACGACGACATGGGCAAGGATTATCTGAAAGGGCTGAAGGACGGTCTCGCCTCTGATCCCAAGCGCATCGTCGCCGAGGAAAGCTACGAGGTCGCGGAGCCGACCATCGATTCCCACGTGGTGCGCCTGAAGTCGGCCTCTCCCGACGTCATCATCTTCTTCACCACGCCGAAGTTCGGCGCCCAGGCGATCAAGAAGCTCGGCGAGATGAGCTGGAAGCCGCTCACCATCATCTGCAACGTCAGCGCCTCCACCGCGACCGTGATGCGGCCGGCGGGGCTCGAGAACTCGCAAGGCGTGATCTCGACTTCCTACGCCAAGGACGCCAGTGACCCGCAATGGACCGACGATGCCGGCGTGAAGAACTACCGGGCGCTGCTCGCCAAATATCTGCCCGAGGTCAATCCGGCCGACGCCTCGGCCATGACCGGATACAACATGGCGACGACCATGGTGGAAGTGCTAAGACGTTCCGGCGATGATCTCACCCGCGCCAACATCATGAAGCAGGCCTCGAGCCTGAAGCAGTTTCCGCAGGAGGGCCTGCTTCCCGGCGTCACCATCACGACCGGCCCGGACGACTTCCAGCCGATCGAGCAGCTGCAGCTCATGCAGTTCAAGGGCGAGCGCTGGCAGCTGTTCGGCGAGGTGATCAGCGGCGAGCTCGGCAATTGACGGCAGGCTACGCTGCGACCATGGAATGAATGCGATGACCGACCGACGTCCCCTGTTGCGTGCGATCTATGATGCGGCGGTTGCCGCCGCCCATCCTGACGTGGTGCTAGCGGCGCATCTCAAGCCGGTGCCGAAAGGCCGGGTGATCTGCCTTGCCGCGGGCAAGGGCGCCGCTGCGCTCGCCGCCGCCGCCGAGCGCCACTATCTCGACGCGCTGGAGATGGAGCCTTCGCGCCTTGTCGGCATCGCCACCACCCGCCACGGCCACGGCGTGCCGACGCGGCGGATCAAGGTGGTGGAGGCCGGCCATCCGATGCCGGACCAGGCGGGACTTGCCGGCGCCGAAGAGACGCTGCGCATGGCGGCAGGCGCCGGCCCCGACGACCTCCTGCTCGTGCTGCTGTCGGGCGGCGGCTCGGCGAACTGGATCGCGCCGGCCGAAGGCGTGTCATTCGAGGAGAAGCAGAAACTGACCCGCGCGCTGTTGCGCTCTGGTGCGCCGATCGGCGAGGTCAACACCGTCAGGAAGCATCTGTCGCGGATCAAGGGCGGCCGGCTGGCGCGTGCCGGCCAGCACGCCGCCGAAATCGTCACGCTCGCGATCTCGGACGTGCCGCACGACGATCCCTCGGCCATCGCCTCGGGGCCTACGGTGCCGGACCCTACCACGCTTGGCGACGCGCGCGCCATCGTCACCAAATATCGCCTCGAGGCCGCCGACGCGATCCGCCGCGCGCTCGACGATTCCAAGAACGAAAGCTGCAAGCCGGGCGACGCTGCGTTCGCCCGCGCGCATTTCGAGCTGATCGCGCGCCCGCGCGCCTCGCTCGACACCGCGATCAGGCTGGCGCGCGAGGCCGGATACGACGTGATCGACCTCGGCGCCGACCTCGAGGGCGAGGCGCGCGAGGTCGCGGCCGATCACGCGAAACTTGCGCTTGAAGCGCGCCGCGACGGCCGCCGCGTCGCAATCATCTCCGGCGGCGAGCTTACCGTCACCGTGCGTGGCAATGGCCGCGGCGGACCGAACCAGGAATATGCGCTGGCGCTCGCCGACCTCTTCAAGGACACATCAGGCATTTCCGCGCTTGCCGGCGACACCGACGGCGCCGATGGCGGCGGCGGCTCGGCCTCCGATCCGGCCGGCGCCGTGATCGACCAGACGACCTTTGCGAAGATGAAATCGCTTGGCTTGAGCCCGAGCGCCTATCTCGACAACAACGACGCGACCGGCTTTTTTGCCCAGACCGGCGACCTGCTGCAGACCGGCCCGACGCTGACCAATGTCAACGACGTCAGGGTGATTTTGGTGGACCAGCAATAGACCGATTGACGTCATTTCCGGGGGGCGCGTTGGCGCGAATCCGGGATGACAAGCGATCAGAACTCCAGCGCGATCTTCGACAGCATCGCCAGCAGCGCGGCCTTGTTGGCGGGACCGAGCAGCTCGTTGATCCGCGCCTCGTGCTTGGCGGCGACCAGCCTCTTGGCGCGCGCCAGCACCGCCCTGCCCTTGTCGGTCAGCATCAGGGTGTGCGAGCGCCGATCGGTGGTCGAGCGCACGCGGCTGCAAAGATCGCGGCTTTCCAGCCCGTCCAGCATCGCCACGAAGTTCGGCCTGAGGATGCCGAGCGTCGCCGCGATCTCGGTCTGGTTTCGCCCGGGATTCCTGTCGATCAGGAGCAGCGCGGAAAACTGCGCCGGCGTGAGCTGCAGCGGCGCGACGCAGCGCAGGAAATCCTCGAATACCTTCAGCTGCGCGCGCTTGAGCGAATAGCCGAGCAGCTCCGCCAGCTCTCCGAGCTGCAGCGCGCCATTTTCGCCCGCAACCGCGGTCGGCTCCTTGCGCGGCCTGACGGGATCGGCCATAGCGGTCTTGGAAACGGGCATGGGTATCCGCCGGCTCGGCTTGAGATTATATTCGATAATTGTTATCCACTATATCAAATGACGCGGCGACTTATCAACCGCCGCGGTCGGGCCGACGGCGCATGCGGCCTGATCAAAGAGGGGGAGCGGAGCGGTCTTGAACTCGACGATCATGCTGTTCCTGATCCAGGACGGCATCACCAACGGCGCGATCTACGCGCTGCTCGGGCTGGCGCTGGTGCTGGTGTTCGCAGTGACCCGCGTCATCCTGATTCCGCAGGGCGAATTCGTCACCTATGGCGCGCTGACCTATGCCTCGCTGTCGTCCGGGCAGGTGCCGGGCACGGCGAAGCTGGCGCTGGCGATGGGCATCGCGGCGTTCGGCCTTGACCTGTTCGCCGCCCGCCGCTCGCTGCATGCCGCCCGTATCGCCCGCGCCTTTGCCGTCAATGTGGTGCTGCCCTGTCTCGTGTTGGCGGCGTCGCTGTGGGCCGCCGGCCACCACGCGCCCGTCGGCATCAACATCGCGCTCTCGCTCGTCATCGTCGCCGCGATCGGCTCGTTCCTCTACCGCATCGCCTTCCAGCCGATCGCGCACACCTCCGTGCTGGTGCTCCTGATCGCTTCCGTCGGCTGCCATCTCGCGATGCAGGGGCTTGGGCTATTGTTCTTCGGCGCCGAGGGCCAGCGGGGACCGGCGATCCTCTCGACGTCCTTGACCGCCGGGCCGCTGCGCTTCACCGGGCAAAGCATCGCGGTCTACGCCATCACCGCCGGCTTCATCGTCGCGCTCTGGCTGTTCTTCGGCTTCACCCGCTATGGCAAGGCGCTCCGCGCCACCGCCGTCAACCGGCTCGGCGCACGGCTTGCCGGCATCCGCACCTCGCTGTCCGGGCAGATCGCCTTCCTGCTGGCGTCGCTGATCGGCGCGCTCTCCGGCATCCTGATCGTGCCGATCACCACGCTCTATTACGACACCGGCTTCCTGATCGGCCTGAAGGGTTTCATCGCCGCGATCATCGGCGGTCTCGTCAGTTATCCCCTGACCGCGATCGCCGCGCTCCTGGTCGGGATCGTGGAATCCTTCTCCTCCTTCTACGCCAGCAACTTCAAAGAGGTCATCGTCTTCACGCTCCTGATCCCGGTTCTTCTGCTGCGCTCGCTCGCCGCGCCCGAGGTCGAGGAGGAAAAGGATTAGCGTGATGAAGACGCACCTTCCCATCCTCATTTTCGCAGGCGTGATGGCGGCCGTCCCGCTGTTGCCCGGCATGCCGCCGTTCTGGATCGTGCTGCTCGACAATATCGGGCTGTCCGCGCTGGTTGCGATGGGACTGGTGCTCTTGACCGGCGTCGGCGGCCTCACCTCGTTCGGCCAGGCGGCATTCTGCGGCTTCGGCGCCTATACCACCGCGCTGTTGACCACGGCCTATGGGCTGTCGCCCTGGGTGACGCTGCCGCTGTCGCTCATCGTCAGCGGCGTCGCCGCCGTGCTGCTCGGCCTCGTCACCGTGCGGCTGTCCGGCCACTATTTGCCGCTCGGCACCATCGCCTGGGGCCTTGGCCTGTTCTATCTGTTCAGCAAGCTGGAATTCTTGGGCCGCAACGACGGCATCTCCGGCATTCCGCCGCTGTCGATCGGTTCGCTCAAGATGATCGACCCCGGCGCGATCTACTATGCGATCTGGATCGCGGTGCTGATCTGCGCGATCCTGACGCTGAACCTGCTGGACTCCCGCACCGGCCGCGCCATTCGCGCGCTGCGGCGCGGCCACGTCGCGGCCGAAGCCTTCGGCGTCGAGACCGCGCGCGCCAAGCTGCTCGTCTTCATCCATGCCGCGGTGCTCGCCGGCCTGTCGGGCTGGCTCTATGCGCATTTCCAGCGCGCCGCCAATCCGACGCCGTTCGGCGCGCAGGCCGGCATCGAATATCTCTTCATCGCGGTCGTCGGCGGCGCCGGCTATGTCTGGGGCGGCGTGCTGGGCGCGGCCATCGTCATCGTGCTGAAGGAGGTCCTGCAGAGCTACCTGCCGTATCTGCTGCACGGCGAGGGCCAGCTCGAAACCATCGTGTTCGGCATCCTGCTGGTCGCGCTGCTGCAGCTTGCGCCCGGCGGCGTCTGGCCCTGGCTGACGTCGCTGCTGCCGCTCAAGGGCGAGCGCAAGCGCCCCGACACCAGCGCGACGCTGCCCGCGCGGGCGCGTGCGCCGGGCGGGCCCGACGTGCTGCTGCAGCTCGACAGTGCCAGAAAACAGTTCGGCGGCGTGATTGCGGTCAACAACGTCTCCTTCGACGTGCAGGCGCGCGAGATCGTCGCCCTGATCGGCCCGAATGGCGCGGGCAAGAGCACGACCTTCAACCTGATCACGGGCGTGCTGACCGCATCGAGCGGCAACATCACCGTGCTCGGCCGAAAGCTCCACAATGTCAGGCCGCAAGAGGTGGTGAAGCTCGGGATTTCCCGCACCTTCCAGCACGTCAAGCTGGTGCCCGACATGACGGTGCTGGAAAACGTCGCGCTCGGCGCGCATCTGCGCGGCACGTCCGGCGCGCTGTCGAGCATGCTGCGCCTCGACCGCGGCGATGAGGCGAAACTGCTGGCGGAGGCCGCGCGCCAGATCGAGCGCGTCGGCCTCTCCGAGCAGATCGACCAGCTCGCAGGCGCCCTGTCGCTCGGCCAGCAGCGCATCGTCGAGATCGCGCGCGCGCTCTGCGCCGATCCCGTCCTGCTCCTGCTCGACGAGCCGGCCGCGGGACTGCGCCACATGGAGAAGCAGCGGCTTGCCGCTTTGCTCAGGCAATTGCGCGACGGCGGCATGTCGGTGCTGCTGGTCGAGCACGACATGGGTTTCGTGATGGATCTCGCCGACCGCATCGTGGTGCTCGATTTCGGCACCAAGATCGCGGAGGGGACGCCGGCCGCGATCAAGAGCGATCCCGCCGTGATCAAGGCCTATCTGGGAGCGACCGCATGAGCGCGCTGCTCTCCGTCGCGGACGCCCATGTCGCCTACGGCAAGGTCGAGGCCGTGCGCTCGGTATCGCTCGACGTCGCCGGCAACGAGATCGTCACCATCATCGGCGCCAACGGCGCCGGCAAGACCACGCTGCTCAACGCCGTCATGGGCATCCTGCCGCTGAAGGGCCGCGTTTCCTTTGCCGGCGAGGATCTCGCGTGCTGCGAGATCGAGGACCGCGTCGCGCTCGGCCTCTCGCTCGTGCCGGAACACCGCGAGCTGTTCTCGACCATGAATGTCGAGGACAATCTCGAGCTCGGTGCGTTTCGCATCACCAGGGCGAAAGCGGCGCGCGCCTTCGAGCGCGTCTATGCGCTGTTTCCGCGGCTGAAGGAGCGGCGCAGGCAGCTTGCCGGCACGCTGTCGGGCGGCGAGCAGCAGATGCTGGCGATGGGCCGCGCGCTGATGGGCACGCCGAAACTGTTGATGCTGGACGAGCCGAGCCTCGGGCTCGCCCCGATCATCGTCGCCGACATCTTCAGGACCATCGGCGAATTGCGCAGCGCCGGCGTCTCGGTGCTGCTGGTGGAGCAGAACGCACAGGCCGCGCTGAAGGTCGCGGACCGCGCCTATGTGATGGAGCTCGGCGAGTTCGTGCTCGCAGGCGCGGCCAGCGAGATCGCGAGCAACCAGCAGGTTGCGGCGAGCTATCTCGGCTTCCAGCACGAAGGCCAAGGCGCGGTCTGAGATCGTCATGCCCCGCGCATGCGGGGCATCCAGTATCCGCCGAAACTGATGCGCAATCTCAGATGCCGCCGAGTACTGGATCACCCGCTTTCGCGGGTGATGACAGCCTTTATCCGGTGATGGCCTACCTTACTGCGCCGGGACGTATTTGCCGTCCTTCACGGTGAGGATGATCCGCGAGCGGTCGTCGAGGCCGTAGCGGTCCTTCTCGGTGAAGTTATAGACGCCCTGGCTGGCGGCGATCTCGCGCTCCGTGAGAAAGGCCTGGCGGATCGCCTCGCGGAATTCCGGCGTGCCGGGTTTTGCGGTCTTGAGCGCGGTGGGGATCACGCGCTTGAGCACCTCGAAGGCGTCGTAGGAATGGCCGGCGAACTGGCTGCGGCTGCTCGCACCATATTTCGCTTCGTAGGCCGTGTTGAGCGCCAGGCCCGGCTTCTTGGTCAGCGCGGAATCCGGCTGCGTCTCCGGCGACATCACCGGCCCCGATGCCATGATCACGCCCTCCGCCGCCTTGCCGGCGATGCGGATGAAATCCATGCTGGCGGCGCCATGGGTCTGGTAGATCAGGCCCTTGTAGCCGCGATCGCGCAGCTCGGTCTGCGGCAGCGCGGCGGCCGTGCCGGAGGCACCGATCAGGATCGCATCGGGATTGGCGGCGACGAGCTTGAGCACCTGGCCGGTGACCGACGTATCGGGGCGCGCGAAGCGCTCCTCATCGGCAACGGTCATGCCCATCGGCACGCCCTGGTTCTTGAAATCGTTGAACCAGAGATCGCCGTAGGAATCGGAATAGCCGATATAGCCGACCGTCTTCACGTTATGCGCCTTCATGTGCTCGTAGAGCACCTTGCCCATGATCGGCACCGGCTGCGGCATGTCGACCGACCACTTGGCGCGCTCCGGCGTGATCGGGAACGGTGCAAGACCGATATGCGGGATGCCGGCTTCGTTGGCGACGTTGGACACCGCCACCGTCGGCGGCGTGGTCGAGGAGCCCATGATGACGTCGGCCTTGGATTCCGTGACAAAACGCCGCGCATTGGTGGTGGCGTTGGTCGGGTCGCCGCCGTCGTCGAGCACGATCACCTTCAGCGGCACGCCGCCGATCTCCTTCGGCACGAATTCCAGCGCATTGCGCTCGGGAATGCCGAGCGCCGCAGCCGGCCCCGTGGTGGAGATCGAGATACCGATGGTGATCTCGCTGGATTGCGCCATCGCGGGGCTTCCCGCGAGCGCAAAGGCAACCGCGATCGCAGCCGTCGGCAGAAGAGCCGTCCTCATTCATTCCTCCCGTTATACTTTCGTCGATAGAGCCCGATTGATCGCTATCGCGCGATGGCTTTGGGTCAAATAGCCATCGCGCCATAGCTTTTCGTTTAAGCATGATCTTTCCGGAAAACCGGTATCCACTTTTCCGGATCGTGCTTTGGTCCCTGTTTAGGCGATGCGGGGCCAAGAGTCAGCCCCGCGTCAGCCCCGCATGAATCTTGCCACGATCTCCTCCGGGAATGGCGCCGACTTCAGCCTGCCGGGATCGTCGGGATGATGCCCGACCAGGACGCGCGTCTCGAACGCTTCGATCGCCAACGCCTCATCCTTGTACACCTTGTGGGTGACCTCGAAGCTCGAACGGTTGAAGTGCTCCACCCGGCTCTCGATCGTGATCCAGTCGCCATGGGTGGAGGCGATGTAGAACTTCGCGCGGGTGTCGACCATGGGGATGCCGACCAGCCCGTACTTCTTCACGATGTCCTGCTTCGAGAAGCCGGCGGCCTCGAACATGATCGAGGTGGAGTCGTCGAACATCTCGAAGTAGCGCGGATAGTAGACGATGTTGGCGGGGTCGCAGTCGCCCCACTGGATCTGCACCTGGCGCCGGTGGACGAACATGGCCCCTCGCCTATTTCGGCGCCATGCGCAGCGAGGCATCGAGCCGTACCACCTCGCCGTTGAGGTAGGGGTTGTCGATCATGTGCATCGCGAGTGCGGCGAACTCGTCGGGATCGCCGAGGCGGTGCGGGAACGGGACCGCGGCAGCAAGCGAATCCTGCGCCTCCTGCGGCAGGCCGGCGAGCAGCGGCGTGCGGAACAGGCCGGGCGCGATCGTCAGCACGCGGATGCCGAACTGCGCGAATTCGCGCGCGATCGGCAGCGTCATGCCGACGATGCCGCCCTTCGACGCCGAATAGGCGGACTGTCCGATCTGGCCGTCATAGGCCGCAACCGACGCCGTGTTGATGATGACGCCGCGCTCGCCGCTCGGCTGCGGCTCGAGCTTCGCCATCTCGGCGCCCGCGAGCCGCAGCATGTTGAACGTGCCGATCAGATTGATGCGGATCACGCGCTCGAAATCCGCCAGAGGCATCGGCCCGTCGCGGCCGACCACGCGCTTGGCAACGCCGATGCCGGCGCAATTGACCAGCACCCGCGCCGGCCCGTGGACCTTTGCGGCCTGCGTGATCGCAGCTTCCGCGGACGCGGAAGCCGCGACATCGCAGGTGATGGCGGTGCCCTTGATCTCGGCGGCGACGGTTTCCGCGAGCTTGGTGTTGAGGTCGCAGATCGCGACCCTCGCGCCAAGCGCGGCAAGCCTGCGGGCGGTGGCCTCACCCAGCCCCGATGCGCCACCGGTGACGATGGCGGCCTGACCCTTCATCTGCATGCTATCCTCCCTTGAACGAACTGATGCTGACTATAGCGCGATCACGCGCGGCGATGGCGGCTCGGCATAAAGTTCCTCGATCAGCCCAGCACGGTGTTCCAGCACCGCGCGCTGGTTGATCGACCCTTTGTCGGTGACCTCGCCGCGGTCGATCGACAGCGGCGCATCCAGCAGCATCGCGCGCGCAATCCGGGTCGAGGAGCCGGTCGCGGCGGCGAGCAGCCGCTGCAACCGCTCGCGCAATGCGGCGCGAATGCCGGGATCGGCGGCGACGGTGGCGACGTCGTCGGCGGCAAGATCGGGATTGATCAGCCGGCAGCCGTCGGGATCGGGGATCAGGATCGCCGCGACCTCGTCGCGGTTGATGCCCGCAATGACGACGTCGCGCACCAGCGGCGCGCAGGCCGCGATGACCCGCGCGCGCAGCGGGCCGACGCTGACCCAGGTGCCGCTGGCGAGCTTGAAATCCTCGGCGATGCGGCCGTCGAAATCGAAGCCAGCGTGAAGATCATCGGGATCGATCGGTTTCAGCGCATCGCCGAACTTGTAAAAGCCTTCCTCGTCGAAGGCCGCACGGGTCAATTCCGGCTGGCGCCAGTAGCCCGGCGTGACGTTCGGTCCCCTGGCGCGGACCTCGAGCTTGCCATTGTTGGGCACGAGCTTGGCCTCGTTGCCCGACACCGGCAGGCCGACATGGCCGGAGCGGCTGGTCGATGGCTTCACCGACATGAAGAACGGCGCGGTTTCGGTCGCGCCCAGTCCCGTCAGCATCGGCACGCGGAAGCCGGTCTCGGCCACCGCAAGCTCGTCGAGCCCGTTCCAGATATGCGGCGAAAGCGCCGCGCCCGAGAAGAACATCGCATGCAGCCGGGCGAAGAATTTTCCGCGCAGGGAAGCGTCATCGCGCAGATATGGCAACAGCTGCTCATAGCCCTTGGGCACGTTGAAATAGACGGTCGGCGAGATCTCGCGCAAATTCCGCACCGTCTCCTCGATGCCGCCAGGCACCGGCTTGCCGGCGTCGAGATACATCGAGCCGCCGTTATAGAGCGTGAGCCCGAAATTGTGGTTGCCGCCAAAGGTGTGGTTCCAGGGCAGCCAGTCGACGATCACGGGCGGCTCGTCCTTCAGGAAAGCGAGCGTCTCGCGCAGCATCACCTGGTTGGCGCAGAGCATCGCCTGCGTGTTGATCACGGCCTTCGGGTTGCCGGTCGAGCCCGAGGTAAGCAGGAACTTGGCGATGGTGCCGGGACCGATGGCGTCATGCGCGGCATCGAGATGTTCATGCTCCGGCGTGGCCAGCAGATCGGAAAGCCGCGTGACGTCGCGGCCCGGCAGTCCGCCGCGGCTTGCAACGATCTCGGCGTCATCGGGCACGGTGGCGGCAAGTGCTGCGGAAAATTTCGCGGCATCGTCGGCGAACACGAGGCCCGGCGTCAGAAGCTTCATCAGATAAGCGAGCTTGCCAAAGTCCTTCGACACCAGCGAATAGGCCGGCGAGACCGGACAGAACGGGACGCCTGCATAGAGCGCGCCGAAGGCGACCAGCGCGTGATCGATCGCATTGCCGGAGAGGATGACGACCGGCCGCTCCGCCGAGAGACGGCGCGAAAGCAGCGCGGAAGCGATCTGGCGGGTCGCGCGCAGCAATTCGGCATAGGTGAGCCGCCGCCAGCCCGCGCCCGCGCGCTCCGCCATGAAGACGCGGTCCGGCGCGGCATCCGCCCAGTGATGCAGGCGATCGGTGATTCGCGTCGGATAATCGGTGAGCTGCCGCTTCGGGCGCAGATAGATGGCTCCGTCGTCACGGCGCTCGATCGCGACATCGGGATCGCCGAAGGAGATCGCGCGTAGCGGATGAGGCTTGTCCTTGGCGATCATGGCCGGATGCGCGCTCCTATCGGGCCGGCTTGACCTTGGCGGTCCTGCGATCGAGGAAGGCGCGGATGCGCCGCTTGGCCTCCTTGTCGCTCTGCGCCACGGTCGCCATCAGGGATTCCATCAAAAGCCCGGTCTGCGGGTTGGCCTCGGCGATCATCGGCAGCGCCTGCAGCACCGCAAAGTTCGTGAGCGGCGCATTCGCCGCGATGCGCCCGGCGAGCTCCAGCGCCTTCGCAAGCGCGCCGCCCTCCTCCACGAGATATTGCGCAAAGCCATAGGCGGCGCCCTCGGTCGCCGAATAGACGCGGCCGGTCAGCATCATGTCGGTCATGCGGGCAACCCCGATCAGCCGCGGCAGCCGCACCGAGCCGCCGCCGCCGACGAAGATGCCGCGCTGGCCCTCGGGCAGCGCGAAATAGGCGGATGGCTCTGCGACGCGGATATGCGCGGCGCAGGCAAGCTCGAGCCCGCCCCCGATCACCGCGCCCTTCAGCGCGGCGATCACGGGCACGCGGCTATACTGGATGCGGTCGAACACGCGGTGCCACATCTGCGAGTGGCGCAGCCCCTCGGTCGCGTCGTGCTCGGTAAGCTCGGAAAGGTCGAGGCCGGAGGAGAAATGATCGCCGACGCCGTGGATCACGACGGCGCCGACATCATCGGGCAGATCGACGAAGCAATCGCCGATCGCGTGGATGATGCCGTCATTGAGCGCGTTGCGCTTGGCCGGCCGGTTCAGCCCGACCGCCAGCACCGCACCGTTTCGTTCGATCGTCAGCAGCGCCTGACCAGCGGCGCCCGCGGCGTTTCCCATGGGACATTGTTCCTGTCCAGAATAGTTATGTTTTATAACGATTGGCGAAGGAGTCAACACGACGAGGCGGGACCGGTCGTTCTCTTCCCCTCAGGATGCCCGAGCGGCAGCGAGGGCGGGTGAGGGGTTCAGATCTATCGAGAGACAAAAACCCCTCACCCGGCTCGCCGGCGCTTCGCGCCGTCGATCCACCAAGGGGAGAGGGTAAGAGGAGCTACAGCACCTCGTGCACGTCGACGACGACGCGGTCGGGGTGGCGCGCGGCGGAGGCCACGAAGATGCGCTGCATCAACCAGCGATAGCGCTCCTGACCGGTCTCGAATTTCGGCACGGTGCGGAAATAGATCAGCTTCGGGTCGACCGCTTCGCCGCGCTTGAGCTTTTCGAGCAATTCCGCCGGGCCGAAGCGGATGCCGCGGTTCTCGACATAGACGACCGCGCCATCGTCGGTCTCGAAGGCGTATTTCGCCTCCAGGTCGATCAATTCGTCGGGACGGACGATCTGGAAATCCGCGCCGAAGGGAAGCACCTTCCCGGTGATCGCGCCGGTCACCTCGCCGCCGAGAATCGGGATGATGCGGCGCACGCCATGGCCGGTCTCGCCGGCGGACGTCACCGCGCCGACGCGAGCGGTAATGGTGAAGACGTATTTCGTGGCAAGCTGCGGCACCATACTAGTGGTCCGATTCTAACATTCGCATCCCGTCTTAGCATGCATATTTGCGAATGTTAGAATCAAAGGACCACTAGCAAATATTTGTTGCTAGTGGAGTTTGGATTTGACATTTCGCTTGCGCGCCTGCGGTGGTTGGGTAGCGAATGTCAAATCCACTCCACTAGCCGATCATACGCTGCGGCAGCCAGGTCGCAAGCCAGGGCAGCGAGATCAGAATCACGAGCCGGATCAGGTCGGTGACCACGAAGGGCAGCACGCCGACGAAGATCGTGGACATGTTGACGTCCTTGATCACGCTCTTGATCACGAACACGTTCATGCCGACCGGCGGGTGAATGAGGCCGAGCTCGACCGTCATCACGATGATGACACCGAACCAGATCGGATCGAATCCGAGCGCGGTGACCACCGGAAACACGATCGGCACGGTGAGGATCACCATCGCCATCGCGTCCATCAGGCAGCCGAGCACGAGATACATCAGAAGGATCAGCGCCAGCACGCCGTATTTGCCGATGCCGAGCCCGGTGAGGAACTCGGTGACGTGCTGCGGGGTCTGGGTGATGGTGAGGAAATAGCCGAAGCAGAGCGCGCCGATCAGCACCGTGAAGACGGCGGCCGCGGTGCGCGTGGCCTGCAGCAGCGATTGCAGGATGCCGTCTTTCGAAAGCTTGCCCCTGACGACGCCGATGATGAAGGCGCCGACCGCGCCGACCGCCCCGGCTTCCGTCGGGATGAAGAAGCCGCCGTAGAGCCCGCCGATCACGAACACGAACAGCAGCAGCGGCGACCAGACGTCGCGCAGCGCCAGAAGGCGCTCGTGCCAGGTCGCGGGCTTGCCGGCCGGCAGGAAGCCGGGCCGGGTGACGCCGATGATGCCGATCGTGATCATGTGCATCACGATCGCGAGCAGGCCGGGGATGATGCCGGCGATGAAAAGCTGGCCGATGTCCTGCTGGGTGATGATGCCGTAGACCGCGAGCACGGTGGACGGCGGCAGCATGGCGCCCAGCGTGCCGCCGACCGCGATCACGCCGGTGGCAAAGGACTGCGGATAGCCGTAGCGACGCATTTCCGGATAGGCCACCGCGGAGAACGTCGCGGCGGTGGCGACCGACGAGCCGGAGATCGCGGCAAAGCCGCCGCAGGCGGCGATGGTGGCAATGCCCAGCCCGCCCTTCCAGTGGCCGACGAAGGTGTTGGCGGCGCGGAACAGCTCGCGGCTGATGCCGGACACCGAGACGAACGCGCCCATCAGCAGGAACATCGGGATCACGCCGAACGAGTAATCCGTCACGGTGCGCATCGTGGTCTGGCCGACAAGCTTCAGCGCCGGCGCGAGCCCGGTGAGATAGCCAAAGCCGGTGATGCCGACGAGGCCCATGGCCATGCCGACGGGCACGCGCAGCAGCATCAGCACGAACAGGCTGATGAAACCGATCAAAGCGACGGCTTCGTTGCTCATGGCTACTCCGCCGTCTTGATTCGAGGATCGTGGATTTCTTCGGGGTGGAAGATCAGCCGCCAGGTGCGCACCGCGATCAGGAGCACCGCCGAGACGTCGCCGATCCACGACACCAGGAAGAACGGCCAGATCGGCACCTGCAGGTCCATGGTGACGATGTGCTCGGCCCGCGTGCTGGCCACCTTGTCGAACAGCGTGTAGGTCTGCACCGTCACCACGAACAGGAGCACCAGGGTCGCGAACACGTCGATCATGCGCTGGTAGCGCGGCGAGACGTTGGCCCAGACCAGATCGACGGTGATGTGGGTGCCGCGATAGCTGGTCGCGGCAATGCCCCAGAAGATCAGGATGCCGAGCAGGAACTGGCCGAAATTGTAGTAGTCGGGGATCGTCACCGCGAAGAATTTGCGCATGAACACCGCGGTAAAGGTGTTGAGCGCGACGATGCCGACGAAGAACGCCGCGATCCATTCGATCGAGTCGATGAAGCGGTCCATGACGTTCTTGCGCGCCTGCCCGGACGGACCGGCGGGCACGCCGTCCTCGTTCGCCTGCCGATCAGCGGTCATGGCGACGTCCCATGCTTTGCCCCGCCGCGGTCTGCGACGGCGGACAGTAACGCGAACGATCCCGGCATCATGGCCTGCACTCCTCCCACGGTCGTCCGGGCTTCGCCAGCGCCTGGCCGCCCATGTTGGTATTGATTAACATGTTATCGAGTTTTTGCGCGCTTGCCAATCCTCCTGTTTGGCGGGCGCTGCGGGGCCGGCGCGGCGAGCCCGTCGACGAGCCGGCGCAGCAGCGCGAGCAGCGCCGGCTTGTCGCGTCCCACGATCGCGTCGAGCCGCGCGTCATGGGCGTGCGCGATGACGCGCAGCCGGCGCAGCATGGCCTCGCCGGACGCGGTCAGCTTCACGCCATAGCTGCGCTGATCCCTGTCCTTGCGACGGCGCGCGATCAGCCCGCGCGAATCGAGCCCGTGCAGGGTCGCAGTCAGCGTGGAACGGTCACGGCCGCACAGCCGCGACAATTCGGTAGGCGTGAGGCCGGGATTGGCCGACAGGATCGACAGGATGGTGTACCAGCCGGGCTTGAGGTCGGCCTTGCCGGCGGCCTGGCGCAGCGCCTGGAACGAGGCCTCCTGCGCGATGCGCAGGAAATAGCCGATCAGGTCGGAGAAGCCCGGCGGCACCGAAAGCTCTTCCGGCGGCGCGCTCGCGCCGGCCCGAGGGCTTCGTACGCTCACGGTCTGGCGCTTGTCCTGCGCGCGCGGCGGACGAATGGCCTTGTCGTCGCGCCGCGTGCGCTTGTCTGGCTTGAGCATAGTGCCTCTTGATCGGAACGGATGCTTCAAAACGGATAATGCTGCGGGCCCTCGATGGTGATCCACCGCAGATCGGTAAATTCGGCGATCGCCGCCTTGCCGCCGAAACGACCATAGCCCGAACCCTTGACGCCGCCGAACGGCATCTGCGCCTCGTCGTGCACCGTCGGCCCGTTGATGTGGCAGATCCCGGTCTCGATCCGGCCAGCGATATCAAGCGCGCGGTTGATATCGCGCGAAAACACCGCCGCCGACAATCCATATTCGGTGTCGTTGGCGACGCGCACCGCCTCGTCCGCGTCCTTGACGCGGATCACGCTCTTGGCGGGCCCGAACGATTCCTCGCGGTAGATCCGCATCGTCTCGGTGACGCGATCGACCACGGTCGCCTCCATGATCGAGCCGTTGCGCCCGCCGCCGGCGGCGACCACCGCGCCCTTCGACCTGGCATCGGCGACCAAGGCCTCGACCTTCTCGGCGGCCTCGACCGTGACCAGCGAACCCAGCACCACATGTCCGCGCGGATCGCCGGACGGCAGCTTTTTCGCGCGCGCGGCGAATTTGGCGACGAAAGCGTCGGCGACGCTTTCCACCACGATGATCCGCTCGGTGGACATGCAGATCTGGCCCTGATTGGCGAAGGCGCCGAAGATCGCGGCGTCCACCGCCTGGTCGAGATCGGCATCCTCGAGCACGATCAGCGGCGCCTTGCCGCCGAGCTCGAGCAGCACCGGCTTCAAGTGACGGCCGGCGGTCTCCGCGATGATGCGGCCGACCCGGGTCGAGCCAGTGAAGTTAATGCGCCTGGTGGCGGGGTGGGCGATCAGCGCCTCGACCACCGCCGCGGCATCCTGCGGCTGGTTGCTGATGACGTTGACAACGCCGGCGGCGAAGCCGGCCTCGCGGAACACCTCGCCAATCAGGCTCTGCGTGCCCGGACACATTTCCGAGGTCTTCAGCACGACCGTATTGCCGCAGGCGAGCGGCATCGCGATCGCGCGGGTCGCCAGGATCACCGGCGCGTTCCACGGCGCGATGCCGACGCAGACGCCGGCCGGCTTGCGCACCGCAAGCGCCAGCGTTCCCGGCTTGTCGGACGGGATCACCTCGCCGGAGACCTGCGTCGTCATGGCAGCGGCCTCGCGCAGCATGTTGGCGGCAAGCATGACGTTGAAATGCGCCCACGGCGCGGTGGCGCCGGTCTCGGCCGTCATCAATGCGGCGAAGGCGTCGCTCCTCGCCTGCATGGCGTCGGCGGCCTTGAGCAGGAGCATGCGACGCGCGGTCGGCGCGACCGCCGACCAGGCGGGAAAGGCGCGCGCGGCGGCCTCCACCGCCATGTTGGCGTCGGCGACGCTGGCGGCAGCGGCCGAGGTCGCGACCTCGCCGGTCACCGGGTTCCGACGCTCGAAGCGTCGCCGGCCTGCGGCGTCACAATCGGCATTATCGATCAGAAGCTGGACGTTCATCGGCGCGCTCCCTCTGAATTCCCTGATTCCGGTTCCGGGCGATGGTGCCGGCCCGCTGTCGTTGTCCCGACGCCTAGCAAAACGGCGGGAGCCGAACAAGATGCTTTGAGACCAAAGTATTTGTCCCGGAGGTCTTCCCGTATCCACTGCTCGGCGGGCGCGGGACGGCTTCGGGCGGCGCTATCCCTCTCACATACGAAAATGCCCGGGACCAACCCGGGCATTTGCACCTTGGCCGGATGTGGCCACGCCTAGATCCCGGCCTCGTATTTCTTCAGGGTCGCCTGCAGGTCGGCATCGATGGCCGCGGCATCGCCGCCCGCCTTCTTCACCGCCTCCGCCCAGCTGTCATGGAGCGGCTTCACCGCCTTCTTCCACTGGTCGAGCTGCTCGGCGGTGAGCGGATAGACCTCGTGGCCGGCCAGCGCCTTCATCTTGACGCGGCCATTGGCCTCGAACTCGGTCCAGGGATCGGTGACCTTGGCGGCCCATTCCGGCGAGCAGTGGTCGTCCATGACCTTCTTCTGCGCGTCCGACATCGCGTTGTACTTTGCAAGGTTCATGTTGTAGGTGAACACGGTCGAGTAGAGCGGCACGTCCATGTGATACTTCACGACCTTGTCGATGCCGAACAGGAAGATCGAGCCCCAGGGGAAGGTGATCTCGTCGGCCACGCCGCGTTCCAGCGCGTCACGCGATTCCGGCGCGGAAGCCTGCACATTGGTGCCGCCGAACATCTTCACCATCTCGCCGATCGTGCTCTGCGCCGGGCGCACCTTCACGCCGTTGAGATCGGCAGGCACCAGTATCTTCTTCTTGCCGTGCAGCGCGCCGGGATCGTGGATGAAGGCGAAGCAGAGCTTGGTGTCCTTCATCTCGGTCGGCGCGTATTTGTGATACCATTCGTTGAGCGCGAGCGTGCCCTTCTTGCCGTCGGAGAACACGAAGGGAAGCTGGCCGGCGGCCGCGATCGGGAAGCGGCCGGGCTGGTAGCCGGGATTGACGTAGGTGACATCGGCGATGCCGTCGCGCGCCATGTCGTAATGGTCGAACGCCTTGCCGAGCTGCTCGGAGGGGAACACCGAAACCTTGATGGTGCCGCCGGAAGCCTTCTCGATGTCGGCCGCCCAGGCCTGCGTCGCCGGCACCAGCGGATGCGCGGGCGGCACCCACAGCGACACTTTCAGGTTGACGGTCTTGTCCTGCGCGAACGCGGGCGTCACGCTGGCTGCCAGCAGCAACGCCATAAACGTCTTCCTCATCGGCATCGTCTCCCTCGTGGCTCGGGCTGCAACGCCCTTTGCAGCCATCGTTATATGATATAATTATCGTGGCTCGGGCTGCTGCGAAACGCAGCCGCACCGTTCAAGCCTATAACATCGGGAGGATCAAGTATTGCGGACGAAAGTAGCAATCATTGGCGCAGGGCCGGCGGGATTGCTGCTCGGGCAATTGCTGCACCGCTACGGCATCGACAACATCATTCTCGAGCGCCACACCGGCGACTACGTGCTGGGGCGTATCCGCGCCGGCCTGCTCGAAGAAGGCACGGTCGCGCTGCTCGACGAGGCCGGCGCGGGACAGCGCGCGCATCATGAGGGCCTGGTCCATGACGGTATCGAGCTCGCCTTCGGGGGAGAGCGCCACCGCATCGACATCAAGGCGCAGACCGGCAAGACCATGATGATCTACGGCCAGACCGAGGTGACGCTCGACCTGATGAACGCGCGTCAGGCGGCCGGCCTGACCACGGTCTACGAGGCGGCCGACGTCACGCCGCTCGATTTCGACGCCGGTAACCCCAGGGTGACCTACGTCAAGGACGGCAAGACGCACGAGATCGCCTGCGACTTCATCGCCGGCTGTGACGGCTTCCACGGCGTCAGCCGCGCCAGCGTGAAGCCGTCGGCAATCGAGACCTTCGAGCGCGTCTATCCGTTCGGCTGGCTCGGCATTCTCTCCGAAACCCCGCCGGTCAGCCACGAGCTGATCTACAACAACCACGCGCGCGGCTTTGCCCTGTGCACGATGCGCTCGACGCATCGCAGCCGCTATTACCTGCAATGTCCGCTCGACGACCGCGTCGAGCAGTGGCCGGACGACCGCTTCTGGGACGAATTGAAGCGCCGGCTCGACCAGAAGGCGGTCGACAGCCTGATCACCGGCCCTTCGATCGAGAAGAGCATCGCACCCTTGCGCAGCTTCGTCGCTGAGCCGATGCGGTTCGGCCGGATGTTCCTCGCCGGCGACGCCGCGCACATCGTGCCGCCGACCGGCGCCAAGGGATTGAACCTCGCCGCCAGCGACGCGCATTATCTGGCTGTCGCGTTGCGCGAGTATTATGACGAAAAATCCTCCGCCGGCATCGACGCCTATTCGAGAACCGCGCTGGCGCGGGTCTGGAAGGCGGTGCGCTTCTCCTGGTGGATGACCACGATGCTGCACAAATTCCCCGATACCGACGGCATCGGCGCGCGCATCCAGATCGCGGAGCTCGATTATGTCGTGAGCTCCAAGGCGGCCTCGACCTCGCTTGCGGAGAACTACGTCGGCCTGCCGTTCTAGCCCGGAGGAAAGGCGCCCGGCCTGTCCATGGACTTTCGTTGCAACTCTGACGAGGAGATCACGCAATGACGTCAAGGCGGGACTTTCTGAAGACGCTGGCGACGACCGGGGCCGCGACCGTGCTCGGCCCCATGACGACGCAACCGCTGCTCGCCGCGGCCGACGCCGTCGCTGCGCGCGAACAATGGGATGCGGGCGCCGTGGCGCACCTGCTTCCGACGGTCAATCACGAAAGGATGCTGATCAAGGTTTCGTTCGCCCGTCCGCTGACCGAAACGCCGTTGCTCCGGCTCGACAACGGCTCGACCGTCGCGGGCGAGCGCACCGATTCCGTCGGCGAGGTGTGGCAGTTCGATGCCAGCGGCCTGAAGCCGGCGACGGACTATCGCCTCGCGCTCGCCGCCGGCGACGGCCGCCCGCTATGTGAACCGTGGACGCTGCGGACCTTTCCTGCGCCGAGCGAACGGCCGGAAAGACTGCGGCTCCTGATCTACACCTGCGCCGGCGGCCATGACGTATTCACGCCGGTCAACGGCAAGACCATGTTCCTGCCGGTCGCGGTGCGCAAACGGCTGTTGCGGCGTGGCCTTTCGTTTCAGCCCGATGCGCTGATCGCCAATGGCGACCAGGTCTATTGGGACCTCGCAGCCCCCCGCGCCTCGCCCATGCTCGGCGCCTCGCAGCGCGCGAAAGACTACGCGGGCCCGTTCGAGCGCGCCCAGCCGGTGTTCGGCACACCCAACGAGCGCTTCCTGAAGCGCGCCGCCGGCGAGCAGATCGCGCCGCTCTACGGCACCGATTGCCGTTCGACGCCGGTGTTCTTCATGCGCGACGACCATGACTATTTCGACAATGACGAGGCGACCGACGACATCGTCACCTTCCCGCCCAACCACTGGATGCGTGACCTCGCGCGCAATACGCAGCGGATGTACTATCCGGAATTCCTGCCTGATGCGGCGCGGCCCGCGGGATTGCCGGGGGCCTCCGCGCTCGACCGGCCACCCGGCGCCGCCGAATCCTTCGGAACGCTGCGCTATGGGACGCTCGCGGAAGTTCTGCTGTACGAGGTTCGTACCTCGGTGACGCTGACGGGGCCGAGCGCCGTGTTCCTCGATCCCGACGTCGAACGATGGCTGATCGATCGCATGGCGGCAAAGGACACGGCCCATCTGATCAACATCCCCTCGAACCCGCCGGGCTGGAGCGCGGGCAAGTGGGGCGAGTGGTACCCAGACCTGCTCGACGCCAACGGCAAGCTCAGCGTCGAGAAGCCGAAGCCGTACTGGCAGAGCGGATGGCTGAAGCAGCATGACCGGTTGATGACGGCGGTCTCCGGCATGCGCGATCGCATTCCGCTGGTCGTGAGCGGCGATCTCCACGCCATCGCGGAAGGCCGCATGCTGCACACCGGCTCCATCGATCTCGGCACGAACCCGGTGAACGTGGTGTTGTCCGGCCCGCTCGGGACTGGAGATCTGCTCTGGCCGTCGGCGTTCCGCGGCATCGGCGCCATGCCTCCCGTCCATCTCAACATGCAGGAGAACCTGAAGCCGATCGAGGAAAACGGCTTCCTCATCGCGGACCTCACGCCGGACAAGATCGTGCTGCGCTTCTTCCGCTGGAACGCGCACAAGGACCCGCTGGAGGCGATCGACACGCTGGAGCCGTTCCGTACCACCGAACTGAAACGGCCGGGCTGAGCGGACGCGCCGCCATTCCGTTTAAAACTTTGTAGGCGGTGAATTCCGTCGCGCCCTGGCGTTCAATGACCGCCGTCACCTGCCAGGAGGCGCGCATGTCCGCCGAAACCGTTCCGGACGGCTTTGAGCCGCATTTCCGCAAGAGCCCGCTGACCGACCCCTGGGAGCCGCTCTACGCAAAGCGGACCGACAGGGCCGTGATCATGGGGCTGCGGCTGGCGAGGCCGCACACCAATTCCCGCGGGCTGATCCATGGCGGGCTGATCGCTTCGCTTGCCGACGGCGCGATGGGCTATAGCTGCGCTCATGTGATGGGCGGAACCGCATCGCTGGTGACGGTGTCGCTGGCGGTCGATTACGTCGGCTCGGCGCGGCCCGGTCAGTGGCTTGCGGTCGAGAGCGAGGTGATCAAGACCGGCACCACGCTCTGCTTTGCGCAAAGCCTGATCAAGGCCGATGATGCCGTGATCGCGCGGGCCAACGCCACGTTCCGCGTGGTGCCGAAGAAGGAATGATCACGCGGGTGGGATGTTTTCTCGATTGGGTCAGTGCAGCCCCAGCTTCGCTTCACCTCGCCCCGCTTGCGGGGAGAGGTCGGATTGCGCGTTAGCGCAATCCGGGTGAGGGGGAATTGCCGCGCACTCCCCTCACTCTCGCAGTTGCCGACAAGAGCCCCTCACCCCAACCCTCTCCCCGCAAGAGCGGGGAGAGGGAGCAGACCGCATTCGTGGCTCAAGCGCAGTCCATCACGTGCCCTAGCCGAAATGCCAGTCGGTCGTCTCGATCACGAGATCGACGAAGGTGCGCACCTTGGCCGACAACAGCCGCGAGGTCGGATAGACCAGGTGGATCGGCAGCGGCGGCTGCTCGAACTTCTCGAGCACTGTCCTGAGCTTGCCGCGCTTGATCGCATCCGCCGCCTGATAGGCGAGCACCCGCGTCAGCCCGCCATCCTGCTCGGCATGGCGGATCGCGGCATCGGCGCTGTTGGTCGTGAAGCGCGGGGTGTGGTTGACGCGCAGTTCATCGCCATCCCGGATGAAGCGCCAGTCTGCCGTGACCGGCGTGGCGCCGAACTGAATCGTGTCGTGCGAGGGGATCGCCTCCGGCGTCTTCGGTTCGCCGCGCGCCTTCAGGTAACCGCGCGAGGCCACCACGATCCGCCGCATCTCGCCGACGTGGCGCGCCACCAGCGAGGAATCGGGCAGATGGCCGATGCGAACCGCGAGATCGACGCCCTCTTCGACGAGGTTGATCATGCGGTCGGAGAGGCGCAATTCGCCCGCGACCTCCGGATAGCGCTTCAGATAGGCCGACATCACCGGGCCGACATGCAGCCGTCCGAAACCGACCGGTGCCGACAGCACGAGCCGACCGCTCGGCCGCGTCCGCTCGCCCTCGACGGCGCCTTCGGCGTCCTCGACATCGGCGAGGATGCGCCGCGCATGCTCGAGATAGCGCGTGCCGGCATCCGTCAGCGTGACCTGCCGGGTGGTCCGCTGCAACAGCCGGGCGCCGAGGCGCTCCTCCAGCGCGGCGATCAGGCGCGTCACCGCCGATGGCGACAGCCCGAGCTTGCGCGCTGCCGGCGCGAACCCCCTGAGGTCGGCGACCGCGACAAAGGCCTGCATGGCGTCGAGCCGGTCCATGGCATTATTTCACAATACGCAACGATGAAGTGTCAATTGCATTGATTGTTTAATTTTCGAGAATGCGCATGTTTAGAGCTGAACGTCGGTGGGTCGAAGCAAAAGCCCGCCGGCTTGTGGAGGCGCAGCCATGTCAGAGGCTCATCCCTATTCCAGCGACGTGGCGTTCACGCCGGCCGTGAAGGCGATCCAGGCCCGCAAAGGCTCGCGCGAAACCTATGCGCAAGTCGAGGAGACACGCGGCTGGCGCAGCGAGATCGACGAGAACCTTGCGGCGTTCCTGGCCGAGACCAACAGCTTCTATCTTGCGACCGCAAGCGCGGACGGCCAGCCCTATATCCAGCACCGCGGCGGGCCGAAGGGTTTCATCAAGATCCTCGACAGGCAGACGCTGGCCTTCGCCGATTACGCCGGCAACCGGCAATACATCACGCAGGGAAACCTATCGGAGAATCCGAAGGCCTACATCTTCGTGATGGATTATGCCCACCGGCGGCGCGTGAAGCTCTGGGGCGAAGCCCAGGTGATCGAGGACGATCCGGCGCTGACGCGATCGCTGATGCCGCAGGGCTACCGCGCGCGAGGAGAGCAGGTGATCCTGTTCAAGGTGGCGGCGTGGGATACCAACTGCCCGCAGCACATCCCGCAGAAACTCGACGCGGCCGATGTGGCCGCGGCACTGGCCGCGCGCGATACGCGGATCGCCGAATTGGAGGCGGAGCTGGCGACACTCAAGGGCCAGTCGGCTCCCGCAACATGACGTAGCCGCTAGGCTGCCTGGCGCAGCGGCACCCAGGCGAACTCCGGATAATATTGCTGCATCATCCGGTCGACATAGTCGGTCAGGTTCTGGAACTGCTCGGCGCGTTCGCGCAGCTTGGATTCGAAGAACGGCGTCAGGATGCCGGCAAGCGCGCCGAACGCCGTGGCGTCGACGCCGGAGGGCTTGTCGCCGAACAGATAGGGTTTGCCGGCAAGCTGCACCGAGAGCGCGAGCAGCGAACGGCAGGCCAGATCGATGTCGTCGTCGGGCGCATGGCGGCCAAGCCCGCTCAACAGATAGTTCTCGGCAACGCGGAACTGGGCGTCCTCGCGCAGCTTGTCGCGCAGATGCGGTGGCGCCCCGTCGAAGAAATGGCTCGGCCCCTTGGCGAAATTCTCGATATCCACCCAGCGCGCGCCGACCAGCGCCCAATAGACATGGTGCTCGATCATGCGCTCGAACGCCCAGGCCTGGGCGCGCGCGCCGAGGTCGAGCCCGGCGTCGAAATCGAAGCCATACCTGGCCTCGAGATGGGCGCGGATGAAGGTGGAATCGGCAATGCTTTTGCCGTCATCGACGATGTAGGGTAGCTGTCCCTTTGGGGACGCCGGCGGCATCGCCCGCTCCTTGCGGTATTCGAGGCCGGCCATCTTGAGCTGAACCTCGGTCTTGGTGACGAAGGGGCTGATTTCCGGCAGGCCGAACCCGGCGCCAAAGCCGTAAAGGGTGATCATGCGAAGCTCCCGACCGCGTGAAACAGCGCCAGACCCTGACCGGACCCTGCTGCCACCGTACTGTCAGCAGCAGCACGGCGGGCGGCGAAACGCGCCCCCGCGAGGGCGCGCTCGATGACATTTTCGGCTACAGAGGAGAGCCGCCGCTCGACGAAAGCCTCGAGGGCTGTGAGGGCGTGCAGGCCAAAAGCCGCGGCCGCGCAGCGCAAATCTCCGTAATTGTGCAGCGACATCAGGCCTTGCGCGGCGAGGGCCTGGAGCCGCCAGAGCGGTCCCGCGCCGCTCTTCAAGCTGCCCTTGGCAGCATCATGGCGAGGAAGCATCATGGACAAATCCCCTTCAGTTGAAGTGTTGTCCCGTTATAGAAGGCCCCTGCTGCCAACATGCTGTCAGCATCAGTGGCACTGATCCTGACAAAAGAGGCTGCCTGAAAGAGACTTGCCTGAAAGAGACTTGCCCAAAAGAGATTTGCCATGCGACGCGCCGACCGGCTGTTTCAGATCATCCAGGTGCTCAGGCGCACCCGCAAACCGCTGACGGCGGATGCGATCGCGGCCGAGCTGGAAACCTCGAAGCGGACGATCTATCGCGACATCGCGACCCTGATCGGACAGCGCGTGCCGATCCGCGGCGAGGCCGGGATGGGCTATATCCTGGAAAAGGGGTTCGACCTGCCGCCCTTGATGCTGACACCCGACGAAATCGAGGCGGCGGTGCTCGGCGCGCAATGGGTCGCCGGCCACGCCGATCCGGCGCTGGCGCGCGCCGCCGACGATCTGATCGCCAAGATCGCCGACACCGTGCCGGAGCGGCTGCGCCCATTCGTGCTGGAGCCGGCGAGCCGCGCCCGGCCAGGTTGGAGCCGCGAGCCCGACCGCATCGACATGGTGCGCACGCGCTCGCACATCCACGAAGGCAAGAAGATCCAGCTGCACTACCGCGACGAGCAGGGCCGCGACAGCGAGCGCACGATCTGGCCGATCGCGGTCGGCTATCTCGAAGCGGTGCGGCTGCTTGCGGCCTGGTGCGAGCTGCGCAAGGACTTTCGCAGCTTCCGCACCGACCGCGTGGTCAACGCCGTCTATCTCGACGAGAGATACCCCGAAAGGCGTGACATCCTGCGGGCACGGTGGCGGCAGAGCCTGGTCTGGGAACGGCCGAAAGATACGTGAGTCGAGGCGACCAGAGGAATTTCCGATGTCTGTGAAAATCGGCGATCCTGCCGTGCCGGATCAAAGCCCCTGCCAGTCCTGCGGCGCCTGCTGCGCCTATTCGGCGAACTGGCCGCGCTTCACGATCGAGGACGACGATCAGCTCGACCTGATCCCGGCCGAGCTCGTCAATGAAAGGCTGTCGGGCATGCGCTGCGAGGGCGACCGCTGCGCGGCGCTGCACGGCGTGATCGGCCAGGCGACCGCATGCCGGATCTACTCGGTCAGGCCGGACGTGTGCCGGACCTGCATGCCGGGTGACGCCGAATGCGACATGGCGCGGCGCCGGCATGGGCTGCCGGTGCTTCACCCTCCCCTGCAAGGCGGTGAAAAGATCAGGCCGTGACGGTCTCGGTCGCCTCGTCGTCGATCTCATCATCGATCGGCACGAAGGTGGCGAGCGGCTTGGTGGACAGCGTGATCGGCTTGCGGCCGGCATAGCCGGACGACGAGCTTTGCCGCGCAGCCGGCTCGCGCGAGAGCGAATAGAGCGTGGCGCCGGCGCGGCCGCCGAACTGGATCATGTCGCGCTCGGTGCAGGAGCCGGCAATCGCAAGCGCCAGCGAATAAAGATGCGCGCGGCGATAGCAGAACATGGCCAGCATCGCGCGGACGCTGGGCGAGACACTCTCGACCAGTCGTGGCAGGCCTTGCTCGCTGGCGCGATACATCTCGCCGAGCAGTTCATCCCTGATCGGGCAGACGTCGCTGTCATAGGCGTCGCGGCTTGAAAACATTGCAGTTCTCCCCACGCGGAAAGGATGCAATGCAATTCTCTAACGAAGGGTTAACCACGCACCCCGGTAGTCACACGGGGGGCGGTTGATCGATCGTCGCGAATCGGAACGGCGCAGGCGGGTGCGCGGTCGAGAGGCTCTCTCCAATGCTGCAAAAGAGCACTAACGCACGTTGTCTTCGATCCACGCGGCGATCGCCTGTCCGATCGCAGGGCCCGAATCCTCCTGGATGAAGTGCGAGCCTTTGACCGTCACCTCGCGCTGGTTCTTCCATTGCCGGCAGAACTCCCTGACCGGCCCGATCAGGATCGCGCCGGGCTCGGCATTGACGAACAATTTCGGGATATCGTTCTCCGCCATCCAGCGCGCATAGTCGGCGACGATCGCGACGACGTCGGCGGGCTCGCCCGCGATCGGAATCTGCCGCGGCCAGGTCAGCGTCGGCCAGCGGTCCTCCGATTCGAGGAACGGGCGGCGGTACTCGGCCATCTCGACATCCGACAGCTTGCGCAGCACCGAGCCGGGCAGCACCCGCTCGACGAACATGTTGCGCTCCAGGATCAGGCTCTCGCCCTTGTCGGAGCGGAAACCCTGGAAAATCGGCGTGGCCGCCGCACTCCATTCCTCCCAGCCGGCGACCGGGCGCACGATGCCCTCCATATAGGCGATGCCGCGGATGCGATTGCGATGATTGTTGGCCCAGTCGAAACCGAGCGCGGAGCCCCAGTCATGGACGACGAGCACGATCTTCTCCTGCGGAGCGATCACCGCATCGATGAAGGCGGCAAGGTATTTCCGGTGGGTGACGAAGCGATAGGTGTCCGGCCCTGGATTGGGCAGCTTGGCGGAATCGCCCATGCCGATCAGGTCGGGCGCGATCAGCCGGCCGCTGCCTTCGAGCTCGGGCATGACGTCGCGCCAGAGATAGGACGAGGTGGGATTGCCGTGCAGGAACAGGATCGGCGCGCCGCTGCCGCGCTCATGATAGGCCATGCGGCCGTCCAGCACGTCGACGGTCTTCTTGGCGAGCCTCTGTTCGGTCATTGGGCGCTCCCTGCGATCCAGGCTCTCAGCATGCCGCGCCCACGCGCCCGGCGCAAACCGCTCGCGCCCCTCCCGTCCCGCGTCAGCTGCGGCTAAGGTGGAAAGATATCCCTCGCTGCCGGCGGCACCTTCATGACTATCCCGTTTGCGATCACCGACCTGCGGCAGTGCCCGCAATTTTTCGACATCGTCGCACGACGGATCTGGCAGGCCTGGTGGGAGCCGAACGGCTACCCGCTCGATCACATTTCAGTGCGCCTGCGCGACAACATGGCGGACACGCCGATCCCGTTCGCGCTGGTCGCCCACGACGGCGCGGCCTTTCTCGGAACCGCGTCGGTGGTCGCTTCCGACCTGGAACAACGTCCGCAACTTTCGCCGTGGGTTGCGGCGCTCTGGGTCGAGGCCGCGGCGCGCCGACGCGGCGTCGGCGCCGCGCTCGTCCACCGTGCAGCACGCGACTGTCTCGCGCTCGGCGTCGAGCGCGTCTATCTCTGCGCGCGGCCGCGCTTGCGGGATTTCTACAACGGGCTGGGCTGGACGCTGATCGAGCAGGACGTCGGACCGCGCGGCCTCGATGTCTTCAGTTCGCAGCCATGAAGATCGACAGACCAAAGCCGGTCAGATGATGCAGCGCCTGGTCGACGCCGATCAGGGTCCAGAACCACGGATGCTCGTGGTTGATGCCGAGATTCGCCGAGCAAAATCCCTTGGCGCGGTCCACCGTGATGTGGATCAGGAAATCGATCACCGCGACGAACCAGAAGCGCGGCGCGACGATCAGGATCAGCGCCATTGCAACCGCAAGGTGAACCAGGCAGTGCGCCAGGAGCGGCAGCGCCCAGCCCTTCTTCTGATCCTTGCCGAGCGCCATCCAGGAGGTCTGCAGCACGAAATCCGCGATGACGTGCTTGAAGGTCAGCAGCAGCATCCAGCCGATCAGAAGGCCAACCGGGACCGATGACGACATGGGGGGAAAAGACAAAGCTGGCGCCCTCGCTGGCTCGGACCTGAAACGCACGGAAAGACGAGGCGTTCAGCGCTACTCCCGCAGTCCCGGGCCCCATCGGCCGGGTCGGAACCCGTTATGGCATCTCCGGCCGCCGATTGCACCAGTGTGGAACCGGAAAATGGCCGGGTGTGGCCAAACGGCGATAGGCTGCCCGCGGGGACGCTGCTCCGCCACGCCTTAACGTTACCGGCGTCGCCGGTTTGCAATCCGCAACCACGACGATATCATTGGCCTCGCAAATTATCTTTCTTTTTTAGGCATTTAGATTTCCCGTCGGGCGTGCCGTGCAGGCCTTCTGCGGCAAAATGTCCCCTACCCTGGGCGAAGGGCCATGAGCGCTGAAGACCGGATGTCCTCGGCAGAACAGCCTCCCCCGCGTTCGCTGGCCGTCAAAAGCAACCGCCGGCAGGTGCTGCTGTTCGTGCTGGCAACGCTGGTGCTCACGCTCGCCACCGTCGGCGGCGGCCGCGTCCTGCTGCGCAATTCCGAGACGCTGACCTTTGCGGTCGGCAATCCCGGGAGCGAGGAGGCGCGGTTCGCCGCAAAGCTTGCCGCCGTGCTCAAGAGCGCCTCCTCGCGGCTGCGGCTGAAGATCGCCTTCAACGCCGACAACGCCAAGGCGCTGGCGCAGTTCGACCGCAGGCAGGCCGATCTCGCAGTGCTGCGCACCGACGCCTGGATTCCGCCGCGGGCGCGGGCGCTCGCGATCCTCGAGCACGATCTGGTGCTTTTGCTCGGCCCCGGAACCAAGAAGATCAAGTCGCTTTCCGACCTGAAGAAGATCCGGAAGATCGCCGTGCTCGGCGACGGCGACAGCAACCTCGCCCTCATCCGCAACATCCTCGACCTGAGGGACGCGCCCGAGATCGCCGCGCGGGTGCAGATGGCGCCGGCCGGCGCGACACTGGACAAGCTGCTCGCCCCGGCCAGCGGCTTCGGCGCGGTGATCGTGATCGCGCATGCCTCAAAGGTGATGAACGACAAGAGCTACGAGCAGTTTGCCAGGCGCGGCGGCTTCACGCTGAACGCGATCGACGAGACCAAGGCGCTGACGCGCAAGATCCCGGGCCTTTCCGAGGAGACGGTATCGACCGGCATGCTGTCGTCGTCGCCGGAAATTCCCGACGACGAACTCGACACCATCGGCGTGCAGTGGCTGTTGGTGGCGCAATCCCGGATGTCGACGTCAACCGCTGGCGAGCTTGCGCGCCTGATCTACGAGAACAAGGCGGAGCTTGCGCTCGACGACGGCTTTGCCTCACGGATCGAGCCGGCCGCGACCGACAAGGACGCCTTCATCGTCGCGCATCAGGGCGCTGCCGAATACATCAACGACGACACCAAGTCGTTCATGGACCGCTACAGCGACATGCTGTATCTCGGCGCCGCCGCGCTGAGCATCATCGGCTCGATCTTCGCGACGATCTACACCAAGGTGACGCGCATCGCGCCCGAGAAGGCCGGCGAGCTGGCGACGCGGATCCTGACCATCGGCGAGAAGATCGAGCACGCCAGGACGCTCGATGCGGTGGAGGAGCTGCAGGACGAGCTCGAAGACATCCTGCGCGGCGCGGTGATCGGCTTGCGGGACGGCACGATCTCGAGCGACGGGCTCGAGACGTTCAAGCTCGGCTATGAGCTCGTGCGCGACGAGATCGGCATGCGGCGCGATCACATCAAGCGCCATGCCGGCGAGGCGGCAGGCTGCGACGATGCGGCCCAAGGCGGCGAATACCAAGACGGCCCACACCAAGGCCGCGAACAGCAGGGCCCCGAAGACCAGCACGACGCCAGCCATGACGGCAATATCGTGGTCGTGAAGAAAGCGCAGAGCGCCTGACCCTTACTCCGCGGCGGCCTTCGGCGCGTCGCCTTGCGCGCGCGCCCTGATCTGGGCGATGGCGCGTTTCAGCGCGGCCTGCCGCGGATCGGGCATGATCGCGGCGCGCGCCTCTGCGATCGCCGACCCGAGATCGACCAGCGGCAGGGCGCCGTCGAAGGTCGGCTTGACGAGCCCGTCGATGATCGCATGCCAGTCGGCAAGCCCCTGGCGGTAACGGTCGCCAAAACCCTGCACCATGGTCGCGGTCTCGACGATCGCGCCCGCGGCGCCCGGCTGCTTGATCAGCGCGCGCGAGATCATGTGCAGCCAGCGCTCGACCCAGACGCGCTCCTCGCCATAGCGGATCGAGAACATGCGCCAGCGCCGCAGCCACGCCTCGATCCTGAGCCGGCGGATGCCCCAACGACTTTGGGTACTGAAGGGAATCGAGACCTGCTTGTGCAGCCAGCCGAGCATGCCGAGCACCGTGAGCACGGGCGCGGCGGCCACCGCCGGCAGCGCATCGACCAGCTCGTCGAAACGGAAACGGTGGACATCGCGCGAGCGCATCTGGCCGCCGCTTGCCTCGAACCCGGCGAGCTTGAGCTGCGCGATCCGGATCGCGTCCTGGTAGCTCATGCGTTCCGCCATCAGCCGCGCGATCTCGCAGAACATCGGGCCGTCGACGCCCTGCCGGCCGATGAAGCGCCGCAGGCGCTCGACGTAGAGATGGGCATAGCGCGCGCCCTGATAATCCATCAGGCAGCGGATGCCGTCTGCGACGATTGCGGCCGCACCGATGGGCAGGCCGTCCGGCAGGGCCGGCGGCGTATGGTCCTGCTCCTCGAGGAAATCGGCGAACAGGTAGCGAAGCGAAGCCAGCAATCCGTCGTCCGACACGGGCGCTTCCTAACGTTGCCAGTGCGGTGGTTCAGAAATCCCCTTCATCGTTCGCGAGTCCTCAAAGGGAATTTCGAAAACCAGACCACACCCGAATCAAGCTTTCTAGTGTCCTTTCGAACCCGAGGTTCGCAAGGGGGCCCGCGGCAGGGAGATGCGAACTCCGGATTCGGGACACTAGGCGGGATTGGCGGCCGGAACCGAGGTCGCCGTCTGCTGCGCCAGCCGCTGCTCTAGCCTGTCGATGTTCTCGAACAGGCGGGTTGTCATAAGCTTGAGGAAATAAAAACCGAACGCCGGATTCTGCACGTACAGCTGCTCGACCTGATCGTAGCTGACGCTCAGGATGACGCCTGTCTGAATGCATTCCAGCGTCTGGGTTCGCAGATTCGACGGCGACAGCATGCCGAACTCGCCGACGATGGCGCCGACCGGCAATTCGATGCCGGATTCCACCAGCCGATAACGGCCGCTGACGATGTAGTACATGCTGTCGGCCTTCTCGTCCTTGTAGAACAGGACCTCGCCGGCCGTGCATTTGCGCTCGGTCATGAACGGCTTCAGCCATTCCATCGACAGGTCGCTGCTGACCGATTTCTTGACGTTGCGGACGAGCTGCAGCATCTGGTGCAGCCGGTAGGTGTTGAGCGGCAACAGCACCGAATGCAGGATCAGCGTCGCATAATTGTGGGTCGGGATCGCGGTCGTGATCAGGATGATGTTGGTCAGGATGCCGAACACCCGGAGCGGGATCATGGTCCGCATCGACAGCGTCGCCACCACGAAGATCGAGGCGAAGAAGCTGCCGGCAGCGCCGGCGTGTTCTGCGAGATGTGAGGTGTCCATGGGGCCAACCAAAGCGTCTGGAAAAGCCGGCACGCCGGCCTGTTCCGGCGCGCCCCTTATCATAATGTCCGCAGGTCGTTTTGATATACGCGGAAAAAGCAACGTTTTGTGCGGGATTTGCTCTATTCCGTCAAATTCGCGTTTCCGGGCCGGCCTGTCCCGCCCCGGCGAACCGGACCACGCTGCAGAGCGAAAGAAGCGACCCGCCGCGCCGATAACGTTGTTTTGCGGCCGTCGTTGACGGCCTGCCGTCGCCCGGGGCACCTTGTCGAAAAGGCCGCCACGGCCGCTTTCACCCCCAAGGCCACGCCGCCCGGATGCCCAAACCCATCGCCTTCCCCGCGCTTTCCCAGTTCGTGGCAGCGACCGCCGGCCGCAACATGACCAAGGCGGCCTACGCGGCGATCGCGATCGGCGTGCTGACGATGGCGCTGCTCACCGTCAACCCGGCCTATGAGGCCGCCCACCACTGGGTCGATGCGGTGCTGTGGGCCTGCCTCGCCTTCTTCGTCTTCGAGTGGCTGGTGCGGATCCGTCATGCCCTGCGCGCCGGAGTGATGCCTGGCTATCTGCTCTCGCTGCGCGGGCTGGTCGATGCCGTCTGCGCGCTGGCCATTCCGCTGGCGCTCGCGCTCGGCGCCGACCCCAGGACGGCGTGGCTGCTCGCGGTGCTCTGGATGGTCAAGGTGATCCCGGGCATTCCGGGCCTGCGGCAGCTGCGGCGGGTGATCGTGGTTGAATCGGGCCCGCTGCTCAGCGTGCTCGTGATCTTCCTGATGGTGCTGTTCCTGGCTTCCGTCGCGGTCTATTTCCTCGAGCGCGACGTGCAGCCGGCGACCTTCGGCAACGTGCCGGCCGCGCTGTGGTGGGCGGTCGTGACGCTGACCACGACCGGCTATGGCGACGTGGTGCCGATCACCCCGCTCGGGCGGATAGTGGCGGCGCTGGTCATGATCTCCGGCCTCGGCGTGTTCGGGCTGTGGACCGGCATTCTCGCCACCGGCTTTGCCGCCGAAACGCGGCGCGACAATTTCCTCAAGACCTGGGAATCGGTGAGCAAGGTGCCGTTCTTCGCCTCGCTCGGCCCCTCGGCGATCGCCGACGTCACCCACATGCTGCGCACCATGGACCTGCCGGCGCGCACCATGATCATCCGCAAGGGCCAGCAGGGCGACTGCATGTATTTCATTGCCTCCGGCGAGGTCGAGGTCGACCTGCCCGGCAAGAAGGTCCAGCTCGGCGACGGCGCCTTCTTCGGCGAGATGGCGCTGCTCGGCAACAATCTGCGCTCGGCCAATATCACGACCACGCGGGTGTCGCGCCTGCTCGTGCTCGACCTCGTCGACTTCCGCCTGTTGATGGCGCGCCACCCCGACCTCGCCGAGACCATCGATGCCGAGGCCAAGCGCCGCGCACTGGAGAACAAGTGATGGCGGCGCCGTCGGACGCAGATGCGGCGACCCCGCCGCTGCTGGAAGTAAGCGGCGCGGTGGCTACCATCCGCCTCAACCGGCCGCGTCATCTCAACCGGCTCGAAGCCGAAGACCTCGACGTGCTGACGCGTCACTTCGCGCGGATCGAGTCCGATCCCGCGATCCGGGTCCTCGTCCTCACCGGCACGGGCCGTGCCTTCAGCGCCGGCTACGACCTGAACTCGGTCGCCGCGCGGGCGACGAGCTCCGTCGAGCAGCAGAGCGCGGGCTCGGCCTTCGAGGTCGTGGTCAACCACCTGGAGGATCTCGGCGTGCCGACCATCTGCCGGCTCAATGGCGGGGTCTATGGCGGCTCGACCGACCTCGCGCTGGCCTGCGATTTCCGCATCGGCGTCGACACCGCCGAGATGTTCATGCCGGCGGCGCGGCTCGGCCTGCACTATTACAGGAGCGGCATTTCGCGCTACGTGTCGCGGCTCGGTGCCGACAACGCCAGGCGGCTGTTCCTCACCGCCGAGAAGATCGGCGCGCCCGAGATGCTGCGGATCGGCTACCTCACGTCGATGGTGCCGCTCGAGGCGCTCGACGAGGAGGTCGAGCGGCTCGCGACGCAGCTGGCTGGCAACGCGCCGAATGCGATGCGCGGCATGAAGCGGACCATCAACGAGATCGCGCGCGGCAAGCTCGACGAGGCCGCGGCCGACCGCCGGGCGATCGAGAGCATGCGCGGCGAGGAGATCAAGGAAGGCATTCGCGCATTTGCCGAGAAGCGCCCGCCGAAGTTCTAGCGCTGTCCACCCTCCCCTCTGGAGGGGAATTATATATTTGAAAAGTACAGCAAGAATGGATTTTCTATCGACTGCCGATTTTTTCGCACGGGAAGGTATCCTGCAGGCCCCATAGGAGCAGGAGAGCGACCAACATATCGCCTTTCGCTGCCCGCTTGTCGGCTGACCTGAGCATTATGTGTTCGGTTTGGTCAGTGGTCATTGCGAGGTTTTCGGGCATGCAGAACGCCGGTTGGCCGCCATGGCTTTTCATCCACGCATTATAAGCCATCAGGCCGCCCTTTACGCCATCAAGGTACAGCTGATTAAAGTTGCGAAACGCCTCATTCTTTGGATTTGCGATAGGAATCCAGGCGCACATCGGCGGCAGCAACAGGAGCTGCCGCAAGCGCCAAAAAGCACGCCGACAATATCCACTTGTTCATCCGTTTCCTCGCTTTGCGGCGGCGTCTTTGCCAGGCAGCGCAAGGCACTACCCGTCCACAAACGTCACGGCTTCGTCCAGGCTCGCGCGCGAGGTGCGGTAGCTGTTGACGAGACGCGCGTGGTCGGCATAGCCGAACGAGATGCCGCAGACCACGCAGCGATCATCGCCAAGGCCGAAGTGCTTGCGGATCAGCGCCGAGTGATGCGCCAGTGCGGCCTGCGGGATGGTGCCGAGCCCGAGCGCCTGCGCGGCCAGCATGAAATTGCCGACATAGCCGCCGCAATCAATCGCGCCGTAGACGCCGAGCGCCTCGTCGGTATGGATGATCGCAACATGCGGGGCGCCGAAGAAATTGTAGTTCTCCAGCGCCTGCCGCGCATAGGCCGCCTTGTCACCACGGGGAATCCCGAGCGTGTTGTAGAGCTGGAAGCCGCTTTCGCGCCGGCGCGCCAGATAGACGCCGCGATATTCGCGCGGCGGCGGGAAATCGAACTCGGCGTGCGCGCCGGAGGCTGCTTCAGCATGGATCAGCTTGCGGAAGCGCTCCTTCGCCTCGCCGCTCGCGATGATCACCTGCCAGGGCTGGCTGTTGCACCACGACGCCGTGCGCTGCGCCACCTTGAGCACGCGCTCGATGGTGGCGCGCGGCACTTCCTGCGGCTTGAACGCGCGCACCGAATAGCGCTCGTTCAGGAGCTCTTCGAGCACGCCGACACGGTCCTCGTTGGTGTAGCGCGGCTTCGGCGCCATAGCGGCGGCATCGGTCATGGTAAGCGCCCTTCTTTCTACTTGCCTCCCCCTGCAAGGGGGAGGTCGGCGCGACCCCGGCGATGCGAAGCATCATCCGACGCGCCGGGTGGTCAATTTTGTCTCTGGTGCAAGACCCCCTCCCCAACCCTCCCCCTTTCAGGGGGAGGGGAACGGAGAGAGGCTGCACTGCGTCTAGCGTCCCTTGGTCGGAATCTTGTTGAAGGGCACGTCCTTGTCGACCCTGACGTCGCCGGGCAGCCCCAGCACCCGTTCGGCGATGATGTTGCGCAGGATCTCGTCGGTGCCGCCGGCGATCCGCATCGAGGGCGAGGAGAGCAGCATCTGCTGGAACTGGCCGCGCGCCTGCTCTTCCGCCTCGCCGGTGAGCACGCCGGCCGCGCCTTCCAGGTCCATCGCGTAGGTCGCGATATCCTGCAGCATGGTGCCCGCGACCAGCTTGCCGATCGAATTCTCCGGCCCCGGACGTTCTCCCTTGGACAGCGCGGAGATGGCGCGATAGCTGGTATATTTCAGCCCGCTCGCCTTCACCGCCCAGTTCGCGAGCCTCGCACGCACGGCGGGATCGTCGATCGCGAGCCCGTCCTCGGTCATCAGGCTGGAGCAGAACGCGAACATCTCGGGGAAGCCGGTGGCAAGCCGCGCGCCGATCGACATGCGCTCGTTCATCAGCGTGGTCAGGGACACATTCCAGCCGTCGCCGACGGCCCCTAACCGCTGGCTGTCCGGAATGACGACGTCGGTGAAATAGACCTCGTTGAACTCCTGCATGCCGTTGGCCTGCCTGATCGGCCGCACTTCCACGCCCTTGCTCTTCATGTCGAGGAAGAACATGGTCAGCCCCTTGTGCTTGGGCACATTGGGATCGGTGCGCGCGATCAGGAGGCCATAGTCCGAATAATGCGCGCCCGAGGTCCAGATCTTCTGGCCGTTGACGATCCAGCTATCGCCCTTTTTCTCGGCGCGGGTGCGAAGGCCCGCAACGTCGGAGCCGGCGGCCGGCTCGGAGAACAGCTGACACCAGATGTGTTCGCCGGAGGCGAGCTTCGGCAGATAGTGGCGCTTGTGCTCCTCGTTGCCATAGGCCATCACGGTGGGCCCGCACATGCCTTCGCCGATCTGGAACGGCTGGGTCAGCTTGCCGTAGACGCCCTCCTCCTGCTGCCAGATCACGCGCTCGATCGGCGATGCCCCGCGCCCGCCATAGTCCTTCGGCCAGTGCAGGCAGGCCCAGCCGCCCTCAAACTTCTTCTTCTGCCAGTCCTTGCCGACCTCGACGATGTCTTGGTTCTGCAGGCGGATGCGCCCGAGCGACGATTTTGAAAGCTCCGCCTCCAGCGCCTTCGGCGCGTTGGCGGCGATCCATTTGCGCGCGGTTGCACGGAACTCGGCTTCCTGCGGAGTGTCGTCGAAGTTCATGGCGTTTCCCTCACGTATCTCCTGTAGGGTGGGTTAGCCCAACGGGTCCGCGCAAAGCGCGGCCCGATGACAGGCTCCGGCGTAACCCACCACGTCTATCGAGCAATCCGGGCTCGGTGGGTTACGCTTCGCTAACCCACCCTACGATTCCGATCCTTCGGACCATCCCGGAATGACGTCACGCTCTTCCCTTCGTCGGCACCTGGTTGAACGGCACGTCCTTGTCGACCCTGACATCGCCGGGCAGCCCCAGCACGCGCTCGGCGATGATGTTGCGCATGATCTCGTCGGTGCCGCCCTCGACCCGGGTGCCGGGCGCGCGCAGCAGCATTGCCTGGAACTTGCCGGCGAGTTCGGCCTCCGGCCCGCTCAGCACGCCCGCCGCGCCCTCAAGGTCGAGCGCATACATCGCGATCTCCTGGATCATCGATCCCGCCACCAGCTTGCCGATGGAATTTTCCGGTCCCGGCCG
The DNA here is from genome assembly GCF_030378205.1 of Bradyrhizobium sp. NP1. Classification (NCBI taxonomy): domain Bacteria; kingdom Pseudomonadati; phylum Pseudomonadota; class Alphaproteobacteria; order Hyphomicrobiales; family Nitrobacteraceae; genus Bradyrhizobium; species Bradyrhizobium sp. NP1. The sequence continues at coordinate 7,159,069 of NZ_CP127385.1, forward strand.
CTCACCGCGCGACAGCGCCGAGATGGCGCGGAAACTGGTGTGTTTCAGGCCGCTCGCCTTCACCGCCCAGTTCGCCAGCCTCGCACGCACATTGCGGTCGTCGAGTGCAGGTCCGTCATCGAGCATCAGGCCGGAGCAGAACTCGAACAATTCGGGAAAGCCGGTCGCCACGCCCGCACCGATCGACATGCGCTCGTTCATCAGCGTGGTCAGCGCGACGTTCCAGCCGTCGTTGACCGCACCCAGCCGCTGGCTGTCCGGGATTTTCACGTCGGTGAAATAGACCTCGTTGAATTCGGACTGCCCGTTGGCCTGCTTGATCGGCTTGATCTCGACGCCTTTGCTCTTCATGTCCAGGAAGAACATGGTGAGGCCCTTGTGCTTGGGCACGGTCGGATCGGTGCGCGTCAAGAGGATGCCATAGTCGGAATAATGCGCGCCGGAGGTCCAGATCTTCTGGCCGTTGACGATCCAGTCGTCGCCTTGTCTCTCGGCCCGGGTGCGAAGCCCGGCAACGTCGGAGCCGCCGGCCGGCTCCGAGAACAGCTGGCACCAGATCTTCTCGCCAGAGGCGAGCGGCGGCAGATATTTTCGCTTCTGGTCTTCGGCGGCGAATGCCATCATAGTCGGCCCGCACATGCCGTGGCCGATGATGAACATCGCGCTTAGCTTGCCGAAAGCGCCCTCCTCCTGCTGCCAGATCACGCGCTCGATCGGCGAAGCGCCGCGGCCGCCATATTCCTTTGGCCAGTGCAGGCAGGCCCAGCCGCTATCGGCTTTCTTCTTCTGCCAGGCCTTTGCGACGTCGAGGACGTTGGCGCCCTTGAGCTGCGTGCGGCCGAGCGAGGCCTTGCGCAGCTCCTCCTCATATTGTTTCGGCGCATTTGCCGCGATCCAGGCGCGCGCTTGCTCGCGAAACGCGGCTTCCTGCGGGGTGTCGTCGAAATTCATGACGCTTCCTCGTTTGTAGGGTGGGTTAGCCGAAGGCGTAACCCACCACCTCTGTCGCGCTTCGTTGCAAGCAAGGTGGGTTACGCTGCGCTAACCCACCCTACGACATTACCGAGTAGGGTGGGCTAAGCGAAGCGAGCCCACCATCTGAGTATGACGCGGTGGGCAACGCTGCGCGATGTCCACCCTACGGACTTTTCGACTTACGCCGCGTTCTTCTTGCGCATGCAGTCGATCAGCGCGTCCTCCCAATAGGACTGGCTGCCGAGCGACAGCGCCAGCGCGCCTGCGCGGCGATAATACAGGTGGCAGTCGAACTCCCAGGTGAAGCCCATGCCGCCATGGACCTGGATGTTGTTCTTGGCGCAGTGATGGAACGCCTGGGTCGCGCTGATGCGCGCCGCGGCTGCGGCTTCCGGCAATTCCGACGCGTTGGTCGAGAGCGCCCACGCGCCGTAATAGCAGTTGGAGCGCGCCAGCGTCGCCGCGACATACATGTCGGCGAGCATGTGCTTCACGGCCTGGAACGAGCCGATCGGCCGGCCGAAGGCGATGCGATCGAGCGCGTAGTCGCGGCCCATTTCCAGCGCACGGTCGGCGCCGCCGACCTGCTCGAAAGCTGTGAGCACCGCGGCGCGGTCGAGCACGCGGGTCAGAATGCTCCAGCCTTCGCTGGCGGGACCGAGCGGCTCGGCCTTGCAGTTCCTGAAGGTGAGCTCAGCCTGCTCGCGGGAGGGATCGAGGTTGGTCAGCACCTTGGCCTCGACGCCACCGCCCTTCATGTCGACCAGAAAGAGCGAGACATCGGTCTCCCGCCCGCTTGAACCCGTGCGCGCGGCAACGATGGCGAAATCGGCGATCGCACCGTCCGGGACGGGCTTCTTCACGCCGTTGAGCATGCCGCCGGACGCGGCGAGCTTGACGCCTTGCGGCGACGGATTGCCCTTGCCCTCGAACAGCGCCAGCGTGCCGATCGCCTCGCCGGCAGCGATCTTCGGCAGCCACTGCTTCTTCTGCCCGTCGGAGCCTGCAAGCAGGAGCGCTTCAGCGGCAAGATAGACGGTGGAGGAGAACGGCACCGGGGCAAGCGCGCGGCCCATTTCCTCGGCGATCACGCAGAGCTCGAGATGGCCGGCGCCAGCGCCGCCATATCCTTCCGGGATCGCAACGCCGAGAAAGCCCATCTCGGCGAGCCCCTTCCACAGCTCACGGTCATAAGCCGCCTTGCCCTCGAGCACGGCGCGCACCGCCTTGGGCGGACATTTTTCGGCAAGGAATTTCCGTGCCTGGTCACGCAGCTGCTTCTGATCATCGGAGAAATCGAAATTCATGGCTGCTTACCTTTACTGGCTGTCATTGCGGGGCGGTCCCCGCTTTCGCGGGACGACAGTAACTACCTTGGCGCCATGCGGATCGCGCCGTCGAGGCGGATGGTCTCGCCGTTGAGCATCGGGTTCTCGACGATGTGGACTGCGAGCGCGCCGTATTCGGCGGCGTCGCCAAGCCGCGACGGATGCGGCACCTGCGCGCCCAGGCTCTTGCGCGCCTCCTCGCTCAGGCCCATCAGGAGCGGCGTGAAGAACAGGCCGGGCGCGATGGTGTTGACGCGGATCTTCTGGCTCGCGAGATCGCGCGCCGCCGGCAGCGTCAGCCCGACCACGCCGCCTTTCGAGGCCGCATAGGCGATCTGGCCGATCTGACCCTCATAGGCCGCGACGCTCGCGGTGTTGACGATGACGCCACGCTCTTCCCCGATCGGCTCGGCGGTGACGAGGCGCTCGGCGAACAGGCGCAGGCAGTTGAACGTGCCGATCAGATTGACGTTGATGATGCGCGCGAATTTGGCGAGCGGATAGACGCCGTCCTTGCCGACGATGCGTTGCGAACCGCCGATGCCGGCGCAGTTCATCAGGACGCGCGCGACGCCGTGGGCGCCCTCGGCCTTCGCAATCGCGGCCTTGACCTGCTCCTCGTCGGTGACGTCGGCATGAAGGGCAACACCCTTCACCTCAGTCGCGACCTTCTCGGCGTTTTCCTTGCTCTGGTCGAGCACGCCGATCTTCGCGCCCTTGGCGGCCATGGCGCGGGCGGTCGCGGCGCCAAGCCCCGAACCGCCACCGGTGATGAGAACGGCTACGTCTTTCAGCTGCATCGTAGGAACCTCTCCTTGGGCGTTTCTATTGTCGGGCGTTTTCTATTGGCGAATGGCGAACAGGGAGCAGCGAACAGGAGCGATGCCCCTTCGCTATTCGCTGCTCACTGTTCGCTTTTCCAATTCGCTACTCGCTCTCTCCTGCAGCAGGCCGCCGCAGATCAAGGCTTCCATGTGGCCGATGTACTGCCGGCAGACCTCGTCGGTCACCGGGCCGACGCCGGTGGCGCGCGACATCGCGTGCCGGCCGAAGAACAGGTGATCGCAGGCGCCGATCAGGCTGGTGTAGAACAGCACCGGATCGATGGCGCGGAATTCGCCGGCGGCAATGCCTTCGGCGAGCAGCCGGCGGTGGAAATCGAGCAGGGGCGCGACGAAGAATTTTGAAACTTCGTTCGCGGCGTCGGCGCTGGTCTCGTGCAGCAGATAATGGATCAGCCGGTTCATGTAGGGAAACCGGTGGTAGGCCCGGATGATGCCGGCAATGTGCAGGCGCAGCTTCGCCGTCGGCGCGATCGGCTGCGCCAGCAGGTATTCGAGACCGGCGATCTCGTTGGCTGCATCGCGCGCCAGCAGCGCCAGCAACAGTCCGTCCTTGTTGCCAAAGTGATATTTCACCAGCGCGGCGTTGACACCGGACTTCTGCGCGATGTCGGAAAGCGAGATCTCGATCGAGGAGCGCTCGATCATCAGACCGCTCGCCGCGACCAGGAGTTTTTCGGCCGTCGGGTTCTTGGCCGACGGAAGCCTGGCCGGCGCGATGGTATTGGGGTGAGGTGTCATCACACTCTGCCGCAGGAAATCGGGCCGCACATAAGCCCATGCCGGGGTCGCACTCAAGAGTTAATTGAATGATTGACTAAATTATCGACCATCCGCTAAACCCGTGTCCGACAATCCATCCAGAACAGGCAAGGGAGATCGGGAAATGGCCGAGGCTTACATCGTTGCCGCCGCGCGCACGGCAGGCGGCCGCAAGGGAGGACGTCTGGCAGGCTGGCATCCGGCCGACCTCGCCGCGACCGTGCTGGATGCGCTGGTCGAGCGCTCCGGCGCCGCACCCGATCAGATCGAGGACGTGATCATGGGCTGCGTGATGCAGGCCGGCGAGCAGTCCAACAACATCGCCCGCAACGCGATCATGGCCTCGAAACTGCCGGAGAGCGTGCCCGGCACCTCGATCGACCGGCAGTGCGGCTCCTCGCAGCAGGCGCTGCATTTCGCGGCGCAGGCGGTGATGAGCGGCACCATGGACGTCGTGATCGCCGCCGGCGTGGAATCGATGACGCGGGTGCCGATGGGATTGGCCTCGCAACTTCCGGCCAAGAACGGCTTCGGCCACTACAAGAGCCCCGGTATCGAGCAGCGCTATCCGAACATCGTGTTCAGCCAGTTCACCGGCGCGGAGATGATGGCGGAGAAGTACGGCCTCTCAAGGAACGAGCTCGACGAATATTCCTACAACAGCCATCAGCGCGCGATCGCGGCGACCCAAGCCGGCCATTTCAAGAACGAGATCGTGCCGGTGCCGATCAAGCTGGCGGATGGCTCAACCGATACCCATACCGTCGACGAGGGCATCCGCTTCGACGTCAGCCTCGACGGCATCAAGGGCGTCAAGCTGATCGCCGAGAACGGCAAGCTGACGGCGGCAAGCGCCAGCCAGATCTGCGACGGCGCCTCCGGCGTCGTGGTCGTCAACGAGCGCGGCCTCAAAGCCCTCGGCGCCAAGCCGCTCGCGCGCATCCATCACCTCACCATGATGGGCGGCGATCCCGTGATCATGCTGGACGCGCCGCTGCACGCCACCGAGCGCGCACTGAGAAAGGCCGGCATGAAGATCGGCGACATCGACCTGTTCGAGGTCAACGAGGCCTTTGCCTCGGTGCCGACCGCCTGGCTCAAGACAACAGGCGCCGATCCGGCGCGGCTCAACGTCAATGGCGGCGCGATCGCGCTCGGCCACCCGCTCGGCGGCTCCGGCACCAAGCTGATGACGACGCTGGTCAACGCGCTGAAGCAGCGCAACAAGCGCTACGGCCTGCAGACCATGTGCGAAGGCGGCGGCATGGCAAATGTGACGATCGTCGAGAGGCTGTAGCACGTTCTTACCCTCTCCCCGCCTGCGGGGAGAGGGTGGTTGGAATGAGCGAAGCGAAATTCGAACCGGGTGAGGGGCACTCGCCACGGATTGAAGTTGCAGGAAATCCCCCTCACCCGGAGCCGTCGCTGCGCTCCGCCTCCGACCTCTCCCCGCAAGCGGGGAGAGGTGAAAGAAGCAGTACGCTTGAGGACCGATGACCCACCCTTCCATCCACGCCCGCAAGAGCCCCGACAAGGTCGCCTACCGGATGGCCGGAACCGGCAAGGCGATCACCTATCGCGAGCTCGACGAGCTCTCGAACCAGGGCGCGCATCTGTTCCGTTCGCTCGGCCTGAAGGCGGGCGACCACGTCGCGCTTCTGATGGAGAACCGCCTCGCCTTCATGGAGATCTGCTGGGCGGCGCAGCGCGCAGGCCTCTACTACACCGCGATCAGCCGCTACCTGACGCAGGAGGAGATCGCCTATATCGTCAAGGATTGCGGCGCGAGGATCGTGATCACGACGCCGAAATGCGCCGAACAGGTGAAGGGCCTGATCAAGGGGGAGCCGGGCGAGCCGCTGTTCTTCATGATGGACCAGCCTCTCGCCGGTTTCCGCTCCTATGATGCGGAAGCCATCGTGCAGCCGACCACGCCGATCGCAGACGAGGTCGCGGGCTACGACATGCTGTATTCGTCCGGCACGACTGGCCGGCCCAAGGGCATCAAGCGGGAATTCCAGGGCAACCGCATCGATGAGCCGAACCCGTTCCTGAAGATTCTCTGCGCCGACATGTGCGGCATGGGCGAAGACAGCATCTATCTGTCGCCGGCGCCGCTCTATCACGCGGCTCCCTTGCGCTTCAACATGATGGCGACCATCCTCGGCGGCACCTCCGTCATCATGGAGTCCTTCGACGCCGAGGAATTCCTGAAACTCGTCGAAAGACACAAGGTGACGCAGTCGCAGCTCGTGCCGACTATGTTCGTGCGCATGCTGAAGCTGCCCGACGAGGTGCGCAACCGCTACGACGTCTCCTCGCTGAAGGGCGCGATCCATGCCGCAGCGCCCTGCCCGGTCGAGGTCAAGGCGAAGATGATCGACTGGTGGGGGCCGATCCTGATCGAGTATTACGCCGGCTCCGAAGGCAACGGCGTCACCGTCTGCACCGCGCAGCAATGGCTTGACCATCGCGGCTCGGTCGGTCGCGCCGTGGTCGGCAAGATCAAGATCCTCGACGAGAACGACGAGGAGCGGCCGACGGGCGAGATCGGCACGGTCTATTTCGCGGACGCGCCGGCCTTCACCTATCACAACGATCCCGAGAAGACGAAGCGCGCCTATAACGCGAAAGGCTGGTCGACGCTCGGCGACGTCGGCTATCTCGATAAGGACGGCTTCCTCTATCTCACCGACCGCAAGTCCTACATGATCATCTCCGGCGGGGTGAACATCTATCCGCAGGAGACCGAGGACGTGCTGATCACCCACCCTGATGTCGCCGACGTCGCGGTGTTCGGCGTGCCGAACGAGGAGATGGGTGAAGAGGTCAAGGCGGTGGTGCAGCCGCACGACATGGCAAAGGCCGGCAAGGAACTCGAGGCCGAGCTGATCGCGTTCTGCCGCAGCCACCTGTCGCCGATCAAATGCCCACGCTCGATCGATTTCGAGGCGGAGCTGCCGCGCACGCCGACGGGCAAGCTGGTGAAGCGCCATCTGCGCGACCGCTATTGGCCGAAGACGGCGAAGGTGCAAACATCGTAGGGTGGGCAAAGGCGCATAGCGCCGTGCCCACCGATCCAAAGCGAACGGAATGGGGGGCACGCTTCGCTTTGCCTACCCGACAGGCTGGCCGAAAAAGGCTGCGAGGGTGTAGCGTGCGGCCCTCATCCTGAGGAGCGCGCCCTTGCGCGCGTCTCGAAGGATGAGGAATACCTTGGCCTCATGATTCGAGACGGCGCTGACGCGCCTCCTCACCATGAGGATCGGAGCGCAACGATGACCCCGACTCTCCCTCCGATCCCGCTTCCCCCTTCGATCCGCTCCCGCTATGTCGAAGACATCAACGGGTTGCGCATGCATGTGCTGGAGGCGGGTTTTGAAAGCAAAGGCCGGCCGTGCCTGTTGCTGCTGCACGGTTTTCCGGAACTGGCCTATAGCTGGCGCAAGGTGATGCCGGCGCTCGCGGAAGCCGGCTATCACGTGATCGCGCCGGACCAGCGCGGCTATGGCCGCACCACCGGTTGGCAGGCGGACTATGATGGCGACCTCCACCCGTTCCGGCTCACCAACCTTGTGCGCGACGCGCTCGGGCTCGTCTCCGCATTCGGCTATCGCCAGGTCGATGCGGTGATCGGCCATGATTTCGGCAGCCCGGTCGCCGCCTGGTGCGCGCTGATCCGGCCCGACGTGTTTCGCGCGGTCGTGATGATGAGCGCGCCGTTCGGCGGACCGCCATCATTGCCGTTCAACACCGCTGACGCGCCGACAAGGCCGCAAGCCGAAGACCCGGTGCATCGCGCGCTCGCCACGCTGCCGCGGCCGCGCAAGCACTACCATTGGTACTATTCGACGCGCGAGGCGAACGCGGACATGCATCGCGCGCCGCAGGGCGTGCATGATTTCCTGCGCGCCTACTACCACCACAAGAGCGCGGACTGGAAAGCCAACAAGCCCCATCCGCTGAAAGCATGGTCGGCGGAAGAACTCGCAACACTGCCGACCTACTACGTGATGGACCTTGCGAAGACGATGCCCGAAACCGTGGCGGAGGAAATGCCCGATCCTGCCGTGATCGCCGCCAACCGCTGGCTGCCCGACGACGAGCTTGCCTTCTACAGCAGCGAATATACGCGCACCGGCTTCCAGGGCGGCCTGCAATGGTATCGCTGCGGCACCTCGGGCGCCTTCAATGCCGAGCTGCAGACCTGGTCCGGCAGGACCATCGATGTGCCGTCGTGCTTCATCTCGGGCAAGCAGGACTGGGGCACCTATCAGCGGCCGGGCGTATTCGAGGCAATGCAGACGCGCGCATGCACGGCCATGATCGGCTACCATCTGGTCGATGGCGCGGGCCACTGGGTGCAGCAGGAGCAGCCGGCCAAGGTCAGCCTGCTGCTGCTTGACTTCCTGCGAAAGGCGACAGCGGCACGCTAGCCGCAAGCCGCGACCTGACCTCGTTCACGGACAGCTGCCGCCTGAGTTTCGAGGGGACGGGGGCCGCCGCCCGGCTCCCCGTTCACAACTATTCGAAGCCGCTGGGATTGCCGCGCGAACGGTTTGACCGGTTCAGCCAGAGCCCCTATATAGTTTAGAACTATTCTAATTCTAAATTAGCTTGGAAAGCCCTGGCCGTGAAGAATTTCTCCGACCTGACCGAACGCGAAGTGCTGGCGGTTGCGATCTCCTCGGAAGAGGAAGACAGCCGCATCTATATGAGCTTCGCTGAGGACCTTGCGGAACGCTACCCCGATACCGCGAAAGTGTTCGAGGAGATGGCCGAGGAGGAGCGCGGGCACCGGCATCGGCTGCTCGAACTCTATCAGGAGCGCTTCGGGCCGCATCTGCCGCCGATCCGGCGTGAAGACGTCAAAGGCTTCCTGCGCCGGCGCCCGATCTGGCTGACGAAGAACCTGTCGCTCGACACCATCCGGAAAGAAGTCGAGACGATGGAGCTGCAGGCCGAGCGCTTCTACGCCAAAGCGGCCGAGAAGGCGGAGGACGTCGGCGTCCGCCGGCTGCTCGGCGACCTCGCCGAGGAGGAGAAGGGCCACGAGCGGCTCGCGGTGAAACTCACCGGCGAGATCCTCAAGCCCGACGTCCGCGCCGAGGAGGACCGCACGCGGCGGCGGATGTTCGTGCTGCAATATGTCCAGCCGGGCCTCGCCGGCCTGATGGACGGCTCGGTGTCGACACTCGCGCCGCTGTTTGCGGCGGCATTCGCGACCCATCACAACTGGCAGACCTTCGTCGTCGGCCTTGCCGCCTCGATCGGCGCCGGCATCAGCATGGGCTTTGCCGAAGCCTTATCCGACGACGGTTCGCTCACCGGCCGCGGCTCGCCCTGGCTGCGCGGGCTGACCTGCGGCCTGATGACCACGCTTGGCGGCCTTGGCCACACCCTGCCCTATCTGGTGCCGGATTCCTGGGCCAACGCGTTCTGGATCGCGACCGCAATTGCAGGCGTCGTCGTGTTCTTCGAGCTGTGGGCGATCGCCTACATCCGCGCGCGCTACATGGATACGCCGTTCCTGCAGGCGGTATTCCAGATCGTGCTCGGCGGCGTCATCGTGCTCGGGGTCGGCATCCTGATCGGCGCGGCATAAACCCACGGCGCGGCCATGGCGAACCGCCGTTCGAGTTACCGTCTCGCCGGACTTGCTGCCTGCGCCGGGCTTGCGCTCGCGCAGCCCGCAAAGGCGACCGACGAGATCCAGGTCTATAATGCCGGCATCGCCGCGGTCGGCCAGTTCACCTATCAGCAGCATCTGAACTACATTCCGCTCGGCGTGAGGGAGCCGCCGTTTCCAGGCGGCCTCGTCTCCAACCACAGCCTCAACGGCACGCCCGAATTCGCCTATGGCGTCACCGACTGGTGGGAGCTCGGGCTCTATCTGCCCTTCTCGGTGCAGAACGAACGGTTCTATTCCGACGCATTCAAGCTCCGCACGCTGTTCGTGGTGCCGCACGCCGACCAGCGCAACTTCTTCTATGGCGTCAATCTCGAGCTCAGCAACGAGACACCGCCCTTTGCCCAGACGCGCTGGGCCATGGAGATCAGGCCGATCATCGGCGTTCGCAACATGCGGTATGAATTCATCGTCAACCCGATCGTCGACATCGGCTTCGGCCGGTTCGGCGAGGCCGACTTCGCGCCGGCGGCGCGGCTTGCCCGCAAGTTCGGCGAGGACCTCTATGCCGGTTTCGAATATTACGGCGACTTCGGCAAGATCGGCGACTTCAAGGCGGTCTCCGAGCAGCAGCACACCCTGTTCGCGGTGACCGACTTCAAGCTCGGCGTCGTCGACGTGAATTTCGGCGTCGGTTATGGCCTGACCCCGTCTTCCGACCGCTGGGTCGTCAAGACCATCCTCGGATATGCCTTTCCGGTGCCCGGCAGCAGCACCAGCGAACGCACCGCGAGCGGACCGGTCAACCCGATGTCACGGTCGACACAGCGGACCTGGTGACTGCACGGTCAGGCGATAATTTTTTCGTGTAGCAACCGCGATCAAGCCGCATCTTGCCCGCTCGCGCCAAACTGATCATCATTCACTGGCATCGGGAAACGGAAAGCGGGGGTCGTCTTGGCCAAGTCACAATGGAGTTTTGCAACCGCGGTCGAATTGTCGGCGGCCCTGAAGGCGAGAAAAGCCTCCGCCGTCGAGCTGGCGCAGGACGCGATCGCCCGCATCGAGCGCCATGACGGCAAGATCAATGCGATCTGCGTGCGTGATTTCGACCGTGCGCTGGAGGCGGCGCGCGCTGCGGACGCCGCGCTGGCACGCGGCGAGAACAAGCCGCTGCTCGGCATCCCCCTGACCGTGAAGGAATCCTACAACGTCGCGGGGCTGCACACGACCTGGGGCTTCGTGCCGCAAAAGGATTTCATCGCGAAGGAGGACGCGCTCGCGATCGTCAGGGTCAAGGAGGCCGGCGGCGTGATCCTCGGCAAGACCAACGTGCCGGTCGGGCTTGGCGACTGGCAGAGCTACAACGACATCTACGGCACCACCAACAACCCGTTCGATCTCGGCCGCACGCCGGGCGGCTCGTCCGGCGGATCGTCGGCCGCGCTTGCCGCAGGTTATGGCCCGCTGTCGCTCGGCTCCGATATCGGCGGCTCGTTGCGCGTGCCGGCGTTTCATTGCGGCGTCTATGCGCACAAGCCGACGTTCGCCCTGGTGCCGAGCCGCGGCCACACGCCGCCGCCGCTGCCGCCGTTGCCGTTCGATCGCGATCTCGCAGTGACCGGGCCGATGGCGCGCTGCGCCGCCGACCTTTCGCCTCTGCTTGACGTGATGGCGGCGCCGGACCCGCTCGAGGCCGGCAAGGCCTATTCGCTGGCCCTGCCGCCGCCGCGGCATGCCGCGCTGAAGGACTTCCGCATCCTGCTCATCGACAGCGATCCTCTCCTGCCGACCGACAAGGACATCCGTGCCGGCATCGAGAACCTGGCAACCACCCTCGTCCAGGCCGGCGCGTATGTGGCGCGGCAGAGCCCGCTGTTGCCGGATTTCGCGGCCTCATCGCGGCTCTATATGCGGCTTCTGATGTCGCTGCTGAGCGCGAGCTTCCCGCCGGAAATCTACGCCGGCGCACAGGCTTCCGCCGCGCAGCTTGCAGCCGACGACATGAGCCTGCGCGCGGAACGTCTCCGCGGCATCGCGCTCAGCCATCGTGACTGGGTGGCTGCGAGCGGCGGCCGCACACGGCTGCGCGCGCAATGGCGCGAGCTTTTCAAGAGCTTCGACGCCGTGATCTGTCCCATCATGCCGACGCCAGCCTATCCGCACGATCATTCGCAGGACCAGGAGCAGCGCCGCATCATGATCGACGGCGAGGCCCATTCCTATCCTGACCAGCTAGCGTGGCCCGGCATCGCGACGCTGCCCGGCCTGCCAGCGACCGCAATCCCGCTCGGGCTATCGCGCGGGGGACTGCCGATCGGCGTGCAGATCGTCGGCCCATGGCTCGAGGACCGCACGCCGCTCAAGCTTGCCGAACTGATCGAGCGCGAAGTCGGCGGCTTCATTGCGCCGCCGATGTTCGATGACTAACTTGCTCGCCAAGGCGCGGCGCGGCATCCCGGCAGTTCTGCTGCCAGCTGCTGACATGATTTCGGCTGCGCCGCATCGAAGGTCAACGGGAGCAACCCATGGACAAGGACATCAGCGAGCTGACGCAGCTCAACACCGACTACGTCAACTCGGTGCAGAATTCGGACGTCAGGCGCTTCGACGAAATCCTTGCGCAGGACTTTTATTGCACCAATCCCGACAAGACGCTGGTCGACCGCGCCGCCTTCCTGAAGCAGACCGCGATCCCGGTGAAGATCCGGAATCTGAAGGCCGAAGACGTCAAGATCCGCGTGCTCGGCGACTTCGCGATCATTCACGCCTCCACCAGCTACACGATGCCTGACGGCGAGCGGGCCTCCGGCCGCTACACCGACTGCTGGGCGAGGCAGAACGGAAAGTGGCTCGCGGTGTCAGCGCACGTGGCGCGGTGAGGACAGGTTGTCATTGCCGGGCTTGACCCGGCAATCCATCATTGAAGGCAAGACGTCCTGGAAGCTGGATGGATGCCCGGGTCAAGCCCGGGCATGACAACTTGAGCACAATCTACGCGTCAAACATGATGACGCTGCGCAGCGTCTTGCCCGCCTTCATGCTGGCAAAGCCCTCGTTGATCTCGGGCAGCTTCAGCTTGGCCGAGATCCAGTCCTCGAGATGCAGCCTGCCGCGCAGGTAGAAATCGACCAGGCGGGGCATGTCGACGCGGAAATGGTTGGAGCCCATCGACGAGCCCTGGATCTTGCGCTCGCGCAGGAAGTCGAAGCCGTGCAGCTCGATCTTCTGGCCGAACGGGATCATGCCGACGATGGTGGCGGTGCCGCCGGGCGCCAGCATCGCAAAGGCCTGCTCCGCGGTCTCCTTGCGCCCCAGCACCTCGAAGGAATGGTGCACGCCGCCGCCCGTGAGTTCGCGCACCTGCTGCACCACGTCGCCGTTTTTGGGGTCGACGATATCGGTGGCCCCTAACTTGGTCGCAAGCTGAAGCTTTGCGGGATTGGTGTCGATCGCGATGACGCGGCCAGCGCCCGCGATCTGCGCGCCGTTAATCGCCGCCATGCCGACGCCGCCGCAGCCGATCACGGCGACGGTCTCGCCCGCCGTCACCTTGGCCGTGTTGACCACCGCGCCATAGCCGGTGATGACGCCGCAGCCGATCAGCGCGGCGAGGTCGAGCGGCATGTCCTTCCGGATTTTCACGATCGCGTTCTCGTGCACCAGCATCTGCTCGGCGAAGGACGACAGATTGAGGAACTGGTGCAGCTTTTCCGGCCGGCCCCACGACAGGCGGTTGGACTGGCCCGGCAGCATCTTCACCGTCGTGTCCGTGCACAGCACCGTGCGCCCGGTGGTGCAGTTGTCGCAGGTGCCGCAGAACACCGAGAGACAGGTGACGACATGGTCGCCCGGCTTCACGTAGTTGACGTCGGAGCCGACCTTCTCGACCACGCCGGCGGACTCATGGCCGAGCACCGCCGGCAGAGGATGCGGATAAAGTCCTTCCATGAAGTGCAGATCCGAATGACAGAGACCAGCGACCGCGGTGCGGATCAAGACTTCGCGTGGACCGGGATTGGGCAGGCTGACATCCTCGATCACCAGGGGCTTGTTGACTTCATGCAGGACGGCGGCCTTCATTGCGCTTCCCTCTGACTTCTTGCTTTTGAACTTCCTGCTCTTGACCAGCGCTGTGCGCCGGCAGCGAGCTTACGCCGCACAGACCAGTTCGCCAACCTCGGCCATGCCGGCCGCGCGCGCGCCAAGCAGGAGATCCTCGATCGCTCCTTGCGTGCTATTTTCCGCAAGCCGGAACGGATCGCCGGACCCGAGCCGATGATCGACGGCGAGCCGCGACAACAACAGCCGGCGCGCGTCGCCACGCCTGGCATGGATGCGGTTGGCTTCCCACGAAAACGCCACCGCGCTTGCGACATGATAGAGCAGGCTGGTGGCGCGGCGCGCCTCGGCCTCATTGTCGGCGCGGCCCGCGACCGCGCGGGCAAACTCCACCGCGCGGTCGGTGAGCCCGCGCAGCCGGTCGCGCCAGGCGACGGGCACATCCGCACTGTCGTCGAGCCGCGCATGCAGATCGGCGGCGAGCGCGCTTTCCGCGCCATGGCGGCCGACCGCGCGCTTCAACGCATCGAGCGCGACGATGTTGCCGGTGCCTTCCCAGATCGAGCCGAGATGGGCGTCGCGCAACAGCCGCGCGGTGGCGAATTCCTCGATATAGCCGATGCCGCCGCGCATCTCGAGCGCATCGCCGCAAACCTTGCGTGCATCGCGCGTGGCGCGGAATTTCAGCGTCGGCGTCAGGATGCGCAGCAGCGCGGCGGCGTCCTGACTGCCGGCTTCGGCGCGGTCGAGCGCGTCGGCCGTGAGAAAACTCAGCGACAGGCCCTGCTCGGTCGGCAACATGATCTTCAGGAGCTGGCGGCGGCCGAGCGGCAGGTCGATGATGCGGCGACCGAACACGACGCGGTTTGTCGCGACCGTCATCGCGTCGTGACAGGCGCGCCGCATCAGCGCGGTCGACTTCACGCCGTTGGAGAGGCGCGAGGAATTCACCATCTCGGCCATCTGCACGAAGCCGCGGTCGAGCCGGCCGACCGCATAGGCAATCGCACCTTCGAGCTTGATCTCGCCTGATGCCATCGAGCGCGTGCCGAGCTTGTCCTTGAGGCGCACGATCCGGTAGTGGTTCTGCGCGCCCTCGTCGAGGAAACGCGGCATCAGGAACAAGCCGACGCCGCGCGTGCCGCCTTCGGCGCCCTCCGGCCGCGCCAGCAGCATCACGACCTTGGCATCGGCGTTGGAGCAGAACCACTTCTCGCCGTAAAGCCGCCAGTGGTCGCCTTCCTTCACCGCTTTCGTGGTGAGCGTGCCGACGTCGGAACCGCCCTCCTTCTCGGTCATGAACTGGCCGCCCTGGGTCAGCTTCGCCATGTCGGTCTGGGTCAGGCCGTCGAGATATTTCGCCTTCAGCGCCTCGCTGCCGAAATTCGAAAGCAGCTTGGCGCAGCCATCGGTGACGTTGATCGGGCAGCCGAGGCCGAATTCGGTCTGGTTGAACAGGAAGGTGAAGGCGTGTTTTGCCACCACAGGATATTTGTCCGGCCAGCCCAGTATGCCCTTGCGGATCGACATCGCATGGATGCCGAACTCGCCGAAGGCGGCCTTCTCCAGCTCGCGGTAGGCGGGATGATATTCGATTCCTTGCACGTCGCGGCCGAAGCGGTCGCGCTGATGCAGAACCGGCGGATGGTGGTCGGCGAGCCGCGCGCATTCGTCGAGAAAACCGCCGGCGAGTCCGCCGAGGCGATCGAGATGCGGCTCGATATGGTTGAATATTGCCTCGGAGAGGTGAATGCGCAGCAGATCCGTCAGCGCCGGATCGGCGCGGTAGAAATTCATTCCCGACGTGTCCGGCGCGAGCAGTCCGGATGGCGTGGCCATAGCGGCGCTGCGATCAGCTTTGAGCGGCTGCATTGAAAACCCTCGGGTGCTTCCTCATCTCTAGTGTCCCGGTTCTGACATTCGCATCATTTTGCGGAAGCCACGTTTTGCGAATGTCAGAACCAAAGGGACACTAGCAAAATATCAGATTCTAGTGTGGCTTTGGCTCTGACGTTCCTTTGAAGAGGTTGCGGCGAAACTGAAAGGAACGTCAGAGCCGCCACACTTGTCACGACTATCGCACATCCGCCCGCCGCGTGTCGCGCTGTCCGTTTGCGGCTACGCGCAATTTCGTCCCGTGGAATGGGCCGTAACGCCAGGCCCGCATCGCAAAGGAAAGCATCGATGGAAAAGCCCAAATATAAGAACGCCCTGATCGTCGGCGCCGGCGAGGGCCTCAGCGCCTCGCTGACGCGGCTGCTCGCCCGCGAGGGCATCCGCGTCGCGCTCGCCGCGCGCAAGATCGAGAAACTCGGCGCGCTCTGCGGCGAGACCAGCGCCCGCGCCTTTGCCTGCAACGCCGCCGATGCCGACGAGGTCGAGCGGCTGTTCGGCCTGGTCGAGCGC
The DNA here is from genome assembly GCF_030378205.1 of Bradyrhizobium sp. NP1. Lineage (NCBI taxonomy): Bacteria > Pseudomonadati > Pseudomonadota > Alphaproteobacteria > Hyphomicrobiales > Nitrobacteraceae > Bradyrhizobium > Bradyrhizobium sp. NP1. The sequence continues at coordinate 7,175,073 of NZ_CP127385.1, forward strand.
GAGATCGGAACCCCCGACCTCGTGGTCTACAATGCGAGCGGCCGCGCGCGCGGCCCGTTTGTCGAGCTGGTTCCGGCCGACGTCGCGAACACGATCGCGGTCAGCGCCTATGGCGGCTTTTTGGTGGCGCAGCAGGCGGCAAAGCGGATGCTGCCCAACAGGCACGGCGCGATCCTGTTCACGGGCGCCTCGGCCAGCGTGAAGGGCTATGCGCAGTCGGCTCCCTTCGCGATGGGCAAGTTCGCGCTGCGCGGCCTGGCGCAGAGCATGGCGCGGGAGCTATCACCGCAGGGCATCCATGTCGCGCATTTCGTCATTGACGGCGGCATTCGCAGCGCCAACCGGCCCGACCCGGCGGATCGGCCGGATTCGATGCTCGATCCGGACGCAATCGCGCTCAGTTACTGGAACGTGCTGCAGCAGCCGCGGAGCGCCTGGAGCTGGGAGCTCGAGCTTCGGCCCTGGGTCGAGAAGTTCTAGGCAGGAAAAGGATGACGCGCGTCATTTCACAGTCCTATAATTTTCCGCAAACAGGCCTGAAGGAGGATCGCACATGGCAAACGAGCAGCCGGCCGCGGGCGGCGAAATCACCCTCGACACCGGCACCGACGAATTGCTGTGCGCGATCCGCGACCGCGTCGCGATCATCACGCTGAACCGGCCGCAGGCGCGCAATTCCCTGTCGGACCGGCTTTCGCCGGCGCTGCGGACCATGATCCGGACCTGCGGCGAGAATGCGCAAGTCGGCGCGCTGCTCATCACCGGCGCCGGCACCGCGTTCTGCTCCGGCGGCGACGTCAAGGGCATGGGCGCCTATCGCGACAGGAAGAAGGCCGAGATGTCATTCGACGAGAAGGTCGCCGACCTGCAGGAACGCCAGCGCCTCCTCACCGGCGCGCTGGTCGCCGTGCGCAAGCCGACGATCGCGGCGCTGCCGGGCGCTGCCGCCGGCGCCGGGCTTGCCATCGCCATGGCCTGCGATATCCGCATCGCGGCGGCTTCCGCCTTCGTCTCCACCGGCTATGCGCGGGTGGCCCTGAGCGGCGACTACGGCATCGCCTGGCTGCTGACGCGGCTGGTCGGCACCGCGCGCGCCCGCGAGCTGATGTTCACCGCCGAGAAGGTCGACGCGGCGCGCTGCGAGCGGATCGGCCTGTTCAACCGTGTGGTGCCGGACGACAAATTGCAGGACGAGGCTTTTGCGCTGGCGAAATCATTCGCCGAAGGCCCGGCGCTGGCGCTGCGCTACATGAAGGACAATCTCGACGAGGCGCTGTCGTTCGACTTCGCCACCGCGCGCGACCAGGAGGCCGAGCGGCTGGTGCGGCTGACCGCGACATCAGACCACCGCGAGGCGGTGCAGGCCTTTGTCGAGAAGCGCAAGCCGGTGTTTACGGGGAAATGATCTCGCTTCAGTGCGCGGCCAGTTCCAACGCACGCGAAGCGGCGGCAAGCCGCCAGCTCGCGCAGGGAATGTCCGCCGGCGCAACCGCGATGGATTTCTCGAAGCGGACGAGCTTCCAGTCGTCCGGGTTGTGCACGAAGGTGTAGCCCGTCTTCTTCGCAAGTCCGATCATCGCGCTGTTGGAGCGCAGCGTATCGCCGAACAGGCTGCAGGCGCCAAAAGCGGCGGCACGGCATTCCAGATTCTTCAGCAATGCAGCGCCAATGCCGTGGCCCTGCCAGCGGTCGTCGAGCGAGAGACCGAACTCGAAGCTGCCGTTCTCGGGGTGGAAGGCGTAGCGGGCTTCGCCGACGATCACCTCGAATCCGTCGATGGCGACGGTGGCGACCACGCTGAAGCGGTCCTCCTCGCCGACATGGATGAAATGGTCGAGCAGCGACTTCGGCAGCTCGCTGATGGCGCCAAGGAACCGGTTGTAGCGCGAGCCCGCCGACAACGAGCGGAAATAGTTCTGCAGCTCCTCGGCGTCGCGCGGCTCGACGAAGCGCACGGTGACAGGCTGGCCGTCGCGCGCCCGCACAACGTCGGAATGCTGCTTGAGATCATCGAACCGCAGGGTGGTCATGGCCCGCTCCAGTTCCGAAAGGAAGGCAGCCGGCGTCCCCCTGACGAGGCGACGCCGGCGTGGCTGCGCTTACGCCCGCCAGAAAGGTTTCTCGGCCTCACGCGCGACGTCGCTCCAGGACAAGCCGACGTCGTGGAGGTCGCGATCGGTCCAGTGCGAAAGCTCGCGGCGCTGACGGAAGCGGTCCCGCCAGACATGCAGGGTTTCATTCACCTGGCTGAGAAAGCCCGAATCATGATGATTTGTCATCGTCTGATGGCTGCAAGTAGACATTTTCAGCTCCTGCGGCTAAATCCTTTGGCGTAATATCTGCGCGCCCGGACGCTTCTACAAACGACACTTTGTACCGTTTCGGATGAAATAAAGTCATATATCTAGGGCATGCCGACGAATACCAGATTACCGTCCTTGAACGGATTGCGGGCTTTCGAGGCCGCCGCGCGGCATTTGAGCTTCACGCTCGCCGCATCCGAGCTGAACGTGACGCAGACCGCGATCAGCCATCAGATCCGGCGGCTCGAGGAGGAGCTCGGCCTGCGGCTGTTCATCCGGAAGAACCGCGCGCTGGAGCTGACGCAGGAGGCGCGGGACTACCTGCCGGGCGTCCGCGCCGCCTTCAACGACCTGCGGCTCGCGACCGAGCGGCTGTTGCGCAAGGACGACGGCCACGTGCTGACCGTCTCGACGCTGGCCTCGCTCGCCGCGAAATGGCTGCTGCCGCGGCTGTCCGCATTCCAGGAAAGCCATCCCGGCATCGACGTCCGCATCACAACCTCCCCCAGCCTGGTCGATTTCCGCCGCGACGACGTCGACGCCGCGATCCGCTACGGCCGCGGGCAATGGCCCGGCGTGCGCGCGGAGTGGCTGATGGCGGACGAGCTGTTTCCGGTTTGCAGCCCGGCGCTGGTCGATGGAGCCAAGCCGCTGCGCTCGCCGGAAGACCTGCGCGACCATGTGCTGCTGCACACCAGCAACACCAACAGCGACGACTGGCGGCTGTGGCTGACCGCGGCCGGCCTGCCGGCCGACATCTCCAAGCAGCCTGGCGTCACCTTCGATTTGATGTTCATGACCGTCCAGGCCGCGATCGACGGCATCGGCGTCGCGGTGGGCCGCACCTCCTATGTCCAGGACGATATCGCCAAGGGCCGGCTCGTGGCTCCGTTCAGGATCGCGCTGCCGGCCGATGCCGGATTCTATCTGGTTTCCCCCGAGGCGCGGGCCGACCCGCCGAAGCTTGCAGCGTTTCGGCAATGGCTCGCGGGCCTCGCCCGCACCAAACCGTAAGCCGCGAGTCTCTTTAGCCAAAGGTTTCGTGTTTTCCCGGTTGGTCAGCCCGCGCGGGCGTGGCACATTGCCGTCATAAACGGTCGGCCGGGACTTTCGCTCGCACCGGCTGCATCGAAACACGGGGGAAAGCGTCCATGGCTCAGCCGAACAGTTCCGAAACACCGCAGATCAAGTCGCGCATCGGCGCCATCCTGCGCGCGACCAGCGGCAATTTCCTCGAACAGTTCGACTTCTTCCTGTTCGGCTTCTACGCTCCCCTGATCGCCAAGGCGTTCTTTCCGTCCGACAATGAGACCGCGGCGCTGCTCAATACCTTCGGCGTGTTCTGGCTCGGCGCCTTGATGCGTCCGGTCGGCGCCATCGTGCTCGGCGCCTATATCGACCGCATCGGCCGCCGCCAGGGCCTGATCGTGACGCTCGGCATCATGGCAGTCGGCACGGTAGTGATCGCCTTCTGCCCGACTTACGCGGCGATCGGCGTCGCCGCGCCCGTCATCGTGCTGATCGGCCGGCTCTTGCAGGGCTTCTCCGCCGGTGTCGAGCTCGGCGGCGTATCGGTCTATCTCGCCGAGATTTCCACGCCCGGCAATCGCGGATTCTACACCTCGTTCCAGTCCTCCAGCCAGCAGGTGGCGATCTTCGTCGCCGCCATCATTGGCTTTCTCCTGAGCGAAGCCGTGAGCGGCGATACCGTGCTGACCGCACTTGGCGGCGGCATCGCCAAGTGGCGCATTCCCTTCTTCATCGGCTGCCTGATCATTCCCTTCATCTTCCTGCTGCGGCGGACGCTGGAAGAAACGCCGGAATTCCTCAAGATGAAGAAGCATCCGACCGCAAGCGAGGTGTTCGCCTCCGCGCTCGCGAACTGGCGCATCGTCATCCTCGGCATGATGATCGCGATCCTGACCACCACCACCTTCTATTTCGTCACCGTCTATACGCCGACCTTCGGCAAGAACGTGCTGAAGCTCTCCACCGCCGATGCGCTGCTGGTTACGCTGCTGGTGGCAGTCACGAACTTCATCTGGAATCCGGTCGGCGGCGCGCTCTCCGACCGCATCGGCCGCAAGCCCGTGCTACTGACGATCGCCGGACTGTCCTTTGTGACCGCCTACCCGGCGCTGCACTGGCTGGTGGCTGATCCGAGCTTCGGCAAGCTGCTCGCGGTCGAGATGATGTTCTCGTTCTATTTCGGCGTCTACAGCGGCACCATGCTCGGCGCGCTCGTCGAGATCGTGCCGGCGCATGTCCGCACCACCTGCTTCTCGCTCGCCTTTGCGCTGGCCGCAGCCCTGTTCGGCACCTTCACGCCGTTCGCCTCGACCTTGCTGATCGACAAGACCGGCGACAAGGCCTCGCCCGGCTACTGGCTGATGTGCGGCGCCGCGCTCGCCATCATCGCGGCGCTGACCGTCTATCGCGGCGGCCGGACCATCGAGACACGCGAAGCGGTCACTGCCTGAGCATCGACGATGGCTGGCCGGGCCTGGGTCCGGCCAGCGTCCCCTTGCCATGCCAACACGATAACAACCAGCATGGTCGATTTGAGCCGCAAGTTCGACGTGCTGGTGATCGGCGGCGGCAATGCCGCGCTGTGCGCCGCGATCAGCGCACGACGCGACGGCGCCTCCGTGCTGGTGCTGGAAGGCGCGCCGAAATTCTATCGTGGCGGCAACACCCGCCACACCCGCAACATGCGCTGCGCCCACGACGCGGCGACCGCCATCCTCACCGGGCCCTATACGGAAGAGGAATTCTTCGAAGACCTGTTGCGCGTGACCGGCGGCCAGACCGACGAAGAACTCGCCCGCCACATGATCGCCGAGTCCAAGGACATCCTGAACTGGATCGTCGAGCAGGGCGTGCGCTGGCAGCCATCGCTCGGCGGCACGCTGAGCCTCGGACGCACCAACTCCTTCTTCCTCGGCGGCGGGCGGGCGATGCTGAACGCGCTGTATCTGACCGCCGAGCAGCTCGGCGTCGAGATTCTCTACGATGCCGAGGTTGTCGAACTCGAGATCGAGCGCGGCATGTTCCTGTCGGCCACGCTGAAGCAGGGCGACGGCCACGCAAGGGTGCGCGCCGCGACGCTGGTCGCCGCCGCCGGCGGCTTCGAGGCCAACATCGAATGGCTGAAGCAATATTGGGGCGAGGCCGCCGATAATTTCCTGATCCGCGGCACGCCCTATAACCGCGGCGCGATCCTGAAGCTGCTGCTGGCGAAGGGGGTGCAGGCGATCGGCGATCCCACCCAGTGCCACGCGGTCGCGATCGACGCCCGCGCGCCGAAATTCGACGGCGGCATCATCACGCGCCACGACTCGGTTGTGTTCGGCATCGTCGTCAACAGGAACGCCGAGCGCTTCTATGACGAGGGCGAGGACATCTGGCCGAAGCGTTACGCGATCTGGGGACGGCTGGTCGCCGCCCAGCCAGATCAGATCGCCCACATCATCTTCGATGCCTCCTCGCGCAACAGTTTCATGCCCACGCTGTTTCCGCCGCTCGAAGGCGACAGCATTGCCGCGCTCGCCGAAGAGCTCGAACTCGATCCGGCCGCGCTGGAAAAGACAATCGCGACCTTCAACGCCGCGGTGCGTCCCGGCACCTTCGACCACACCGTCCTCGACGACTGCCGCACCGAGGGCCTGACGCCGCCGAAATCGCACTGGGCGCGCAGGATCGAGACGCCGCCTTACTACGCCTATCCGGTGCGGCCCGGCATCACCTTCACCTATCTCGGCACCCGCGTGAACAAACAGGCGCGCATGCTGATGCAGGACGGCAAGCCCTCCGCAAACATGTTCGCCGCCGGCGAGATCATGGCCGGCAACGTGCTGGGCCAAGGTTACGCCGCCGGCATCGGCATGACCATCGGCAGCGTGTTCGGCCGCATTGCCGGCCGGGAAGCGGCGAAGAATGCGAAGAACTGACGCCGATCGATTGAAGGAGGAGCCATGTCACGCCTCGCCATCGTCTCGCTCGCGACCGTGCTGATCGCGTCGATGCCCGCCAACGCCGACGAGCCGATCAGCTTGCGCGGCATGGGCTCGTTCCATGTCGGCGGGCGGCTGGTCGAGATCTCCGGCAAGCCGGTGAAGGAGGTCACCTTCACGCCCGGCGGCGTGCCGGCCAAGGTCGATCCCAACGGCACCTACCAGGTCGAGCAGATGTATGTGCAATACTTCCTGCCCGCGAACGAGAAGGGCGCCTACCCGCTGCTGCTCTGGCATGGCGGCGGCCTGACCGGCGTCACTTACGAGACCACGCCTGACGGCCGCGAAGGCTGGCTGAACTATTTCCTGCGCAAGGGCTTTGCCGTCTACAATTCCGACGCGGTCGAGCGCGGGCGCGCAGGCTGGGCGCAATACCCTGACATCTTCAAGGGCGAGCCGGTGTTCCTCACCACCGCCAACCCGTTCGAGCGCTTCCGCATCGGCGACGGCCCTGGCTCCTACGACCCCGATCCGGCAAAACGCAAATTGATGCCGGGCAGCCAGTTTCCAAACGAGGCTTACGAGAACTTCGTCAAGCAGAATGTGCCGCGCTGGACCACGACCGACGATGCGACGATCGCGGCTTACATTGCCGAGGTCGACCGCATCGGCCCCTGCATCATCCTGTTCCACAGCCAGGCCGGCACCTTCGGCTTCAAGGTGGCGCAGGCGCGCCCCGACAAGGTGAAGGCGCTGATCGCGGTCGAGCCGGCGGGCGTCGGCGACCCCGCCAAGGTCGATCTGCTCAAGAACATCCCGACCCTGTTCGTCTATGGCGACTATATCGAGCGCGATTCGCGCTGGCCGAAGATCCGCGCGACCGGCATTGCCTTTGCCGAGGCGATCAGCGCGGCCGGCGGCAGCGCCGATGTGATCGACCTGCCGAAGGCCGGCATCCACGGCAATTCGCACGTGATGATGATGGACAGGAACAACCGCGAAGTCGCCGGCCTGATCCAGAACTGGCTGGAAAGCAAGGGACTGACCAAAAAGCCGTGACAGCGATGCATGCCACCCGAACCCTCGCCGAGGCCGACCGCCTGATGACGGTCTGCAATTCCTGCCGCTACTGCGAAGGCCTGTGCGCGGTGTTCCCGGCGATGGAGATGCGCCGCGCCTTTTCCGACGGCGACCTCAATTATCTCGCCAACCTCTGCCATGCCTGCGGCGCCTGCTATGTCGACTGCCAGTTCGCGCCGCCGCATGAGTTCAACGTCAATGTTCCCAAGACGCTCGCGGCCGTGCGCGCCGATTCCTGGGCCACCTACGCTTGGCCGCGCGCGCTCGCCCACCTGTTCGCGAATAACGGCGTCGTCATCCGGCTCGTCACCATGCTGAGCCTGGCGGCGTTCATCGTCGGATTTGCCGTTTTCAACGACCAGAAGGATCTGTTCGGCACCCACACCGGCCCCGGCGCATTCTATGCCCTGATGCCGCACAAGGCGATGGCGGCCCTGTTCGGCATCATCTTCCTTTATGCAATCCTCGCACTCGCGATGGGCGTGCGCGCGTTCTGGCGCGACATCGGCGATCCCGCCGATACCAGGGTCAGCACAAGCGCGATCCTGCAGGCGATCCGCGACGCTGCGACGTTGCGCTATCTCGACGGCGGCGGGGTCGGCTGCTTCAACGCGGACGAGCGCCCGACCGATCGCCGCAAGCTCTCGCATCACCTGACCTTCTATGGCTTCCTGCTGTGCTTTGCCGCGACCTGCGTGGCGACGCTTTATCACTATCTGCTCGGGCGCGAGGCGCCCTATGCCTGGTGGGACCTGCCGGTCGTGCTCGGCACGCTTGGGGGCCTTGGGCTGGTGATCGGCCCCATCGGCCTGCTCGCGGCGCGATGGCGCCGCGATAGCGCGCTGGTCGAGCAGAAGAACAGCGGCATGGATATCGCGTTCGTTCTGATGCTGCTCCTGACCTCGCTGACGGGACTCGCGCTGCTCGTCTGGCGCGACACCGCCGCGATGGGACTGCTGCTCATCGTCCATCTCGGCTTCGTGTCCGCGCTGTTCATCACGATGCCTTACGGCAAGTTCGTGCACGGCATCTATCGTTTCGTCGCGCTGGTGCGCTACGCACAGGAGCGACGTGCGGTGTCGGGCGAAGCGGCGGAGGAATGACCGCTTCATCCCTCCCCGTCGGGCGCTTCACGATTGAATTGTCAAAAAGCCAGGAGGATAGGCGTCCCCGTTCCCGCGGCACTGATCGTTCCCGAGTTGCTGCCGCCGCTAAACCGTCGCCTTGCCTGGCAAGGTGAACTGAAAGATCGTACCCCGATCCGCCTTGGCCGTGGCCCACAAACGGCCCTCATGCGACTCGACGATGCGCCGACTGATGGACAATCCCATGCCCGTGCCTTGTGCCTTTGTCGTGAAGAAAGGCGTGAAAATGCGTTCGGGCTGGTCGGCCGGAAGTCCGCTGCCCATGTCGCTGACCGAGATCAGCAATTGACCATCCTCGTTCGTCCTGGATGAAACTTTCAGTTCTCCACCCGTTTCCCGCATAGCCTCAATGCCGTTGAGCATGAGATTCATCAACACCTGCTGCAGTTGCACGCGATCCGCCAGCGTCGCCGGAATGTCCACCTCAAGCTCGGTACGCATCGAAATGGAGTTGCGCGCCGCCGCATCGCGAAGCATCACGGTCATCTCGCGGACGAGTTCGTTGACGTCCACCAATTCTCGTTCGCGCGTGCCGGGTCCGTAGAGCGCGCGCACGCGATCGATGATGTCGGTGGCTCGGGTCAAGCTGCGCATTGTCCCTTCTGCAGCCGCGGAGGCTTCACCGATGTCGAGTCGATCAGGGCTGAGCCAGTTCCTGCAAGCGTTCGCACTCATGACCCCGGCCGCGACCGGCTGCTTTATCTCATGCGCGAGCGAGGCAACCATCTCTCCCATCATACTGACCCGGTTCATGTGCGCGAGGTCGGCCTCCAGCTGGCGCGATCGCTCGCGTTCCTGCTCGGCGCGCTTGCGATCTTCGATGTCCGCCAGGATGCCGTACCATTTGAGAATCTTGCCCTGTTCATCACGCAGCGGCACCGCCCGCACCAGGAACCAGCGGTACTCTCCCTTCGCACTGCGATGCCGCGCCTCGTTCTCGAACGGCTCACCACTTGTCATTGACTGCTGCCACTTGGCCGCATGTTCAGCGACGTCGTCCGGGTGAATCGCGGATTGCCAGCCCAATCCCGACGTCTCTTCCACCGACAGCCCTGAAAATTCCACCCATCGCCGGTTTATCCAAACGCTTTTGCCGTCGGGCCGGGCTGTAAACGCAATCGCAGGTATCGCCTCAATGACATCCCGAAGCTCTTTTTCGCTCCGGCGAAGCGCATTCTCGGCCTCTCGGCGCGCGACTCGATCACCCGCCTCGCGCAACGCGCGCCGTACGGCGGGCACGAGCCTCGAGAGCCGGGTCTTCAGAACATAGTCCGTGGCGCCAACCTTGAGCGCTTCGACGGCTGCCTCCTCGCCAAGAGTTCCGGAAACAAAGATGAAGGGCAGATCGGGGCGAACACTCAGCGCCAGATCTAACGCAGAAAGTCCGTCGAACGAGGGAAGCTTATAATCCGAGAGGATGAGGTCGAAGTCGCCGCCCTTGAGAGCGGCCAGAAACTCGGCCCGACCTTGCACGCAGACGATACGACACGTGAAATGATCGGCTTCGAGGAGCGCTTCGATGAGCTCCGCGTCGTTGCGGTCGTCCTCGAGCAACAGAATTCCAATAGCCGAACTCATAACACCTTCTTCGAGCTTCCGGGGGGCGGTTGGTTTATGATCGCCCAGAACATGCCCAGTTCTTTGACAGCGTTGACAAACTCGTGAAAATCGACGGGCTTCACGACGTAGGCGTTTACCCCGAGCTGGTAGCTCGCCAGCATATCCTTTTCTTCGTGCGATGACGTCAGCACGACCACCGGAATCATCTTGAGCCGTTCGTCGGATCGGATTTGCTGCAAGACCTCCAATCCATTCACCTTCGGCAGCTTCAGATCCAGCAGAATAACCGCCGGGTTCTCTTCGGGGCGCGCCGCGAATTGCTCTCGACAATAAAGGAAATCGAGAGCCTCCGTGCCGTCGCGGGCAACGACAACCTCGTTGGCAAGCTTGTATTCGTCAAGAGCCGTGAGAGTGAGCTCGACATCTCTTGGATCGTCTTCGACGACCAGAATTCGTCCCAGTTCGCTCATGGTGCTTTCCCCGTCCTCTCCAGTGGACTTTTGGCCTTCGGCAGGGAGAAATAGAAAGTGGCGCCTCGATCAACCGCTCCCTCGGCGCGCACGACGCCGCCATGGCGGTGAACAATGCGCTGCACGGTCGCCAATCCTATCCCCGTGCCCTCGAACTCGTCGGCCCGATGCAGGCGCTGAAATACCCCGAACAGCTTGTCGACGTATTGCATGTCAAATCCGACGCCGTTGTCCCTGACAAAGATTTCCGTCGTATTTGCATTGCCATCCGCGGAGCCAATCTCGATCCGGGCGGGGTGTCGCGTGCTTGAGAACTTGATCGCATTGGAAAGCAGGTTAACGACGACCAGCTTCAGAAGGGACCGGTCTCCGCAGCAGACCGGAAGCGCCCCGATCTTCCAGGAAATGTCCTGCCCCTTTGTCTGCTGCCCGACCTCCGAAACCACCTCGTTGACCAGCTTCTGGAGGTCCACCGCCGTGGTCCTGCTTTCGGCGCGCCCGATCCTGGAAAACGCCAGCAGATCATCAATCAGAATTCCCATTCGTTTCCCTGATTCGAGAATCGTCCGTATGTATCTTTGACTCTTGTCGTCCAGCGAATCCGATGCGTGTTTTTGCAGCAATTCCGAGTAGCCGACGAGATGGCGCAGCGGTGCCCGCAAGTCATGTGATACGGAATAGGCAAACGACTCGAGCTCCTTGTTGGCTGCCACGAGCTCCGCGGCGCGCAGCGTCAGATCCTGGTTGAGCTTGCGTATCTCGGCCTCTCGGTGCCGACGCTGCTCGAGCTCGACCTGAAGTCGATCACGTGCGTGGCGAAGGTTGTCCTCGATGCGGCGGCGAACAGCACTGAAGAAGCCCGCGATGCCCGCCGCGAGCACAAAAACCAAGAAGTAAGGAAGATCGCGCGCGGTAACGTAGAAGCTGTACAGAGGTTCTGCAAACAGATAGCTGAAGGCCGCCGAGGAAACCAGAACAGCCAGCGCAACAGGCCCGGTCCCCGCGTACCAGCCGACAAGACCGATTGCGAGCACCAGGACCGGCAGCTCTACATCACGGAACTCGTATGCTTGCAACGCGAGCGCGATAGCAACCGCGATGGCCACGGCAAGAATGGCAAATCCGTAACGCAGAAGCGGCGACTGGGGCAGTTGAAATTCGTCGTTCCAATACGCCACGCTCGGTTACTCCGACACATGCGCACGTGCGGCTTTGGCCAACTTGGCTGATTATAGCAGGTTTTGGGGTGGCTGAAGACCTCGTCCCGTCATGGGCAGGCTTGTGGCGGCTACAACTCCACCACCACGTAGTCGCTTTCGACCGCGACCTTGATGGTCTCCGCGACATACGGCCCCTTCACCACGGTTGCGCCCGGCTCGACATGCGCGGGATAGGCCTTGGCGCGGAAGCGGCGCGGGTCGCAATAGGACTGCCCGGTGCGGATGTCGAACTCCCAGCCGTGCCATGGGCAGCGGATGATCTCGCCCAGCCTGGTGTATTCGACCTCGCCGGGAGTTCTGGATTGCGCCAGCCCGATCAGCGGGCCTTCGCACAGCGCCGCACCCTGGTGCGGACACCGGTTGAGCAAGCCGAAGAACTCGCCCTTGATATTGAAGACCGCGATCGGACGGCCGTCGATCTCGAGGAATTTTCGGGTGCCCGGCGGCAGCTCGTCGACTGTCGCCACGACGTGACGCGCCATCAGGGGATTCCGTAAACCTTGCGCGCGTTGCCGAGATAGAACGCGGCGCGGTTCTCCTCGCTGACGCCGGGAGGCAGCACGCGCGAAGGCTCGTCATAATCCCAGTGAGGGTAGTCGGTCGCGAACAGAAGCTTGTCCCATCCGATCCAGTCGATCATGTCAAACAGGTGATCGCGCCGCTCCGGATCCTCCATCGGCTGCGTGGTCCAGAAGATGTGGTCGCGGATGTATTCGGACGGCCTGCGCTTCAGATGCGGCACCTCGCTGTGCAGCCGCTCGAAAGTCTTGTCGAGGCGCCAGGCGAGCGAGGGCGCCCAGCCGAAGCCGGCCTCGATCATGATCATCTTGAGCGTCGGATGGCGCTCGAACACGCCTTCCAGCACCAGGCTCGCCAGCGCGGTCTGCTGGCACTGCGAGTGGCCGACCATCTCCTCGATGTAGAAGCTCGGCCAGCCCGACGCCGTGATCGGGTTGCCGCCGAACCCGAAGGCGTGGACGCCAACGGGAAGGCCCGCTTCCTCTGCTGCTTCGTAGATCGGCCAGTAGCGGCGCTGGCCGAGCGGCTCGACGTTGCGGCTGAGCAGCAGCACCTGGACGAAATTCGGATCGCCCGCACGCCTCCTGATCTCGGCGGCCGCCGCCGGCCCGTCCTCATTGGCGACGACTACAGAGGCCTTCAGGCGGGAATCCTTGGACGTCCATTTCTCGATCTGCCAGTCGTTGACCGCCGAGCAGATCGCCGCCGCCAGATCCTGGTTGCGGATGCCCTGCCCGGTCGCCAGCGGATTGAGCACGCCCAGCACGACGTTATTCGGATCGAGATGCTGCTTCTGCATGAAGGAGAGCGAGGAGCCCTGCGGGCCGCCTTCCGGCGGATAGGCGTCGCGGCGCGAGGCGTTGGGCTGCGCCTTTGGAAATGGCGGGCCTTCCATCATGCCCTGATAGGGATGCTTGTCGTAGGTTTCGAGATGCGCGTGCCAGCGCCTGGCCATGAACGGATAGAGCTCGTCCCTGGTGGCGCGCGCCGGATGGATGTCGCAATCGGCGATCGCGGTCCTGGCCTGAACGACGGCGCTCTGCTCGGGACGTTCGCGGAACTGCACGTTCATGGCGCAACCTCCTCAATCTTTCAGCATGATCTTTTTCCGAAAACCGGTTCCCGCTTTGCGCCAACGCGGCCCTTCGCGTCGGGATCATGCCGCGGCTGCTTGCGTCAGCCGACCGTAGGTCGCAAGCGGATTGTCGATCATGATCTTGCGCACGAGATCACCCGACAAGCCTTCCGGCAGCACGCGGTTCCCCTCGAACTGCCAGTGCGGATAGTCGGTCGAGAATAGGAGCAATTCATCGGACTGCATATGGTCGAACAGGCGATTTAGCACCGCTGGATCATCGGGAGCGTCGACCGGTTGCAGCGAGAAACGGATATTGCTGCGCACAATCTCGAGCGGCGCGCGGTCGACCCAAGGCGTCTCCATGCGGATGCCGCGCCAGAACTTGTGCAGCCGCCACAGAAACGGTGGCAACCAGGTGAAGCCGCTCTCCAGCATGACCATTTTCAGCTTCGGGTGGCGGGCGAACACGCCCTCGACAATCAGGCTGGTGAGCTGGGTCTGGAACGCGGCGGCGTGCGCCACGTAATCCTCGATGTGATAGGAGCCCCAGCCGACCGAGGTCGGCGGGTTGTGATAGGCGGAGCCCGCATGGACGCCTATGGCCAAGCCATGGCGTTCGGCCGCGGCATAGATCGGCCACAGCGCGCGCTTTCCGAGCGGCATGTCGCCCATCACGAGCATCAGCACCTGGACGAAGCGCGGATCGGCGGCGCAGCGTTCGATCTCGGCGACCGATTTCTCCACGCTCTGCACGGGGATCACGATCGAGCCGCGCAGGCGGGCGTCCCGGTCGAGCCACTCCTTGGCCAGCCAGTCATTGAGCGCACGGCAGAACGCGTCCGCCATATCCTCGGAAAACACCATCTGCACGCCGTAGAGCGGGTTGCAGATCGCGTGGCGAAGCTGAAAGGCATCGAGCGCCTGGCGCTGCACGTCGGCAAGGCTCGTGCCCGGCTTGCCCTGGCTCGGCCACCAATCCGGTCGTGCCGAGATCGGCGAGTTCGGCGGATAGGACTGCGAGACCAGATCGGTCATGCCGCGGGTCGTCACCTGGTCGCGCCAGTAATCGTTCAGATAAGGCAGCAGGCTCGTCAGATGCGGAACGGCCGGATGCAGGTCGCAATCCACGCCGCCCGGGACCGGTGACGTCATGACATGGCCTCCCGGCGTCTCCTCTCCCCATTGAAGCAGGCGCATCGGTCGGCCGCAACTCGGCAAACCCGATGCCGCTATGCTAGGAATCGGGGAAAGACCGGGCTGGGGAGGTATTGATGATCCGTATTGCCATCGCCGCGACGACGACCGCGCTGTTCCTCACCGCAAGCGCCCTCGCCCAGCAGCCGCAGCAACAGCCCGCACCGCCGCCGGTCGATTTCTCCAAGGTCGAGATCAAGACCACCGACCTCGGCGACCACGTCTACATGCTGGAGGGCCAGGGCGGCAACATCACGGCCGCGGTCGCCAGGGACGGCATCATCATGGTCGACAGCGAGTTCGCGCCGCTGCACGACAAGATCAAGGCCGCAATCGCCAACATTTCCAGCCTGCCGATCAAGTACCTCGTCAACACCCACTTCCATGGCGACCATACCGGCGGCAACGAGCCGTTCGCCAGGGACGGCGCCACCGTCATCGCCGAGGCCAATGTGAAGAAGCGGCTTGCCGCCGGGACGACGAACGGTCTGACGGGGGTCAAGACGCCGCCGGCGCCGGAAGCCGCGCTGCCGGCGAAAACCTATACCGGCGCGTTCAAGCTGCGGCTGAACGGCCGCGTCGCCGACCTCAAGCACATCCCCAGCGCCCACACCGACGGCGACACCTATGTGTGGTTCAAGACCGCGAACGTGCTTTCGACCGGCGACACCTTCACCAACGGCCGCTATCCGAATATCGACTTCGCCAATGGCGGCAACATCAAGGGCATGATCGCGGCGGCGGACGTCTATCTCAAGCTCGTCAATGACAGGAGCCGGATCGTGCCGGGCCACGGCCCCGTCGCTGACAAGGCCGCGCTGCAAGCGTACCGGGCCATGCTGGTCACAGCGCGCGACCGCATGGAAAAGCTGGTAAAGGAGGGAAAAAGCGAGGCCGACGTGCTCGCAGCAAAGCCGTTTGCCGATCTCGACGCCAAATGGGCGCCAAGCGAGCTTGCGAGCACAAACTTCATCCGCGTCGTCTATCACTCGCTGGCCGACAAGACCGAGAAGAAGCCGCTGCTGAAGCGGATCCTGCGCCGGAGCTGAAACCATGAAAGAGCTTGTCGCCATAGCCGAGCAGGTCGCCGCGCGGCTGATCGAACGCAAGCAGACCATTGCGGTCGCGGAATCCTCGACCGGCGGCCTGATCTCCGCCGCGCTGCTCGCGGTGCCCGGCGCCTCCGCCTATTTCCTGGGCTCAGCCGTCGTCTATACGCGCGATGCGCGGCGCATCCTGATGGACATCCCCGATGATGCGATGAAGGGCATCCGCTCGGCCTCGGAGCCCTATGCAAAACTGCTTGCCAACCAGATCCGCACGCGCTTTGCGAGCGACTGGGGATTGTCCGAGACCGGAGCTGCGGGGCCAACCGGCAACCGCTACGGCGATGCCGCCGGCCACAGCTGCATGGCGGTCGCAGGGTCAGCTACGGCCGTGATCACGCTGGAGACCGCCAGGAATGACCGGCAGGCCAACATGCATGCGTTTGCAGCGGCGGCATTGAGTCTGCTGCTGAAGGAATTGGGGCGGTAGCGGCCAACCACACAACCGGTGTCATTCCGGCAAGCGAGCGCCTTGCGCCGCAGCGCCGTCAAGCAGCGAGCGCAAGCCATGACGACAGCCGCGTTTTGCTGCGCAAGATTCCGGGTTCGATGCTCTGCATCGCCCCGGAATGACGGCTAACGCCGTCACTTCTCCCTGAACGCGCGCATCAGCTGATCGCTGAGCGGCTTCATCAAATAGGAGACCAGCGTGCGTTCACCGGTCTGCACGAAAGCCTCCACCGGCATGCCTGGGATCAGCCTGACGTCACCGAGGCGGGCGATCTCCTGCGACGGCATCGAGACGCGGATCGTGTAGTAGCTCTGGCCGGTGCGCTGGTCGGTGGTGACGTCGGGCGAGACGCGGCTGACGACGCCGTTCAATTCCGGCGTGGTGCGCTGGTTGAAGGCCGACAGCCGCAGCAGCGTCTTCTGGCCGATCTGCAGCTTGTCGATATCGGCCGGGTTGACCTTGGCCTCGACCTGCAAATCGTCGGATTGCGGCACGATGGTCATGATGGCATCGCCCGCGGTGATTACCCCGCCCACGGTGTGGACGGTCGACTGCAGCACCATGCCATCCTGCGGCGAACGGATGTCGATGCGCCGCAACTGGTCCTCGGCGGTGACCTTGCGCTCCACCAATTCGCCGATCTTGTCGTTGGTCTCGCGCAGGTCCTTGGAGACTTCGCTGACCATATCCTTGTCGACCTGGATGATCTGCAGCTCGGTCTCGGTCACCTTGCCCTTGGCCTGGGCGCGCGCGGCGATGTATTGCGCTCGCTCGCCGTTGAGCCGCGCGGCGTCGCGCTCCAGCGTGGTGAGGCGCGAGAGCTGGACCAGATGCTTGTCGTAGAGGTCGCGGACGCCGGTGAGCTCCTTCTCGACCAGCACGATCTCCTGGTCCTTGGCCTTCTCCTGCGCGACGAGGCCTGAAATCTCCTCGCCGAGCTGGGCGATGCGCTCGCGAAGCTGAGCCTTCTGGCCGGCGCGGCCGTTGACGCGGACATCGAACAGCTTGCTCTCGCTCGCCATCAACCCCTTGACGTCAGGGTCTTCGGCGCGGCTCACAAGCTGCGGCGGAAAGGTGATGCGGTCGAGCCCGCGCTGCTCGGCCACGAGCCGTGCGGCGCGCGCCCATTGCGCGTCGAGATTCTTGGTGACGATGGCGAGGCTCGCCTTGGTGACGGTGTCGTCGAGCCGCACCAGGACGTCACCGGCCTTGACCACGTCGCCGTCGCGCGCGAGCACCTCGCCGACCACGCCGCCGGTCGGATGCTGCACCTTCTTGATGTTGGATTCGACCACGATCTGTCCCGGCGCGATCAGCGCGCCGGAAATCTGCTGGGTCGCGGCCCAGCCGCCGAGGCCGGCGGCCAGCACGAAGACCACCGCGAGCCCCGCGATCAGATGCAGCCGGATCGACCGGCGCGCGCCCTTTTCGCCTCCGCCAAGATCGATCATGGCTTCTTGACCCCGCCTTCGGACACGATCTTGATCGGCGGCGGCGGCGCGACGCGCGGCGCCAGCACCTGGGCCAGCACCTGCTCCTTCGGCCCGAACGCCTGCATGCGGCCATCGCGCAATACCAGGATATTGTCGACGCCTTCGATCGCGATCGGCCGGTGCGCGACCACGACCACGATGGCGCCGCGCTCTCGCGCGCCGCGCACCGCGCGAGTCAGGGCCTCGTCGCCCTCGGTATCGAGGTTGGAATTCGGCTCGTCGAGCACGATCAGGAACGGATCGCCATAGAGCGCGCGCGCCAGCGCGATGCGCTGCGCCTGCCCGGCCGACAGCGCAGCGCCATTCTCGCCGATCTCGGTGTTGTAGCCGTCGCGCATCTTGATGATCATCTCATGCACGCCGGCCTCCTTGGCGGCGGCGATGATGCCGTCCGAGGTGGCCTCGCCATCGAAGCGGCAGATGTTCTGCGCCACGGTGCCGGCGAACAGCTCGACGTCCTGCGGCAGATAGCCGATGTGGCGACCGAGCACGTCCGACGACCACTGGTCGAGCGCGGCGCCGTCGAGCCGCACCTTGCCGCGCACCGGCTGCCAGACGCCGACCAGCGCACGCACCAGCGACGACTTGCCCGAGCCGCTCGGCCCGATCACGCCAAGGCCGTTGCCGGCGGCAAGCTGGAAATTGACGTCGGTCACGATCACCCGCTGGTCGCCCGGCGCCGCGATGGTGACGCCCTCGACCGACACCTGGCTCGACGGATCCTGCAGCAGGGTCGGCGCGGCGACCGGCGGCATCTTGTCGAGCAGGCGGCTCAGCCGGTGCCAGCTCTGCCGCGCGGCGACAAAGCCCTTCCAGTGCGCGATCGCGAGATCGACCGGCGCCAGCGCCCGCGCGCTCAGGATCGAGCCCGCGATGATGATGCCGGCAGTCGCTTCCTGGTGGATCACGAGATAGGCGCCGACCGCGAGCACCGCCGATTGCAGGATCATGCGCATGACCTTCGCGGCGGCGCCAAGCCCGCCCACCACGTCGCTGGCGCGCTGGTTGCCGGAAAGATATTTCTCGTTTGTCTCGCTCCAGCGCCGGGCCAGCCGGGAGGCCATCCCCATCGCCACCAGCACCTCGGCATTGCGCCGGCTCGCCGCGGCGAGGTCGTTGCGGCGTGCCGCAAGGCCCATCGCCTCGCGCGCCGGCTGGCGCGACATGAATTCGGTGACGAGCGTCAGCGCCACCAGGATGATGGCGCCGGCGAGCGCCGTGACACCGATCAGCCAATGGAAGGCGAAGCAGATCGCGAGATAGAACGGCAGCCATGGCAGGTCGAAGAACGCGCTCGGACCCAAGCCCCCGAGGAAGGAGCGGACATTGTCGAGATCGCGCAGCGGCTGCAGGCCTTCGTTGCGGCCGCCCACCAGCAGCGGCAGCCGCACGATGGTCTCGAACACGCGCGCATTGAGGGCCTCGTCGAGCGAGGTGCCGATGCGCCCGAGGATGCGTCCGCGGATCAGGTCGAGCACGCCCTGGGCGGCATAAAGGCCGACCGCCAGGATGATCAGCCCGACCAGCGTGGGCACGCTGCGGCTCGGCAGCACCCGATCATACACCTCCAGCATGAAGATCGAGCCGGTGAGATAGAGCAGGTTGATCATGCTGCTTATGATGCCGACGCCGATGAACGCGGTGCGACATGCGCGCAGCGCTTCGCCGAGTTCGGAACGCCGGACGCCGGGAATGGCTGCCATCAGTATGAATCTCTTCCAATCAGCTGACGCACGGCCGCCCGCTCGCGCCGTGGTGCTAAAGGTCTCGTTTTACCGATTTTTCCGGGGCGGGTCTATTTTATGTCCCGTTAACCCAAACGGCCGTGGCGATCGCCGCCGATTGCCCCAAAGCGAGGCTTCAGGAGCCGGCCGGCGCCGGTTTCGGGAACGGAACCAGCACGACAGACATCGAAACGCGGCCGATCTCGCCTTCCGTGTCCAGGAGCGTGCCGCTGCCGATCCCGAGCCCCGTACCGGGCAGCCAGCGGGTCTGCGGACGCACGCCGATCCAGGCGCCGACCGGGGGCCGGAGCAACTGGACCGTCACGTTCGGATTGGGGTCGGCCACCACATTTTCCAGCGGCCGCGCGATGCCATGCGTCCAGTCGGCCGGACCGAGCACGCGCGACAGCGGCCCGGCGCCCTCGATGACCGGGTGATTGAGATGAAACCAGGCGGCGTCCTCGCCCTGCCGGGCCTCCATGGCATCCATGAACCACGGCTTGCCATGGGCGGCCTTCCGCGTCCGCACCGAAAAACGCGCGGGATCGTGGGTCTCGCTTCCCCGATCGGGCAACTCCGGGAGTTCGACCGCGCGCTGTCGCGACAGCGTGACCCGGACGGTGGCGCAGGGCTTGTCGTCACCATCCACGTAGAGCGTGTTGTCGACCACGCTGACCCGGCCGCCCTCGACCATGACGGAGAGCTCTGTGCGCAAGTCGCCCATCGGGGTCGGCCGCAGAAACCAGGCCGAGGCTGCGACCGCGGCGCCCCAGTTGCGCGACCCGGCCTGCGCTTCGACCTCGGCCGTCAACAGGCCCGCGACCGCCCCGCCCTGCAGGCCTGCGAACGGCCCGGCGGCAAGCGCGGTCGGTCTCCAATGCTGGTTGCCAAGCGGCTCGAAGATGGGCACGAGGTCTTGATGGTGAGAGAACTTGAACGCTGGGCCAGTCTGCTCAACAATTCACCCTTCGACAAAAGGGAAATCGTCACCACAGATGAATATTGCTCACCCATACGAAGCGGCGGAATCGGGCAGCCGCACGCTCCCGCCGCTCAACGCGCTGCTCGCCTTCGAGCGCGCCGCCGCGCATTTGAGCTTCCGCCGCGCCGCGCGCGAATTGTCGCTGACCCCATCGGCGATCAGCCACCAGATCCGCGGGCTGGAGGCGCAGTTCGGCGCCAAGCTGTTCGTCCGCGGCACGCGGTCGGTGCGGCTGACCCTCGACGGCGAACGCTACCTGGAGAAGGTTTCGGTGGCGCTCACGGCCCTGCGCCAGGCGAGCCGCGAGCTGCAACGCCACGACGGCGGCGAGCTCTGGATCAGTTCGCTGCCGTTCTTCACCAGCACGGTGCTGCTGCCGGCGCTCTCGGATTTCCGGCGCCGCCATCCCGGACTGACGCTGCGCATCGAGGCGACGCACAGCTATGCCGACTTCAACAATTCGCGGGTCGATGTCGCGATCCGCTACGGACGCGAGCAGGCGGCGGGCCTGAAGCTCGAACCGCTGGTCGCGGTCACGGGGCTGCCGGTCTGCGCGCCGGCGCTGGTGAAGGGCGGGCTGCGGCGGCCTGCCGATCTCTCGGACCAGATCCTGATCCACCTCACCACGCAGCCGGCATCCTGGCCGAACTGGCTCAAGGGAGCGGGCGTGACGGTGACGCCGCGCGGACACCTGTGGCTCGACAGCGTGCCCGCGATGCTGGAAGCCGCAGAGCATGGGCTCGGCGTCACGCTGGCGATGGCGCCCCTGATCAAGGCGCGGCCGGGTTTTGGAACCCGGCTGGTTGCGCCGTTCGATGCGACGGGCGGAAGGGGCGAGACGATCTATCTGGTGTCGCGCACCGAGCAGGTGCGCAACCGCCGCATCGCGGCAGTGCGGCGCTGGATTGCGGACGCTGTGGCGCGCGCGCGTTGAGGGACGATGGCTTGCGGCGTGGCTGGACTAGAGTCTGCCGCCGGTTCTGACCAGCCGCACGACCAGAAGCAGGATGATGGCGCCGATCGCCGAATAGATGATCTCGGAGACCAGGCCGCTGCCGATGTGAATGCCGAGCTTCGGGAACAGCAGGCTTGCGACCAGCGCGCCGGCGATGCCGACCAGGATGTCGCCGATGATGCCGAAGCCGGTGCCGCGCACGACCTTGCCGGCAAGCCAGCCCGCGACCAGGCCGACAAACAGGATGACGAGAATGCCTTCGTTGGAGAGTTGCATGAGGACGCCCCCGGTTGGCGCGCATGGCCGCGCGGCAGGAAGCCTAGCGGCGAAGGGCGGACGTGACGACTCCAATCTGGCGACGGAGCGAACGTGTTGCCGCGCCTGTTACGGCGCGGCAACAGAATGAGACGGTTCGACCAGGACGCAGCGCGCGTAGCGGCCCGGACCGACAGCGACGGCGGGCGGAACAGCCTCGCTGCAGCGCGCCTGCGCGAATGCGCAACGCGGTGCAAAGGAACAATTGTGCGGTGCGCTGCCGAGCGAGGGCGGCGTGCCGGGGATGGTCTGAAGCGGCTCTCCGCGTTTCGCGCCGTGAATCGTGGAGGCGAGCAGTCCCCGGGCGTAGGGATGGACCGGCGAGCGGACGATCTCGCGCAAGGACCCCTGCTCCACGATCTGCCCGGCATACATCACCGCGACGCGATCGCAGATTTCGATCGCAACCCCGATGTCGTGGGTGACGAAAATAACGGACATGCCGAACTCGCGCTGCAGTTCGCGCAACAGGAGCAGGATCTGGATCTGCACGGTGGCATCGAGCGCTGTGGTCGGCTCGTCCGCGAGCAGGATCTTCGGTCGGCAGGCCAGCGCCAGCGCGATCATCGCGCGCTGGCGCATGCCGCCGGACATCTCGTGCGGATAGGCGTCGAGCCGCCGGCGGGCGGATGGTATCCGCACCACCTCCAGCATCTCCAGCGCCCGGGCGCGCGCCTCCCTCTCCGTCCTGCCCTCGTGACGCATCACGGTTTCCGCGATCTGCGCCCCGACGGTGTAGACCGGATCGAGCGCCAGCGCCGGCTCCTGGAAGATCATCGAGACGGTCTGGCCGCGAAACGCCGAGAGCTCCTCCTCGTCGAGCGCAAGCACGTCGCGTCTCAATACGGTGACGCTGCCCGAAATCTGCGCGCGCCGCTTCGGCAACAGCCGCATCAGCGCGCGCAGGGTGACACTTTTGCCGGATCCGGACTCGCCGAGCAGGCCGAAAACCTCGCCCTCGCCGAGCGTCAGCGAAAGATCGTTCACGGCGTAGACGGTGCGTTCGCCGGTGAAGTGGACGTTGAGGTTCCGGATCTCGACGAGCGGGCTCATGGAAGCTTCGGTACCCTCGCGTGGAAGTCGGTCGCGCGCTGGAACGCGGCGCCGACCGTGAGCAGGGTCGCCTCGTCGAAGGAGCGGCCGATCAGTTGCATGCCGACCGGAAGACCCTTGGCGGTGAAGCCGGTCGGGATCGCCAGCGACGGCAGGCCAAGATAGTTGACCGGGCGGGTGAAGCGCGTCAGCCGCTGGATCACGGCTTCCGCATCCGGTCCGTTGCCGACGTCGCTCTCGACAATGGTCGGCGCGGCGACCGGCGAAACCGGCGCGATCAGCGCATCGACCTTCGCCGTCGCTTCCGCATGCGCCGAGAGTGCGGGCCCGCGCCAGCGCATCGCCTCGAGATAGGAAATCGCCGGAATCGCAAGCCCG
Organism: Bradyrhizobium sp. NP1; assembly: GCF_030378205.1. Lineage (NCBI taxonomy): Bacteria > Pseudomonadati > Pseudomonadota > Alphaproteobacteria > Hyphomicrobiales > Nitrobacteraceae > Bradyrhizobium > Bradyrhizobium sp. NP1. Next base: position 7,198,052 of record NZ_CP127385.1, read on the forward strand.
TTCTGCAGCCGCATCAGCACCTGCGGCCCATAATCCTGCGGCCGCTCGATCAGCCAGCGCTTGTGGAAGGCTGCCGCTTCGACCGCGAGCACGAGCTGGCTCGCCGCGGTGAGCTGGCGCTGGTCCGGCAGCGTGACCTTGACGATGTCGGCACCCTCGCGCTTCAGCGCGGCAATCGTCTCGTCCAGGCAGCGCGCCACCTCGGCATCGAGATCCTCGACATAGAAGGCGCTGGGCACGCCGATCTTCAGCCCCTTGATCGAGGCCCTGGTCGCCGCGAGATAGTCCGGCACCGGCAGCGTGCTGGCGGTCGGATCCTCCGGGTCGGCGCCGGCCATCAGGCCGAGCAGCAGCGCGCAATCCTCGGCGGTGCGCGCCAGCGGACCGACGGTGTCGAGCGATTGCGACAGCGGCATCGCGCCGGCGCGGCTGACGCGGCCCACGGTCGTCTTCAACCCGGTGACGCCGCAGAAATGCGCGGGCATCCGGATCGAGCCGCCGGTATCGGAGCCGAGCGCAGCAAAGGTGAGGCGCGCCGCGACCGCAGCACCCGAGCCCGACGACGAGCCGCCGGTGATGTGTCCGGACAGCCACGGGTTATGCACCGCACCAAAATGGAAGTTATGGCCGGTCGGCCCATAGGCGAATTCCGCCATCTGCAGCGAACCGAGCCGAACCTGGCCGGCATCCTTCAAGCGCTGCAGCGCGGTCGAGGTGGTCGTGGCCACGAAGTCGCGGCGGATCAGCGAGCCGCAGGTCACGACGCGGCCCTCGTCGTAATACATGTCCTTGTGCGCGAGCGGCACGCCATGCAGCGGACCACGGTTCTGGCCCCTGGCCAGCGCGGCATCGGCTTCGCCCGCCGCCTTCAGCGCCGCTTCGGCCTCGATCGCCATGAAGGCATTGAGGCGGGGCTGCCATTGCGCGATGCGGTGCAGGCAGGCGCGCGTCACCTCATGCGAGGACAGGCGCTTGTCGGCGATCGCACTCGCGACCTCGGCCAGCGACATCAAGGCAGGTTCGGTGCTCATTTCGCAACCTTTGCGGTCTGCGCGAGCAGATAGCTCGCTGGTTCCAGATCGAACGGCAGCGTGCCCGCGATCGGCGCGAAGCCGTCAAAGGCCGGTCCGATCGAATTGGCGATGCGGGTTGCGACGTCGGCGTCGACCGGCACCCCTGCGGCGTCGGCGATCGACTTTATCTCTTTTGCACCCGGTCTGGTCATGCGATGTCTTTCTCCCTGGTCGGCGCGCGGCTGTGCCCTGATCCGGCAACCGCCATGTAGCACGCCGCTTCGTGGCCCATTGTATCCAGCGGCGTCAATTTTGGCGTTGCTTTTGCGCAGAGCGGCTCCGCACAAGGACAACGGGTGTGAAACCGGCAGCCCGGCGGCGGATCGATCGGGTTGGGCGGATCGCCCGAGATCGGCGGCGTCTCGGTGCGCCGGTCGGGATCGGACGACGGCATGGCCGCGAGCAACGCCCTGGTATAGGGATGCGCCGGGAAATCCCAGACCTTGTCGACCGGACCGACTTCGACCACCTCGCCGAGATACATCACCAGCACGCGGTCGGAGACGTAGCGCACGACATTGAGGTCGTGGCTGATGAAGAGATAGGTCAACCCGAACTCGCGCTTGAGGTCGGCGAGAAGGTTGAGCACCTGCGCCTCGACCGACTTGTCGAGCGCCGAGACCGCTTCATCCAGGATGACGAGGCGCGGCGACAGCGCGAGCGCCCGTGCGATATTGACGCGCTGGCGCTGACCGCCGGAAATCTCGTGCGGATAGCGGCTGGCGAAGGTTTCCGGCCGCAAGCCGACCTTGCCGAGCAGCTCGCGCGCCAGCTCGCGGGCAGCGCTGTCACCCATGCCGTGCACTTTCGGGCCGAAGGCGACGGATTCCTCGACCGTGAGGCGGGGGTTGAGCGACGCGTAGCTGTCCTGGAACACCATCTGCATGCCGCGGCGCAACTCGCGCAATGAAAGCGCCGGCCCCACCTGCATGCCGTCATAGACGATCTCGCCGGCATCGCGCGGCATCAGGTGCATCAGGAGCCGCGCGGTGGTCGACTTGCCGCAGCCCGACTCGCCGACGATGCCGACGGTTTCGCCCTTCAGGATCGCAAACGAGACATTATCGACGGCGCGTACCGTGCGGCGGGCGCTGAACAGCTCGCCGCGCACGGCAAAATGCTTGGTCAGCCCGCTGACCTGCAACAACGGCTGGGCCGCGCCGCCGCGATCCTGGATAGGTTCAAGCCTGCCGATGGCGGTCGTCGCCTCGCTCATCGCCTCAACTCCGGATATCCATCGCGCTGCGCAGCCCGTCGCTGAGCAGGTTGAAGCAGATCGAAACGGCAAAGATCATGACGCCCGGCAGCGCCGCCACGAACGGATTGACATAGATCGCGGTGCGCAGCGTGTTGAGCATCAGTCCCCATTCCGGCTCCGGCGGTTTTGTGCCGAGCCCCAGGAAGGACAGACCGGCGGCCAGAATCATCGAGACCGAGATCAGACCCGTGGCATAGACGAAGATCGGCCCGAGCACGTTGCCCAGCATGTGCACGCGCATGATGGTGAAGGCGCCGGCCCCGGAGGCGCGCGCCGCCTCGACGAAATCCATGTTGCGCACGCCCGTCGTCACGCTTTCGGCGACGCGGGTGATCTGCGGCACGAACACGACGGTGAGCGACACGATCGAGTTGACGATGCCGGCGCCGAGCGCACCCGATATCGCGATCGCCAGCAACACCGAGGGGAAGGCATAGAACACGTCGACGGTGCGCATGATCGCGGTGTTGACCTTGCCGCCGACATAGCCGGCGACGAGGCCGAGCAAGCTGCCGATGCAGAAGGCGAGGATCACAGGCAATATGCCGACAATCAACGACAGCCGTCCGCCATAGATCAGCCGCGCCAGCATGTCGCGGCCGAGCTCGTCGGTACCGAGTGGAAAATTCGGCGTACCGATATGGCGGAGCCTTCGTATCATCGAGCCCTGATAGGGATCGGCAAGACCCAGCCATGGCGCGGCGAGCGCAGAAGCGAAGATCAGGATCAGGATGACGGCGCAGGCCATGCTGACCTTGTCGCGCGAGAGACGGCGGCCGACGGTCGCCCAATAGCCGCGTGCCGCGGCAGAAGGCGCCGCCTGCAACGCCGCATCCGACATCGCGTCAAGGGGCGTGACTGCCATCGTCAGCCCCGCTTGATGCGCGGGTCGATCGCGGCCTGTGCGATGTCGACCAGGAGGTTGAGGATGACGAAGAACAGCGCCAGCACCAGGATGGTGCCCTGCAGGAGCGGCAGGTCGCGCTGGAAGATCGCCGAGTTGAGCAGCAGTCCCGAGCCGGGCCAGGAGAACACCGTCTCGATCAGGATCGAGCCGCCGAGCATGTAGCCCAGCTGAAGTCCCATGACCGCGAGTGCGGTCGGTGCCGCGTTCTTGACGACGTGGCGGAACACGCCGGTTTCACGCAGGCCCTTGGCGCGCAGGGCCTCGACGAAATCCTGACTCAGGATATCGCCGGTGAGCGCGCGCACCGTGCGGGCGACGATGCCCATGGGGATCACGGACGTCGTGATTGCCGGCAGGATCAGATAGCGCAGATGCTCCCAGTCCCAGCCCCATGCCGCGGAGCCGCCGGGACCGGCGCCGACCGCGGGCAGCCAGTTGAGCTCGACCGAGAAGATGATGACCAGCACCATGCCGAGCCAGTAATGCGGCAGGGACACGCCGGCGATCGCCACCGAAGTCGTGGCCTTGTCGATCCAGCGGTCGCGGAAATAGCCTGCGATCAGGCCGAACAGCACGCCGAAGGTGAAGCCGATCATCGCGGCGAACACCGCGAGCGTCACGGTGTTGCCAACCGCACGCATCACCTCCGAAAGCACCGGACGTCCGGTCGCGATCGAATTGCCGAGGTCGCCGTGCACCGCGCGCCACAGCCACAGGCCGAACTGAACCGGCAGTGGCCGATCGAAGCCGTAGGCCGCGCGCAGTTGCGCCGCCAGCTCCTGCGAAGCATCCGCCGGCAACACCGCGACCAGCGGATCGCCCGGCGTGATATGCACGAGCAGGAAGCAGACCAGCGCCACGCTGACCACGATCGGGATCACGTAGACGATGCGTCGGGCGATGTAGACCAGCACGGATCAACCCTGGTGTTCTTGAGCGCGAAAGCCGCGAGGGCTCCCCTCCCATGCGGAGAGGAGGTTGGGGGTCCTTCAAGCCGCGAGCCTGTCGCCTGTTCCCTCCCCAGCCCTCCCCCGCAAGGGGGAGGCAATGCAGGCAACGGGACACGCGCGGCCATGACGAGGCCTTGAAAAGGTACCGCTCACGGCCCGATCGTGATCGGCGAGAAGTCGACGAACCAGCTCTTCGGCTGCACAAAACCCTTGATCTTCGGGCTTAGCGCCCGCGGGGCGACATCGTGGGCAACGTAGAGGAACGCCGCGTCGTCGACGGACGCCGCATGCAGCTCCGCGAGCGCGGCGTCGCGCGCCGCCGGATCGAAGGTCTGGCGTGCCTTGGTGACGAGCTCGTCAAATTTCGGGTTGTTCACATAGCCCCAATTGTTGGAGAGCGGCGGGGCCATCGACGATTGCAGGAAGCGCACCAGCGCGAAGAACGGGTCCATCGCCGCATAGGTGACGTTGATGGCGTTGGTGCCGTTGGCGGTCGGATCCTTGGCACCGCGGCGCCAGTTGGTGAACAGCGTGTTCCACTCGATGACGTCGAGCTGGACGTCGAAATAGCATTCCGCCAGCGCCTGCTGCAGATATTCGTTCATCGGCAGCGGCAGCATCTGGCCCGATCCGGAGGCCGAGGTCTGGATCTTCACCGTCAGCTTCTTGTTCGGGCCGAAGCCGGCTTCCTGCATCAGCTTCTGCGCGGCCGGCTTGTCGTACTTGATCTGAAATGAAGGGTTGCCGCGCCAGGGATGGCCGGGCTCGAAGGTGCCGGTCGCCGCCACCATCAGGCCGGCAAGCAGGCCGTCCTTCAGTCCCTCGCGGTCGATGCAGAGATTGGCGGCCTTGCGCACCCGGATGTCGTTCCAGGGCGAGCCTTCGACACGCGAGAACTGCCACGGCCAGACGTGAGGCTCCTCGTTGAAATAAAGCTTGAAGCCGCGCTGCTTGATCTCGGGCAGTGCGTCCGGCGCCGGCGCCTCGACCCAGTCGACCTGTCCGGATAGAAGCGCCGCGGTGCGCGCATTCGCCTCCGGCATCGGCAACAGCACCAGCCGATCGACCTTCGGCACCCGTGCCTTGTCCCAGTAATTCTCGTTCCTGACGAGCTCGAGCCGCTCGCGCGGGGTGAAGCTCGCCATCTTCCACGGACCGGTGCCCGAAGCCTGGCGCGCGAACGCGTCCCAGGCGGCCTGCGACTTCGCCTTGGCGTCGGCGCCGCCGGCGGCATCGTAGAGCTTCTGCCATTTGGCGGGGCTCGCCATGAAGAGATTGGTGAGATTGATCGGCAGGAAGGAGTCCGGCTCCTTGGTGGTCAATTCCACCGTCAGATCGTCGATCTTGCGCGCCGAGGCCAGCGTCGGCATGCGCGAGGCGGTGACGCCGACCTGGCTCGGATCGAATTGCGGCGCATCCTGCTTCAGGACTTTCTCGACGTTCCACACCACCGCATCGGCATTGAACGGCGAGCCGTCATGAAAGCTCACGCCGGGGCGGAGCTTGAAGACCCACTTCTTCTTGTCGGTGTCGTCCACCTTCCATTCGGTCGCGAGCCCGGGAATCATGACGCTCGCCTTGTCGGCCGACGAGAGATCCCACATCGTCAGCGCGTCATACAAGGTCAGCCCGGTGAAGCGATTGCCTTCAAAACCCTGGTCCGGCTGGCCCAGCGTGCGCGGGATGTCGGCGGCCGTCATCCCGATGCGGACAACGGTTTCCGCACGGGCTACCTGCGGCCACGCCAACGCCGCCGCCAGCATCGCCGTGCTCAGCCCCTTGGCGAACCTCCCGGGGAGCGCCGTTTTCCTGGTTGTCCCTGTATGCATCGCAACAAACCCCCTTCAACTTCACGTGACTATTTCTTATGCAAATTTATGCAACGGCCGTGCCAAGGAAGAAAGATGTTCGCCTGATAACCCGTGGGGGCGCAATTTCTTCCCACGATGCACGAATGAAAGACAACCTGCCCAATCTAGCATCAATGTTGCTCGCGTCGTAGCGTAACCGCGTCAGGCAGCGAGCGGCTTGACCTAGAGCGCGCTCTAGTTCGTACAAGGCGGGCTCCTCAACGCTAAGGAGCAGCCATGACAACAGCCCAAAACAAGGCCCTGGTCGAAAGCATCATGGAGGCGCGGGCGCGCCGCGACCCCGCCCCCTTCATCGCCGCCATGGCCGACGATTTCACCTGGCGGATCATCGGGTCGACCGCATGGTCGGGCGACTATGTCGGCAAGGCCGAGGTGCGCGAGCGGCTGTTGCGGCCGCTCCACCAGCAATTCACCGCGCCTTCAGCGATCACGGCAAGCCGTATCCTCGCCGACGGCGACCATGTCGTCGTCGAGTGCCGGGGCGACGCGACCACGACGTCAGGCGAGAAATACGCCAACACCTATTGTTTCGTCATTCGCGTTGCCGACGGCAAATTGAAGGAGTTGACCGAATACATGGATACGGCGCTGGTCGAGCGCGTGCTCAAGCCGCCGCCGCAGGCCTGAACGCGGGAGCTAAGCGCGAAGATCCGTCTTCAGCGCCCGCATCGCCTGCGGGACGCGCTGGTGGGGCGCCACAGTGGGCCGCTCGCCGTTCGCCATCCACTCGTCGTAGAACTCGACCTTGGCGTTGATCAGCGCGAGCGCTTCGGTCCAGCGCGCGATGCTGTCGCGCACGCGGCGCTGGTTCCGGCCGAGCAGCGCGCGGCGCTGCGTGAGCGCCGCCGTCCCCTGCCTGGCCAGCGTCGTGTATTCGCGCATCTCGCGGATCGACATGCCGGTGAGGCGCAGCCGCTCCATCAGGTCGAGCCAGCCGACATGATGTGCGCCATAGACGCGCCGGCCCGCCGCGTCCCTGACGACGCCGGGCAGCAGGCCCTGCGCTTCGTACCAGCGGATGGTGTGGACACTGCGCCCGCTGCGGGCGGCGATCTCTCCGATTCGAAGCTCCCGCTGCATGTTCGCTCTCCGCTCGCATCGTGGTGCCGATCCAATGGAGATAGGCCTGCGCCGAGCGAGGGTCCAGAGCGCAGCTACTTCGTGAGCAGCGCGAAGGCCCCGTTCCAGTCCGCCGGCGGCGGCTCGTGCCTGAAGGCCTGGATGCGCGTTTCGTACAGCTTGAAGAGATACTCCAGCGTATTGCCTTCGTCGGACTTGCGGCCGCGCGCGATTGCCTCGAGCGCGCCGTCCCAGTCGCGGTTACGATAGCAGGAAAGCATCTCGATCGTGAGGTTGCGCAGGCGCTGGAACCGTGCCGATTGCGCCACGTCCTGGCGGCCGGCAATGGCGTAGATGACCTCCGGCTCCTTCTTGCCCTTCACCATGATGAAGTCGAGCTCGAGAATCGCGAAGCGGTCCTTGACCGCGAGGGCTGTCTTCGAACCGACGATGATCGGAAAGCCGTATTCCTTGGATTGGCCTTCCAGGCGCGAGGCCAGATTGACGCTGTCGCCGAGCACCGAATAATCGAAGCGAAGGTCCGACCCCATGTTGCCGACGACGCAGGTACCGGTGTTGAGGCCGACACCGACATTGAGCGGAATGTAGACGTGGCCGCCTTCCTTGGCTTCCTCCTCGCGCAGCTTGTTGAGCTCGTCGATCCGCTCGAGCATGTCGACGGCGGCCTCGCAGGCGTTGATCTGGTGCTCCTTGTCGTCGAGCGGCGCGTTCCAGAACGCCATGATGGCGTCGCCCATATATTTGTCGATGGTGCCCTTGCGCGCCAGGATCGCGTTGGTGAGCGGCGTCAGGAAGCGATTCATCAGCCTGGTCAACCCTTGCGGATCGTGCTTGTAGGTCTCCGAAATGGTGGTGAAGCCGCGCACGTCGGAGAACATGATGGTCATCTCGCGCTCCTCGCCGCCCAGCACCAGCTTTTCCGGCGACTGCGCAAGCTGCTCGACCAGCGCCGGCGACAGATACTGGCCGAACGCCGAGCGGATCTGCCGCCGCTGCGCCTGCTCGCGGACGAAGCTGGAGAAGATCAGGGTCAGATAGACGGCTGTCGTCGACATCAACGGATAGGTGAAGTCGATCAGCAGGCGGTCATGGACGTAGAAATACCAGGAGGTCCCGACCAGCACGGAGGCGAATATCCCGCCGACGAGCACGAGGCGCACCGGCCCAAGATTGGGTGTGAAGATGATCACCAGAAGCCCGATGACGAGCGCGGCGAAGAATTCGACCGTGCTTGCATAGTATGGCTGCACCAGCCCTTCGCGGGTCAGGACGCTCTCCAGCACCTGGGCATGAACTTCGACGCCGGGCATGGCCGGCGATACCGGCGTTGTCTTGATATCGTTGAGCCCGACGGCTGAGGTGCCGATCAGCACCAGCTTTCCCTTGATCTTGTCGAGCGGCACCTTGCTGTCGAGCACATCGACGGCGGAGACATAGAGCGAAGGATCCTGGTGGGCGAAATGAACCCAGAGCTGGCCGTTCTTGTCGGTCGGAATATCCAGGCCGCGCACCGTGATGCTCTTGATTCCGGCTTTCTCGGACTTGAGCAGGACGGTGGGCGTGGCGGTGATCACGCGCAGGATTTCCAGGCTGAGCGACGGCATGGTGGTCCCTTGCGCACGCAGCACCATCGGCACCCGCCGGATGATGCCATCGCGCTCGGTCTTGATCGTGAACAAGCCGCGGCCGGCGGCCGTCTTCTCCAGAACCGGCACATTCCGCAACAGGCCGGGAAATTCGAACAGGAACCGTTCCGCCTCCGCCGCGTCGCTGCCCAGCGTCGCGAAACTGGTGAAGGGAAGATCCTTGTCAAGCTCGGTCAGCACGGCGGCAAGGCCGGTCTCCCCGAGCACCACGCGCGACCGGCGCATGGCGTCGGACAAAATCTGGTCGTTGCTCGGCAGCGCGCGCAGCCTCTCGCGGGTCGTCTCGTCCAGATCCCGCATGCTGTCCGCCGCCTTGTCCGGGTTGAGCCGGTCGGACTCGGAGAAGACCACGTCGAAGGCGATGGCCACGGCGCCGAGATTGGTGAGATTGACGACGATGTCGGCGATGCTGGTCCGCGGCCAGGGCCACTGACCGAGCTTCGCCAGGCTCTTTTCGTCGATGTCGACGATGGTGACGGGCCGGGCCGTCTTCACGCGGGGGTCGAGGAGCTGGAACGTGTCGAAGGTGCGGACGCGAAGCTCCTCCATCGGCCCAGGATCGATGATGCGAAGCGCGGCAAAGGCGACCAAAAGCGCCAGGCAGATCAGCCGCGCATAGCCGAACCGTCGCGCGAACCATCGCCGCCATGCTTTGAGCCGCTTCATGCCGCCTTCCGATGCCCCGCTCGCGTTGCCTTACGAATAGCCCGCCCACGGCGCGACTGGCAATGCAGAATCCGCCCGCGCTCCCGCCAAGCCGGGCTGCCGGAGAAGCGGCCTGCTCAGGTGTGGAAGATGAAGTCGCTGGCGTGCAGGTTGGTGGCCGTCACGTGCTTCAGAAGGATCGAGTCGTTGGCGTCCAGCGTCACCAGCGTATCGGTGCCCTGCTGGGTGGTCGTGATGTTGCTCAGCGACGCGATCGAGGCGAACTGCCTGACGTCGATCGTGTCGAGCGCGGTGTTGAAATCGGTGATCGTGTGCTGCACCGAGCCGCCTGAGGCCGGCTTGAAGACGAACTGATCCTGGCCGCCATTGCCGGTGAGGGTGTCGCCGTTGTTGCTGCCGATGATCACGTCGTTGCCGGACGTCCCCGTCAGCGTGACCGGGCCGTTGCCGCCGCCCTGGTTGAAGATGAAATTGACGGTGTCGCTGGCGCCGTGGCTGTCGGTGACCGTGAACGAAACCGCGTCCTGCTGCGGCGGCGTCGCGCCCGGATTGTAGGTGATGCTGGCGAGCTCGGCGTTGATGTCGGACAGGTGACCGGAGCCCGCGCCTGGCGAGATGGTGCTGCCGGAGGCGGCCTGCTGCGTCGTCGCCGTCACCGTGAAGATGTCGTTCGCGCCCGCGTCGGGGTCGATCACCTTCAGCCCGGTGATGGTCGCCGGTCCATTCTGCCCGCCGGAGACCTGGAACTGGTCGGTCTCGATCACCGGACCGTCGACGGTCAGCGCGACCTGCTCGGTGGTTGTCTGCGCGACGCCGGACGAATTGTGTCCCTGGTCGTTGGTCGTGATCGTCAGCGCGTCGGAGCCGATCGAGGTGAGGTTCGTCGCGTAGGTCACCCCGCCGGCGAGCGCGTTGTCGATCGCCGACTGCGATCCCGTCAGCGACACCGATCCGGTGCCGAGACCGCCGACGGTGAGCCCCGCCGTGTTCGCCAGGTTGAGCGAGCCATGGTGGACCGACAGCGTGACCTCGATCGGATCGTTGCCCGCCTCGGCATCGGAGACGCTGAGATTGGTCAGCGTCAGTGGCTGATTGAGATGCGCGGTGAAGCCGTTGAGCGAGGCCTCGAAGCCGTGGCTCGCATTGTTGCCGTCGAGATAGTAGCCGACGACCTCGCCGAGATTGTTGATGCCGTTGACCACCGTGCCGTTGACCCCGAGCGGATCATCCAGCGTGATGAAGGTTCCGCCGGAGTCGAGGAAGCCGTGCTGCACGCCATTGGCGTCGGTATAGAAGCCGACGATCTGGCCGAAATCATTGATGCCCTGCGCATGGGTGCCGTTCACGCCGAGCGGGTCGGAGATCGTGGTGAAGGTGCCGTGGTCGTCAAGGTAGCCCTGGTAGCCGTTGGCGTTGCCGGCGTTCGGATTGAAGCTGCCGACGATCTGGCCTTCGTTGTTGATGCCGTTGGCGAAGGTGTCGCCCAACGGGTTGGCCGCGCCGGGCGCGCTGAAATAGGTGAAGCTGCCGTCCGAGTAGATATAGCCGCTGTATCGCGTGCCGCTGTGCAGGTAGTCGCTGCCGACGATCACGCCGGCATCGTTGATGCCGTTCGCGTTGGTGCTGGCGCCGGGCGAGTCGGAGGTGAGCTGGGTGAAGCTGCCGGCATTGTCGGTGAAGCCGTAGCGCGGCGTCGAGCGGACCGGCGAGTAGTCGCCGACGATCGTTCCGGCATTGTTGACGTCGTGGCCGCTGGTGTCCTGCGCGTCGTTGCTGTTGGTGGCGACGATCGAGGTGAAGATGCCGTTGTTGTAGGACCAGCCGACCTGGTGGGTCGGAGAGGCATCGGCCTGGCCGACCACGACGCCGGCGTCGTTGATGCCGATCGCCTGCGTGTTGGCGTCGCCGGCGAAATCCAGCGTCGTGAAGGTCGGCGTGCCCACGCTGTTGGCGGGCGGCGCATGCCAGGCGTCGGCGTTCGAGAGGGTGAGATTGCCGGCGCCGTTGACCAGATCGAGCACCGTCGAGCCGCTGCCATCGTTGAGCTTGTAGTAGGCGGCGAGCCCCGCCTCGCTGCCCGTAAGCGCGCTGAAATCGGTCGACTGGATCTGCGATGCCGACAGCGCCGTGTTCCAGACGCTGACGTTGGAAATGGAGCCCTTGAAGCCTTCGGTGCTGAAGCTGGTACCGTCCTCGTCGGAGACGACGCCGCCGATCATCATGTGGTCGGGGTAGTGCGAAGGACCAGGAACATTGTTCACGGACCCGCTGCCGCTATAGGCGAGCGCGCCATCGACATAGAGATCGAAGACGCCATTGACGTGGGTCAACGCGACATCGTGCCACTGATTGGCGGCGATCTTCACATGGGTGTCGATCCCGCCAATGCCGCCGTTCTGGATCTGCAGGTCGAGCAGCCCGTCCGACGTGACCTGGCCGTTGACGCCGAGGCCGGCATCCGACGTGCTGCCATTGTAGAACAGAAGCTGCGGCTCGCCGGCGACGCCGTGGCCGTTCCAGTTGACCCATCCGTCGAGCGTGACGCCGTCTGATCCGTTGCCGACATTGGTCGTCGCGATCGAACCGCTGGCCACCGTATGACCATCGAAACCGACCGCGGCCGGAGCCACCTTAAACGACGCGGTCGCAGTCGAGGTCAGCCCGTCGTCGATCAGCGTATAGGTGAAGCTGTCGCTGCCGGTGAAGTTCGCTGCCGGCGTATAGGTGATGATGCCACCGTTGAGACTGACGTTGCCGCCATGCGCGCTGGTGCCGCCGACCGCGGTGACGAGCAGATCGGTGTCGTTTTCGGCGTCGTTCTCGGACAGCACGGACGTTGCGATGGTCGTGGCGCTGTTCTCATGGAAGGCGACCTGGTTCGCGGCCAGGGTGACGTCGTGCGCTTCCGTGCCGATCACAAGCTTGGTGCCGGTGCCGCCGTCCTGTTGCAGCGCGAAGCTGTCCTGGGTGTAGCCGGAGCCCGCGATAAAAAGCGTGGTCGTGTGGGTGCCGTCGCTGATCGTCAGCGTGTTGTTGGCGGCGTTCCAGATGTCGGTGACATTGGACGAATAGTGGATGTCCTTGAGGTCGATCGCGCTGCCCGCGGCGAAGCCGGAAATCATGCCGTGATAGCTTTGCGACTGGTCGAGCTGCAGCGTGCCGGCGCCGTTGAAGGTCGCCTGCTCGAACGAATTCGCGGCCGCGATCTCCAGCGTGCCGGTGGCATCGATCGTGACGGGATAGCTGTTGCCGCCCTGGAAATTGCCGAGCATCACCAGCGTCTCGTGCGCGGTGACCTCAAGACCGCCGGTCGCGCTCGGCGCCGGATCGGACGTGGCGCCGAACAGCAGCGCCTGCACATTGCTGGTGTTCAGCGTGCCGCCATGGGCGCTGTCGTTGCTGACGATCGAGGCCGTGGTGCCGTTCACGGTGAGGGTGAAGTTCGAGAGGCCGTCGGTGAAAACAGCCTCGTTGAAGCTGTTGGTCGCGCCGCCGGTGAACGTATCCGTCGGCGTGCCGGTGGCCGAGCCGACGAAGTCGTAGAAATTATTGACGCCGCTGGCGCCGGTGACGGTATCGGCAAAATGAGTGCCGGCGACATAGTTCGCGCTGGTCGTGGACAGCGTGGGATTGCTCAGCCCGGCCTGGCGCAGATCGAAGATGTCGGTCGTATATTGTGCGGGGTCGGGATAGGTCAGCGCGACGCGGCCATCGCCGAGGACCTCGAAGTCGCCATAGGTCACGCCGTGATGGGCGGTATCCGTGACGGACGCGATCTGGTGGCCGTTCTGGTCGAACTCCACGATCGTGGTCGAATTGTTGTCGCCGTAGACGAGATACTCGGCGCTGTTGCCGTTGTTGTTGAACGAGCCGACCCTGATGTTCTGCGCGTCGGGCACCTGGAACGTGGTGTGCGAGATCAGCTGGCCTGATCCCCTGAACATCACGAATTCGACCTGGCTGTGATTGCCGGTCGCGTCGGTGACGGTCTCGCTCCAGGCCGCGGAGAAGCCGCTATTGAGCGTGCCATTGGGCGTGTACAGCAGCGACGCGCCGGTGCTCGGCGCCGTGATCGTGCTGGCGGTGGCCGTCGGGAACGCCGTCAGGTCCGGCTTGAGCAGGAAATTGATGTGCGAGTTGGCGGTGCCGTCGGCGTTATAGCCCTGGAACCTGACATCCGTCAGGTGAGGGTTGGTGGGGTCGGCGACCGCGATGACCGCAGCGTAAGGCACGGCGACGCCACTGACGTTGAGGGACCCGGCATTCCTGAACTGCCACGCCGGTATGGTCGAGGCAGTCGCCGAGCCGCTCTGGATCGTGACCACCGGGCTCAGGCTCGTACCCGTCGGAGAGAATATCTGGAAGTTTTCCTGATAGGCGCCGGTCGACGGGTTGAAATTGGCCCACGCGATTTCGTAGGACGTCATGGTCGGCGACGTCGTGAGGTCCGGATTGATCGTGGTGTAGCCGTCGTACAGGCTGATCAGCTGCCCGCCGACATTGGATTCCAGCGCCGTGGCCGAGCCCAGGATCAGGCTTCCATTCGGCCCATTCGGCTCCGAGATGATCTGCTGATAGATGGTCGAGACGCCGTTCGTCTCGGTCGAATAGAAGACCAGCGCTTCCGGACCCGAGGCGGTGGCCGGCGCGATCGTCTGATATTTGAACGGGAGCTGAGTCGTCGAGCTCTGCACCGTCTGGATGCCGCTGCGGTAGGGCAGCACAAAGGAGTCGAACAGCACGGCGCTCTCGGTGACGACATCCGGGCCGCTCGGATTGAACCCGCTCGACGGCGACGTGCCGAACAGCAGGGCTCCCGTGCCGACGGCGATGTTGAAGTTGCCGATCGGGTTGAACGTATGGTTGCCCGGCTCCGGAATGACCGCGGTACCCCAGAGATAATTCTGACTGGGATTGACGGTGACAGTCTCACTGCCGATGGCAGCCTGGCTGACGTTGCCGTCCGTGTCGACCTCGGTCGCGGAAACGGCGAGCGCAATGGCGCCGGCGGTGGCCGTCGTGATCGACAGCCCGGCCAGCTGCGCCGGCGTCAGCGTCAGGGTCTGGTTGGCGCCGGCGGTGAAGGTCTGGTTCAGCCCGCTGCCGTTGGTGAAGGTGAAGCTAGCGTTCGCCGGCACCGTGAAGGTGAGCGTCACCGCGTTCAGCGTGTTGCTGTCGCCCGCCTGATTCGTGGGCGCAATCCCGAGGTTGAGCGCGATCGGAGCGCCTTCGACGCCGGACACCGCAACCGGCGCAACCGTCGGCGCGGTCGGATTGACGGTGACGATTTCGGTGCCGGCAGCCGTGTGGCTGACATCGCCCTCGGCATCGATCTGCGTCGCTGAAACCGTGAGCGAGACATTGCTGGCATTGGTCGTCGTGATCGACAGCCCGGCGAGCTGCGCCGGCGTCAGCGTCAAGGTCTGGTTGGCGCCGGCGGCGAAGGTCTGGTTCAGTCCGCTGCCGTTGGTGAAGGTGTAAGTATCGTTTGCCGGCACCGTGAAGGTGAGGGTCACCGCGTTCAGCGTGTTGCCGTCGCCCTCCAGGTTCGTGGCCGCAATCCCGAGATTGAGCGCGACGGCCGCGCCTTCGACGGTCGATACCGTGACCGGCGCAACGGTCGGTGCGGCGGGATCGATCGTGACCTGCTCGCTGGCGCTGGTGGAGGCGCTGACATTGCCTTCGGCGTCCTTTTCGGTCGCGGTCGCTGTCAGCGTGAAATTGCCGGCCGGCACCGAGGCGCCGCTGGTATCGATGGTCAGGCTCGAGAGCGTCCAGGCACTGACGTCGATCGCGGCGCCATTGCCGATCGCGGAGTGGCCATGGCCGTCGCTCAGCACCGCGCCCTGCGGCACGCCGTTGATCGTCAGCGTATCGCTCACATTGCCGTCGCCGGTGTGGCTGGTGATGGTCTCCGAGAGCGTGCCAAGCGAAATCACCGTCTCGGTGCCGGACGCGCTCGCGGCCCAGGTCAGGGTCGGCGCGGTCGGATTGACGATCACCTGCTCGCTGACGCTGGTGGCGGCGCTGACATTGCCTTCGGCGTCCTTTTCGGTCGCGGTCGCGGTCAGCGTGAAATTGCCGGTCGGGACGGAAGCCCCGGTGGTGTCGATGGTCAGGCTCGACAGCGTCCAGGCGCTGACGTCGATCGCAGTACCGTTGCCGATCGCGGAGTGGCCATGGCCGTCGCTCAGCACCGCGCCCTGCGGCACGCCGCTTATCGTCAGCGTGTTGCCGACATTGCTGTCGCCGGTTTGGCCGGTGATGGTTTCCGATAGCGCAGCGAGCGAGATTACCGCCTCGGTGCTGGACACGCTCGCCGCCCACGTCAGGCTCGGCGACGTCGGATTGACGGTCACGGTCTCGGTCGCCGGCACCGTGTAGTGGAAGCCGTTGGGGTCGGTCGAGGTGACCATCGCCGACAGCACGAAGTTGCTGTCGTTGGTCGGCGTGATCGTCAGATTGGCAAGGTTCCAGCCGGCGACATCAAGCGTGCCGCCCGTCACCGTCTGGGTATGGGTGCCGTCGCTCAACACGGCGTTGGCCGGAATGCCACTGATGACGAAGGCGGTCAGCGTCGCCCCGCCGGTCAGCGCATCGCTGAAATGCAGCGGAACCGCTGTCGTCTCGACGCCAGTGGCGGGCGATGATCCGACCGTCAAGGTCTCGGGCAGCACTTCAAGCAGCGTGCCGCCCTGGCCATCGCTCTTGAAGGCGAAGGTGTCGCCCGAAGGCAGCGAGGAGATCTGGTACGTGGTGCCGGTACCGTTGATGACGAGCGTCGAGCCGTTCCACACCGCGGTCGAGACCGTCACACCCATCAGATCGATGAAGTCGCCGGTCACGAGACCGCTGATCGTGCCGTGGAAGTTCGCGGCCGACGTCGCGTCCAGCTTCAGCGTATCGCCGGTTCCGGCGAAGGTGATGGTGGTGCCGTTGATCGTGTCGCCGGTGAGCGTCAGGGTCTGGCCGCTCTCGATCGTCACGCCGCCCTTGTTCAGGGTGGCGTTGCCGATCGCGCTCGAGCCGATGATGTCGATGCTTCCCGTCCCCGCGACCGAACCATTATTGATGGTGCCGCCGTTGATGGAGACGCCGGAGAGCTTCAGGGTCTTGCCGTCGTCGATCGCAAGCGTGGCGCTGATGCTGGTGCCGGTGACGAAGCCGCCGGTCACCGTGGTGCCGTTCAGCTTCAGCGTCTTGCCGCTGTCCACCGTGAGCTGGTGGTTGGCGAACGCATCATTGGTGATGCTGCTGTCGCCCGCAATCTCGACGGTGCCGAGACTGGTGATCTTGCCGCCGTCGATTCCGGAACCGGAAAGCACAAGCGTCGATCCGGCTGCAACGGAAACCAGACCGTCGGTCGTGACGTCGCCGACCGTCACCGCGTTGGTGACCGTGGTCGAATTGAGCTGCAACGTGCCGGTGCCGGTCGCCTCGATCGTGCCGGTGTTGGTGATCCCAGCACCGGTGATCGCGCTGGTGCCCGACAGCGCGTCGATGGTGCCGCTGTTGTCGATCGTGAGCCCGCTGACCGAGGAAATCGAGGCCGCCGACAGGTTGATCGTGCCGTCGTTGTCGATCGAGGTGGGGGTCGCCCCGGTATAGGCGGATGCCCCGAACTGGCTGGCGCCGCCGGCATTCCAGGTGGCGCCGACCTCGTTCGAGAAGGTCGCGTTGGCGACGGTGATCGAACCGTTGATCACGCCGTCGGGATTGTTGTTGATGGTGACGCCGCCGCCGGTTTCAACAATCGCAACGCTGGCGGACGACGCACCGATCGTCCCGGTGTTGTCGATCTTGGCCGTGCCGGTGGCGTTCTCCGCTATCGAGATCGCGGCGAACTGCACGGAGTTGAAGATACCACCGGCGATGTGGCCGCTGTTGGTGATCGTGCTCGAGCCGTTGACGCCTGCGCCATCCTGCGCCACTCGGAGGCCGACATTCGTGGTGCCGGTGATCTGGCCGGTGTTGGTGACAGATATGCCGCCGACGCCGTTGGTGCTCGCCAGCACGCCGGTCTGGCCGCTGGTGGTGCCGTCGTTGGTGATGCTGATGTCACCGGCCGCCCCGCTCAGCTCGACGGCGCGGATGCCGACATTGACGCCCGTGACGCTAGCACCGGTCTCGTTGTGGACCGTGATGTTGCCCTGGCCGCCATTGAAGGCGTTGATGCCGAAGCCCGCGGCCGCCGTGATGGTGGCGAAGTTGTCGACGAGCACGGCTCCGTGGACGCTGGGGTCGGCAACGGCGTTGCCACCATTGTTGCCGGTGTAGCCGGCAAGAATGCCGGCCGGCGTGCTGCCGCTGGTGTTGAGGTTCGCACCGGAGTTGATGATGCCGCGAGCGGTCACCGTGATCGTGCTGCCGGCGGACGCGTCAAGGGTGGTCGCGCCGTCGGTCGCGACGATGCCGCTGCTCCCGGAATTGATGGTGTCGCCGTTCGACGTGGTGACCGTGATCTTGCCCGGGCCCTGGCTGAAGGCCTGGACGCCGTAGCTCGAGTTGCTCGTCGGCGTCGGACTGACGGTCGAAACCGTCACGCCCTGGTCGACAGTGATGGTGACGTCGCCTTTGCCGCCGCTGAGCGAGAACGCGGCGATGCCGGTCTGCGCGGCGGTGATGCTCGTGTTGGCCTCTTCATGGACCGTGACATTGCCGACGCCCCAATTAAAGGCGTTGATGCCATAGCCTGCGGCGGCCGTGATGTTGGCGAAATTGTCGACCGAGACCGTACCGTTGATGCCGGTATTGGCGACACCGGCGCTGCCGAAGTAGCCGGCGTTGATGCCTGCCGGGACCGAGCCGCTGGGATTGTTGGTGGTTCCGGAATTGATGGTGCCGCGCGCCGTCACCGTGACGGTGCTGTTGAACGACGCTGCAACCCTATCGTCGAGATTGACGGCACTGATGCCTGTTCCGCCGGAATTGATCGTGGTGCCGTCATCCGTCTGCACCGAAACATGGCCGGTGCCGTGATCCTCGGCGCGAATGCCGAACTGCACGCCCGCGGTGATGACGCCTCCGGCCTCGATCGTGATGTTGCCGGAGCCCAGCGTGATAGCCTTGATGCCGTCGTGGCCGCCGCTTGCGCCGCCGGTCTGCGTGATCGTGATGTTGCCGGCGTCGTTCGGGTTGAAGTTCTCGGCGAACAGGCCGACCGACCCGGCGCCCTGGCCGATCACCATGCCGCCGCTGCCGGCGATGATGTTGCCGGAGCCCGACGCGCCGATCTCCGCGATGATGCCGTCGCCATTCTGACCGGTGACGGTGCCGGACGGTGTGACCGTGATATCGCCGACACCGTTCTGGACCACGAGGACGCCGTTGACGGCGCCCGTGATCGTGCCGGCGGGATCGACCGTGACGGTTGCGGGTTTCGCGGCGCTGCCGCCGCTCGACGTGAAATCGATGCCGTCGCCGCTGCCGGTGACGACGCCGCCCTTGCCGTCGATGATGAAATTGCCGCTGGCCGCGGCCGTCGCGGAAATCGTGCCGGTAAAGCCCAGCGAATTGTCGAGCTGCAGCGTGCCGGTGCCGGAGCCGCCGGCAAAGAGGACGGCGAGCGCGCTGGTGGCGCCGGCGAGCTCGAGCAGCGTGCCATCGTCGATCTGGAGCAATCCGGCGCCGCTCAGTCCGCCCGAGAGATTGAGCGAGCCGGCCACCACCTCGATGGTCGCGTTGGTGTTGTTGGTGACGGCTGCCGAGACCGTGCTGGCGCCGGACACGTTCTTCACGCTGCCGGAATTGGTCAGGCTGCCGCCGAGGATCGACGCACCGACCAGGTTCAGCAGCGAGCCGCTCGCGACCGTGACCTTGCCATTGCCGGTGTTGGTCACCGTCGTGGACGTCAGCTTCAGCGTGCTGTTCTTCGTGGCCGCCAGCGTGCCGGTGTTGGCCACCGGCTCGCCGGTGATGTCCAGTTCGCCGCCATTGGCTTCCAGCGTGCCCGAATTGGTGATGGTCTTGCCGGATGCGGTCTGATTGATGGTCAGCTTGCCGCCGGTGGCCTCGATGATGCCGCTGTTGTTGACGATGGCGTCGGTGATGGTGTTCGTTCCGGCGGTCGAGTCGAGGATACCCGTGCCGCCGACGGTGACGTTCCCGCCGGTAACGGTGGTGCCCCCGTCCACGGTCAAGGTCGTCGGCGGGGGCGGCGGAGAACCGCCGCCTACATCGACCTGGATTGTCCCGGTGTTGATGACGTTGACGCCGTGCAGCGCGGCGCCCGTTGTTTCGATAAAGACCGTGCCGGCGTTCGAGAGTGTACCACCCGTGATGCTGGAGCCGTCCTGCAGTGTCAGGCTGGCACTGCCTTCTACCGTCTCGGTGTTGGTGGCCGCACCGTTGCTGATCGAGGCGCCATTCTTCAGCGTCAGCGCGCCGGTGATGTCGATCGCGCCGTTGACGCCGTTATTGGTGACGGTCTCCTGATCGAGGGCATCGACCCCGGCGACCTTCACCGCGCCGGTGTTGGTCAGCGTGCCGTTCTTCAGGCCGCTCGTCCCCTGAAGGTTCAGCGTGCCCTTGTTGATGATCGTGCCGCCGCTGATCGAGGTGGCGTCCTGCAGCGTCAGGCTGGCGCTGCCTTCCACCGTCTCGGTGTTGGTGGCCGCACCGTTGCTGATCGAGGCACCGTTCTTCAGCGTCAGCGCACCGGTGATGTCGATCGCGCCGTTGACGCCGTTGTTGGTGACGGTCTCCTGGTCGAAGGCATCGACCCCGGCGATCTTCACCGCGCCGGTGTTGGTCAGCGTGCCGTTCTTCAGGCCGCTCGTCCCCTGAAGGTTCAGCGCGCCCTTGTTGATGATCGTGCCGCCGCTGATAAAGGAGGTGTCCTGCAGCGTCAGGCTGGCGCTGCCTTCCACCGTCTCGGTGTTGCCGGCCGCACCGTTAATGATCGAGGCGCCGTTCTTCAGCGTCAGCGCGCCGGTGATGTCGATCGCGCCGTTGACGCCGTTGTTGGTGACGGTCTCCTGGTCGAAGGCATCGACCCCGGCGACGTTCACCGCGCCGGTGTTGGTCAGCTTGCCGTTCTTCAGGCCGCTCGTCCCCTGCAGGTTCAGCGTGCCCTTGTTGATGATCGTGCCGCCGCTGATAAAGCTGGTGTCCTGCAGCGTCAGGCTGGCGCTGCCTTCCACCGTCTCGGTGTTGCCGGCTGCGCCGTTGCTGATCGAGGCGCCGTTCTTCAGCGTCAGCGCGCCGGTGATGTCGATCGCACCGTTCGTGCCATTATTGGTGACGGTCTCATGGTCGAATGTTTCGGTGCCGCTGACATTGACCTGACCGTAATTGATCAACGTGCCGCCACTGAGGAAGCTCGTACCCTGAAGGTCCAGCGTGCCGTCGATGGTGACGGTCCCGCCCGTGATGCCTCCGGTAATGCCGTTCGGATTGGCGTCGAGCACGAGCGTCGCTCCGGCATCGACGTTGATCTGGCCGGAGGTGTCGCCCTGTGCGTTGGCGATGTTGGTCAGGACGTTGAGCGTCCCGCCCTGGAGCTCGATCAGCCCGGTATTGGTGACGCTGACGTTAAGGCCGAGCGCGGCGAGCACATTGCCGGCGCCGGAAATGATCAGGTTGGGGGCGGCACCGGTGGAAAGTACAAGCTGGCCTGCGGCGCTGACCGACGATGGCACGGTGGCACCGGTAATGGCATCAATGATGGCGAGCAGATCACTGACCTTCAACAGGCTGCCGATACCGATACCGACAGTGTAGTTGCCATGGGCATCGCTGGTGATATTGGTCTGCGACGTCGAGAAGGTGATGGTCTTGCCATCGACGGTAAGAACAGAGCCGCCCTTGATGGCGACACCAAGATCGTTGGAGCCGGCGCCAGCGGTACCGACCAGCAGGGTATCGCCCGTGATCGGTTGCGCGCCAGAGGCGTTGTCGTTGGTGACGACAGCACCGCCCCGGATATCTCCGCCCTGCCCGAGCTTGAGCGCGCCGGAATTCGCGAGCGCACTCGAATCCTTCAACTCGATCTTGCCGCCGACAGTAACCGTCCCCGCATTGTGCAGGATCGAGTCGGCGCTGAGGTTGAGGTTCGCGCCAATGGCCAGCGACGCGCCACTCTGAATATCGAGCTCCGGCGCCAGCCCGGCGAAATCGTTCATCGTCACCGAGTTCGCGACCGCCTGGGTCCCGTCCGTGACCGTGGCTGGATAGGACGGGGTGTGCGGCTGCAACTGGTTGGTGATGATGATGACGTCGTCGGAGCCCGTCGGGATATTTCCGGTGCCCCAGTTCGACTTGGTGGTCCAGCTGCCGTCGGGCGACTGATCGTCGGTGGTGTGAATCCAGACCACCGCCGGGTTGTTGTTGCCGGTGATCGTGACCTCGACGGTCTTGGTGTCGGTGGCGCCCTGCGAATCCGTCAGCGTGACGGTGTAGATCAGCGTCAGCGTCTGGCCCGGCTCGATGAAGTCGGCAAGGTAGACCGGCAGGTCGTTCAGCTTCCAGGTGATGGTGCCGGTGCCCGAACCGGTGCTGTCGTCTCCCTGGTTGATCGCAACGTAAAGAGCCTGGGCGAAAGTATCCATCGGCGACTGGTACAGCTGGTCGAGCTGCGCCAGGTTCAGTGTCCGGCCGTCGGCGAGCGTCAGCGTTGCGCCCGTCAGGAGCCTCGCAACCGTGTGGGTGTCGGTCAGGTCGGGGTCGGTGAACGCGAACGTTCCCGCTGTCACCAGGTTGTTGCTCGATTGCAGCGTCCCGCCCACGGTCGCCGTGCCCGCGGTGAATTCGATCAGCTGGATCTGCTTGTCGGTCGTGATGACCGGCGTGTCGTTGGTGCCGGTGACGACGATCGTGAACTTGATCTTGGTGAACTCGGTCGTCGGATCCTGGGTGAAGCCGTTGTCGACCGTTGCCTCATAGGTCAGCGTCAGCGTCTCGCCCGCGGCGAGGAAGTCGAAGGCGTGGTCGGCAATCTTGTAGGACCAGGTCGCCGTGCCGTGGTTCTTGGCCGCCGGATCCTGCGTCACCACCAGCTTGACTTCGGTGGCCTTGATGTCCGCCTTCTGCAAATCATTGAGATTCGCGATCGGCTGGCCCGTCCCGTCAGTATAGGTGAAGGAGTCAAAGGCGATTGATACGGTCGGCTGGTCGCCGGCATTGGGATCGGCATAGCTGACCGAGCCGCTCGCGGTATCGGGCGTGGAGCTGGCGGTCGTGAGCGTGAGCTCCGTGGTCGTACCGCCGATAGCCGTGGCGTCCGGCGCCACCGGATCGCGCGCATTCGGATCCGTCGGAGCACCCTGCGGCGTGGTCGTTGATTTGACGGTCGTGGTCGTCGTCGTCGTGGTCGTCGTCGACCCGTCCTTGGACTGCGGATTGCCCGTGTGCGTCGTATCCGGAGGGGTGCTCGAACCGCTCGTCGTGCTCGCCGTCTTGGTGACGGGATTGGTCAGGTCGGCGAATTTCTGCTGGAAGACGTCCGTGATCAGCTTCTGCGCATCGGGCGTCAGCGATGCGAGGCCGGTCGAGACGATGCCATTGATGATCTTGACCTCGGTGCCGGCGGCATTGACGGTCGCGATCGGCTGCAGCGTGAGCTTGTCGAGCAGCACGTAATTGCCCGTCGTGCCGTCCGGCTCGACCAGGACCTGAAAGCTCGCGGTCGGCGTCGCCGGCGCGCCATTGACCGAGGTCGACACGTCGAAGTCGATCTGCACCAGCACCGCGGTGCCGCGGATGCCCATGGTCGCGACCGGCGTATCGATCTTCATGTCGCCGTGCTTGGCGGTCTCGCCGGCGACGAAGGAGATGGTGCCGGACACCAGGCTGAACAGCGTCGAATTGCCCGACCCGTTGGGGTCGTAGACCATTTCGTTGAGCACCATCCTCGCATTCGAGGACAGGCCGAACACGGTGCCGTCGATGAAGGTGATGCCGACAGACGAATCGGCGTTGGTCTGGACGATGTCGCCTTTTTCGACGTTGTCGCCGAGGTGCAGGATGATCGAGACGCCGTTGCGGACCACCGTCGCGCCGCCGGCAAGCTTGGTGACGTGGCCGATGACCTTGCCGGCCGTGGCCGAAGGATCGGCCTGGGCATACTGCGTCTGCCCGGTCAGGGCGTTGACGAGATCGCCGGCCAGATGCGCGCCGTCGGACGACGCCAGCGGCGCGCGTTTTTCACCCTTGAAATAGTCGTGAAGAACGAGCTCGCGGCCGTCCTTGGACAGAACAAGGTCGACACCGGAACGCGTGAAATCGGCGTGGAAGAGCAGATCCGCGTCTGACACGAAAATCGCGTCCGCGGGAGCCTTCGCGTGGGGCGAATCCAGATGAACATACGCGGGAGAATGATGCGTAGCCCGGCCGTCGACGGACAGCATGGCGTCAAATTTGCCCGCGTAATTCAAAGCCCCACCGTGCAATGGTTAATAAGTATATAAAAATCAGTCGTCTAAGCTTGCATATCATCGGTCCGGCCATCGCGAAACCATCTAATGCTTGTGTGACTTCATCCCACAGAGGCGGCTGCGCGCGATCGGGATCAATGGCCGTGCCGAGCTAACCAGTATTGTTTCAGGGGTTCCGTGGTATTATCCGACCGTTTTGAAGCATATACCGATCGGTATAAGTATTTGGATGTATATCCATAGCCCGTAATACTTAGTACACCTCTTGCCTGCCATCCCGCGGTCGATATTGCGCCAGGTTTTCAGCAAAAACTGTGAGCTGGATAACAGAATCGCGATTTCCACCCGCAATTAGCCATAGCCAAGGGAATTTGCGGCAAGCACGACACAGCAGGTGTTTTTTTACTTTTTCGCTACCCTTTCCGGGTGCCGCGCCCCGCATTCGTAAAATTGTCGGGAAAAAAACCGACAGAGCTTCAGCGTGTTTTACGCTTTTCGGCCGCCTGAGGCCGTCTTTAAGCCGAATAAAAGCGTCCCCTCCGATCATGGCCCCAACGATCCGGTCACGAAGAGGCGTGAAGCGCCCGTCGATGCCGGACATGGGGGCGTCAGATGGGAACCTTCGGTCACACGCGCGGGTTGCGCGCAGCGCTATCTGCACGGGCGCTGTTCGCATTGGCTCTGGCCTGCCTGGGTCCGGCGACGGATGGGCGCGCCGGCGTGCTCGACGGCACGAAAGCGGCGCAGGCATCGCTGCCGCCGGGCGAACCGTTCGGGCTCGGCGCGATGCGCATCAATTTCGGCGGCCTGCGCGACAAGTGGCTTGCCGTGCAACGCCGGCTCGACGACGAGCGGGTGCAGCTTGCGCTTTGTGACGGCGACCGTGAACGCTGCGCCTCGCCCGCCGCGCTGCAGTTTCTCGCCATCGTCGATGCCGCAAGGGAACGCGACGGGCGCGCGCGGCTCGGCGAGGTCAACCGCGCGGTCAACCTGGCCATCCGGCCGATGAGCGACCTTGCGCAATACGGCGAGATCGATGTCTGGAATTCACCGCTGGTCACCTTCTTTCGTGGCGCAGGCGATTGCGAGGACTATGCGATCGCCAAATACATGGCGCTCCGCGCGGCCGGACTGGCGGAAGCCGACCTGCGCATCGTGGTGCTGCACGACACCATGCTTGACGAGGATCACGCGGTAGCCGCGGTGCGGCTGGACGGCCGCTGGCTCCTGCTCGACAACCGCCGCATGGCAATGATCGAGGATGTCCAGATCAAGCATTACCGCCCGCTGTTCGTCATCGACCAGTCCGGCGTGATGCAGTATCAGGATGCGCCGCTTGCGGTGGCAACGCCGGAGCGCGGGTTCACCGTCTCCGCGGTGCCGGCCCTGGCGGCACAGCCCGAGCCGGCTGAGCCTTCCGCGAACTGAGCCGCATTCCGAAAGCCACCACCGTCTCGCCTCGAGGCGGTCGGAGGCGCATGCTCTTGACCCGAAACGGTTCTTCGAAAAACCGTATCCACCTCTCCACATCCTGCGGTAGCATGGCGGCACAGTTGTGGATTTGACGGGGAAGGCGAGCATGCGGGCGATTGTGCTGGCGATCATGGTCACCCAGTTCGGACTTGCCGCCGTGGCGCGCGCGGAGACCGAACCCGATCGCTCGATCCAGGACGTCCTTCCGCTGTTCGCGAAGAATCACTGCGAGACCGTGAGGGACGCCGCAGACCAGTTGTTTTGCGGCGATCCCGAGCTTGGCGCCGCCGCGAGCCGGCTGGGCGACGCGATCGAGGCGCGGCTGAGCCGCATTCCCGACCGCAGGGTCGCGGTGGAGGAAAACGTCCAGTGGATCCGCGATCGCAATCTGAGCTGCGGAATCTTCGAGAATGAGACGCCGCGCTTCGAGGACATCGAGCCGGTCAAGGCCTGCCTTGCCAAGGAAACCGAGGAGCGGATCGAAATCCTGCGCAATCCGAACTTCGACTGTCTAGCCGTAAATACCGCCGCCGGCGCCCTGATCTGCAGCGATCCATCGCTTGCGCTCGCGGAGGCTGAACTCGACGGCCACGTCATGGCCGCGATCGCCAAGCTGAGCGAGGAAGAGGCGCGCGACGCCTTCGCCGAATATGCGCGATGGAACAGGGAACGCGACCGCAAATGCGAGCTCGACGGCAAGGATAATGTGCCGCTGCGCGAGCTGGCATCGTCGGAAGGCTGCCTGGCCGACGACATCAACCAGAAGACCGCCGAGCTTGTCGCGGCCAGGGACGATCCGAAGAAGGCCTTCGGGCGACGCCTGCGGCCGGCCGCACCCAACGCCGACGCCGTCGATCTCTGCGTCAGCCAGATCCATGCGGCCAGCGCCTGCGAGAACTTCCTGCGGATCAGCCGCGTGTTCGAGATCGACAAGGAGGTCGCCGAGCAGAGCGCGCTGGTGACCGCCGAAGTCGAGATGATCGTGCTGCAGCCTTTTGCCGCCTGCAGCACGATCGCATCGAGCTGCACCGGCAGTTGCTGGGACAAGACCGGCAAGGCTGTCGCCGCCTCGACCGGCCGCGAGAATTTTGCGGTCGCCCATCGGATCAAGGTCGAGAAGGTTTTTGCGTTTCAAAGGAACGAGGCAGGCAGCTGGCGCTGCGGCGTCAACATGCTGAAGCCCATCGATTTCGGGATCGCGCTCGGCCGGTAGCGGCGAGACCGCCGCCGCTGGCTTGACGTTTCGTTTGGCGAAAAAATGACGGCGGGAATTTTCTCTTGCGTCCATGCGCAGCGCCGGTTCATTGACGCCGTCGTCGCGCGAGGCATACGATCGACTTCCAGATCCGTCAGTGGAGCGGATTTGACGTTCGCTAGTCGCTTTGCCGCGATTCATCGATGCGACCGTCAAATCCAAAGCTCCACTAGAAATAATAATTGCGAGTGGTCCTTTGATTCTAACGTTCGCAAACGTGCTTCCCGGATGGGATGCGAACGTTAGAATCGGACCACTAGAGATCGCAGGGAGGATGAGATGCCGCACGTCGATGCCGTCAGCCGCGATTTTCCCGATGCCGCGCCCGGCGGAGCGAGATCCACCCGCCTTGCCGGCTTCGTCTCCATGCTCGGAATTGGCCTCGCTGTCTGCTGCGGCCCGGCGCTGGCGCAAGAGGCCTCGAAAGGCTCGGCCAACCACATCAAGGCGGTGACCTCGGCCGTCGACGGCGCGATGATCCGCGCCAATACCGCGACCTCCGACGACTGGCCGACCGTCGGCCTCGACTATGCGGAGACGCGCTTCTCCAAGCTGCACCTGATCAATTCCGACAATGTGCGCGGTCTCGGCCTCGTCTGGAGCTACAGCCTCGATTCCGCGCGCGGGGTCGAGGCGACGCCGCTCGTCGTCGACGGCATCATGTACCAGACCGCGTCATGGAGCGTGGTGCACGCGATCGACGCGCGCACCGGCAGGAAGATCTGGACCTTCGATCCCGGCGTCAATCGCGAGCAGGGCTACAAGGGTTGCTGCGACGTCGTCAACCGTGGCGTCGCGCTCTACAAGGGCAAGGTGTTCGTCGCCGCCTATGACGGACGGCTGATCGCGCTCGATGCCGCGACTGGCCAAAAGATCTGGGAAAAGGACACGCTGATCGATCACGATCACTCCTACACCATCACCGGCGCGCCGCGCGTCTTCAACGGCAAGGTGCTGATCGGCCAAGGCGGCGCCGAATACGGCGCGCGCGGCTACGTCACCGCCTATGACGCCGAGACCGGCAACCAGGTCTGGCGCTGGTTCACGGTGCCGGGCGATCCGTCGAAGCCGTTCGAGGACGCGTCGATGGAGGCGGCCGCCAAGACCTGGGATCCCGCCGGCAAATGGTGGCTCAACGGCGGCGGCGGCACGCCGTGGGACACCATCACCTTCGATCCCGAATTGAACATGGTCTATATCGGCACCGGCAACGGCGCGCCGTGGAATCGCAATATCCGCAGCCCGTCGGGCGGCGACAACCTCTACCTCGCCTCGATCGTCGCGCTGAACGCCGACACCGGCAAATATGTCTGGCACTACCAGGAAACGCCGGGCGACAACTGGGACTACACGTCGACCCAGCCGATGATCCTCGCCGACATCAATATCGACGGCGCGCCGCGCAAGGTCATCCTGCACGCGCCGAAGAACGGATTCTTCTTCGTCATCGACCGCACCAACGGCAAGTTCATCTCGGCAAAGAACTTCGTCGATGTGAACTGGGCCACCGGCTATGACGCGAGCGGCCGGCCGACCGAGGTGCCGGCGGCGCGCGGCGACGAGCCCTACGACGCCGTCCCCGGCCCGTACGGCGCGCACAACTGGCATCCGATGTCGTTCAATCCGCAGACCGGTCTGGTCTATCTGCCGGCGCAGAACGTGCCGTTGAACCTGACGCCGGAAAAGAGCTTCACCCAGAACGCCGCCACGCCCGGCAAATTCGGCGGCACGACGGGGTGGAACGTCGGCTTCGTGCTGAACGGCGAACCGCCGAAGGCGCCGGCCTTCGGCCGCCTGCTGGCGTGGGACCCGGTGAAACAGAAGGAA
The DNA here is from genome assembly GCF_030378205.1 of Bradyrhizobium sp. NP1. Classification (NCBI taxonomy): domain Bacteria; kingdom Pseudomonadati; phylum Pseudomonadota; class Alphaproteobacteria; order Hyphomicrobiales; family Nitrobacteraceae; genus Bradyrhizobium; species Bradyrhizobium sp. NP1. The sequence continues at coordinate 7,226,430 of NZ_CP127385.1, forward strand.
GCCTGGCGCGCCGAATATGTCTCGCCCTGGAACGGCGGCACGCTCACGACCGCCGGCAACCTGGTGTTCCAGGGCACCGCCGACGGGCGCTTCATCGCCTACAACGCCACGACAGGCGAAAAGCTGTGGGAAGCGCCGACCGGGACCGGCGTGGTCGCCGCCCCCGCGACCTACACGGTCGACGGCGTGCAATATGTCTCGGTCGCGGTCGGCTGGGGCGGCGTGTTCGGCCTCGCCGCGCGCGCAACCGAAACGCAGAGCCCGGGCACGGTCTACACCTTCGCGCTCGGCGGCAAGGCCGAGCCGCCGGCCTTTGTCAAATACCAGACCGAGGGCCTGCTCGAAGGCGTGCCGTATGACGCCAAGGACGTGCCGGAGGGCACCGCGCTCTACGTCGCGGCCTGCGCCACCTGCCATGGCGTGCCCGGCGTCGACAAGGGCGGCAATATCCGCAACCTCGGCTATGTGCCGAAGGAGGAGATCGCGAACCTGAAGGGCATCGTCTTCAACGGGCCGTTCCGCGACAGGGGCATGCCCGACTTCACCGGCAAGCTGAAGGACGAGGACGTGGTGAAGATCCAGGCCTTCATCCAGGGCACCGCGGACGCGATCCGGCCGAAGAAGTGACGCGAAGCGTCATTCCGGGATGGTGCGCAAGCACCAGACCCGGAATCTCGAGGTTCCGCGTTCGATGCTTTCGCATCGCCCCGGAACGACGACGACACAAAACGAAAGGGCTGCGCGAGGCGATCGCGCAGCCCTTGTCTTGAATGGCTCCTGCTTTCCGCGACTGCGGTCAGAACATCAGATTGTCCTTCACCAGCACCCAGCGGCCCTTCTGCACCTGCTGCACCTGGGTAATGGTGTTGGCGAGGTGATCGGTCTTGGAGAACTTGGTCGGCGGCGAGCTGAAGATGTCGAGGAACTTGTCGCCGGATTCCAGCGCATCCAGCATCTTCTGGCCGGTCAGGTCCTTGCCGGCCTTCTGGGTATAGAACGCAAAGGTCTCGATCGCGTTGTAGCCGATGATCGCCTGCGTGTTGGCGTCGGTGCCGAACATCTTCTTGTAGTTGACGAGCCAGTCCTTGACCTTGCCCTTCGCGGTGTCCTCGTAGGGAATCTCGAAGCCGGACGCGGCGTAGAGACCTTCGACCGCGTCCTTGCCGAGCGCCGGGACCTCCAGCACGTTGGTCGGCGTAGCACCGAGGAAGGTGACGTCCCAGCCGAGCTTCTTCGCCTCGCCCATCGCGCCGATAGTCTCGCGGATGATGGTGCCGAGCACGACGAGGTCGCAGCCGTCGGACTTCATCTTGGCGACCTGCGCCGAGAAATCGGAGGCGCCGCGCTTGTAGCTCGTGATCGAGGCCGGCTGCACCTTCATCGCCTCGAGCTGCTGGGTGAAGCCGTCGAGCACGTTTTTGCCGTACTCGTCGTCCTGGTGCATGATGCAGGGCTTCTTGAAGCCCTTCCAGTCCATCATGTATTTCAGCGCTGCGCGCGTGCTTTCGACGTAAGGCAGCAGGTTGTTGAACTTCAGCCGCTCCTGCGGCTTGGCCGGATCGAACTTGAAGGTGAATTCGGCTGCGGTCAGCGGGAACAGCTGCAGCACGCCGGCGTCGAACAGGATGTCCTGTGCGGCGAGCGTCGGCGCCGAGCCCATCGAACCGATCATGGCGAAGATCTTGTCGCGCTCGATCAGCTTCTGCGAGGCCAGCACGCCCTTCTTCGGGTCGTAGCCATTGTCTTCCACGATCAGTTTCAGCTTGCGGCCGTTGACGCCGCCGGCGGCATTGATCTCCTCGACCGCCATCTTCATGCCGTTGGCGACCGGCACGCCCCAGTTCTTGATCGGGCCCGAGAGGTCCTGATGCGTGCCGATCACGATCTCGTTGGCCGCGATGCCCTCGTTGGTCACCTTGGTCTGGGCCGCAGCCGGCAACTGCGTCAGCGCAACTGCGCCGATCGCAAGGCCGATGGCCTTCAGCGATATGGACATTTCCTTAAGCCTCCTCTTCCCTGCCGGCCCATGTTTTGCTCGCGAAGGATGGGGCCGCCTGCTCCTCCGCCTCAATCAGCACTCACGCCACGGCCCGGTCGGCATACATGGCGTCGATCTCGCTGGCATAGCGCCTGTTCACAAAGCTGCGCTTCAGCTTCATGGTCGGCGTCAGCTCCTCGTCCTCGGGCGTGAGCTGGCGCTCGATCAGGGTGAATCTCTTGATCGTCTCCACACGCGCGAAATTGGCATTCACCGCCTCGATCTCGCGCCAGATCAGGTCCTGCACCGCGGGCGCGCGGCACAGGCTCGCATAGTTGGTGAACGGAATGTCGTGATCCTGGGCGAACTTCTCGACATTCTCCTGGTCGATCATGATGAGGCAGGTCAAGTACGGTCGCTTGTCGCCGATCACGACGCTGTCGGAGATATAGGGCGAGAATTTGAGCTGGTTCTCGATCTCCGACGGCGTGATGTTCTTGCCGCCCGAGGTGATGATGATGTCCTTCATCCGGTCGGTGATCTTGACGAAACCCTCGTTGTCGATGGCGCCGACATCGCCGGTATGCAGCCATCCTTTGGTGTCGATGGTCTCGGCGGTCTTCTCCGGCTGGTTGAGATAGCCCAGGAACAGGAATTCGCCGCGGATCAGGATCTCGCCTTTCGGGCAGATCATGACCTCGCCCCAGGGCACCGCGGTGCCGACCGAACCGAGCTTGATGCGCTGCTTCGGCATCAAGGTCGCGACCCCGCAATTCTCGGTCTGGCCGTAGACCTCGCGCATGTCGAGGCCGAGCGCGAGATACCAGCGGATCAGGTCCGGCGCGATCGGCGCCGCGCCCGTCAGCGCGATCCGGCAGCGGTCGAGCCCGAGCATGCGGCGGATGTTGCGGAACACCAGCCAGTAGGCCAGCCGGTCGGCGAGCCGCAATGAGGCCGCCGGCGTACTGCCCTCAAGCCGGCAATCGGCCATGCGGTAGCCGATGCGGAGCGCGCGCCTGTACATCCAGTTCTGGAACGGCGTTGCGTCCTTCAGCGCGATGGTGACGCCGGAATAGAATTTCTCCCAGACGCGCGGCACCGCCAGGAAGACGGTCGGCTGCACCTCGCGAAGATTGTCGGGCACGGTTTCCGGGCTTTCGGCAAAATTCATCACCGAGCCGACCGCGACGGAGACGTAGTAGCCGCCGACGCGCTCGGCGACGTGGCAGAGCGGCAGGAACACCAGCCGCTCCTCGGCATCGGTCGACGGAATGAGGTCGTTGGCGTGGCGCATCTGATGCGTGACGCTGCGGTTGGCGTGCATCGCGCCCTTGGGCGGCCCCGTGGTGCCCGAGGTGTAGACCAGGATGGCGAGATCGTCGGGCCTGCGGCTCTCGATCATTTCGCTCCACAGCGCCGCGTTGCCGACCATGTGGTTGCGGCCGAGCGCGCTGAATTCGTCGAGCGACATCACCATGGGATCGGAAAAGCCGCTCAACCCTTCCATGTCGAACACGATGATCTTTTCCAGCGTCGGACAGCGGCCGCGGCAGGCGAGAACCTTGTCGAGCTGCTCCTCGTCCTCGACGAAGATCACGCGGGTGGAGGAATCGTTGACCAGATATTCGACCTGCGCGATCGAATCGGTCGGGTAGATGCCGGAGGAGACGCCGCCGGCGCACAGGATGCCCATGTCGGCGAACACCCATTCCGGCACCGGATTGGCGATGATGGAGGCGACGTCGCCGGGCCGAAATCCGATCGCGTGCAGCGCGTAGGCGATCTCCTTCGAGACCTGCAGCCATTGCCGCCAGCTGGTCGGCTGCCAGATGCCGAACTTCTTCTCGCGGATGGCGGGCCGCTCGCCGCGCTCATCCACCGCACGCAGGAAACTCTTCGCGATCGTGTCGGCGACCGTCAGCACCGCCGGCCTCGCCATGACGCTTCCTCCCTCTCGCTGGCCGCTTCCGCCGCGCCGGCTTTTGCCGGTCTGTGTTGGCGGTGGCGGAAGCCCATTTAACGCCACGTCTTCTTCTTTTTCCAGCGCCGTTCGCCGCGTGCGCCTGCTTCCTTGGCGCCAAGATAGAATTCCTGGATGTCCTTGGAATGCATCAAACGGTCGCAAGTGTCGTTCATGACCACCCGCCCGATCTCCAGCACATAGCCGTAATGGGCGGTTTCCAGCGCGACCTTGGCGTTCTGCTCGACCAACAGGATCGACATGCCCTGCTCCTCATTGACGCGCCGGATGATGGCAAAGATCTCCCTGACCAGGATCGGCGACAGCCCGAGCGAGGGCTCGTCCAGAAGCAGCAGCGTCGGCCGGTTCATCAGCGCACGCCCGATCGCAAGCATCTGCTGCTCGCCGCCGGACAGCTGGCCGGCCGGCTGGTCGAGCCGCTCCCTCAGGCGCGGGAAATAGCCGTAGACCCGGTCGATATCCTCTGCGACCGCAGCCCGATCTTGCCTCGGATAGGCGCCCATCATCAGGTTTTCCCGCACGGTGAGGAACGGAAACACCTCGCGTCCTTCCGGCACATGGCTCAAGCCCAGCCGCACGATCCGGTCGGCTTCCATGCGCTGGATCGGTTTGCCCAGGAACTCGATCGTGCCCTTTTGCGGATCGAGGATGCCGGAAATGGTTTTCAGCACCGTGGTCTTGCCGGCGCCGTTGGCCCCCAGCAGGGTGACGATCTGGCCGCGCCTGACCTCGAGGCTGATGCCGCGGATTGCCATGATCGGCCCGTAATAGCTTTCGATGTTGCTGAGCTTCAGGATGACGTCCGAGCTGCCCATCGCATCATCCCTCAGGTGCCGAGATAGGCGGCGACAACGTCGGGATGCTGCTGCACCTCGGCCGGCGAGCCCATCGCCAGCACCCGCCCGTAGTTCAGCGCTATCACCCGGTCGGAGACGCGGTTGACCAGCGTCATGTCGTGCTCGACCATCAGCACCGTGATGCCGAGCTCGCTCTTCATGTCGCGGATCCAGAACGACATGTCGTCGGTCTCCTCGACATTCAGCCCCGACGAGGGCTCGTCGAGCAGGATCAGCTTCGGCTCGGAGCAGAGCGCACGGGCCAGCTCGATCACCTTGCGCACGCCGTAGGGCAGTCCCGAGATCAGCTTCTCGCGGTACGGCTCGAGGTCGAGGAATTCGATCACCTGCTCGACGCGCCGGCGATGCTCCTTTTCCCGGGCGCGCACGGCGGGCAGGAACAGCAGCTCCTGCCACAGCCGCGTGGTCGAATGGCGATGCCGGCCGACCAGGAGGTTGTTGAGCACGGTCGCGTTCTCGAACAGCTCGATGTTCTGGAAGGTGCGGGCGATGCCGAGCCTGGCGATCTCGTAAGATGGCCGCTGGGTGATGTCCTGATCCTCGAAGAAGATGCGGCCCGAGGTCGGGCTGTAGATGCGCGAGATCAGGTTGAAGATCGAGCTTTTCCCTGCGCCGTTCGGCCCGATGATCGACAGGATCTCGCCCTTCTCGATCGCGAAGGAAACCGAATCGACCGCCTTCAGCCCTCCGAAATGCAGCGAAAGGTTTTCGGCGCGGAAATAGCTCATCGGTTTCGCTCCGACTTCACATAGATCTTCTGCCGCTTGAAGGTGGCGCGCTTGTAGAGCGGGAAGAGCTGGAAGAAGAGCTTTATCTTGAGCCAGCGGCCATAGAGACCAAGGGGCTCAAAGAGCACGAACAGCACGATGATGACGCCGTAGATCGCGCCCTTCAGCCCGTTGGCGGAGGCGAAGGCCGCGACGCTGTCCTGGATATGGCCGGCGCGCTCGCTGCCGGCGCCGAGCGTCGCGGCAAGGCCCCCGATCATGCCGGGCACGTCGTCCTTCAGATAGGTCAGCAGCGGATCGATCATGACGACGAATATCGCGCCCAGCACCGCGCCATGCAGGCTGATGATGCCGCCGATCAGGATCACGATGATGAACTCGATCGAGAGCTGCAACGTGAACATCTCGGGCGAGATAAAGGACAGCTTGTGGGCGAACAGGCAGCCGGCAAAGCCGGTGATGGCGGCACTGATCGCGAACGACTTCACCTTGTAGAGCGAAACGTTGATGCCCATGCTGCGCGCGGCGGTCTCGCTGTCGCGGATCGCGACGAAGGCGCGGCCCGTCGGCGAACGCAGCAGGTTGAGCGTTCCGACGATGACGAGCGTAAGAACGCCAAGGCAGAGGAAATAGAAGGCCGGGCTGTCGCGCGACACGGCCGTGCCCAGAAGCTGGATCGCCTTCACACGCATGCCCTCGTTGCCATGGGTGACGCTTTCCCACCGCGCCAGGATTTCCTCGACGATGAAGGCAAAGGAAATCGTCGCAATCACGAGATAGATGCCTTGCAGCCGCAGCGCCGGAAATCCGACCAGCGCGCCGATCGCCCCGGTGAGGAGCCCTGCCGCCAGGAAATAGACCGGGAACGGCACGTTGAACTGCTGCAGATAGGCCGTCGTATAGGCGCCGATGGCGAGAAAGGCGGCATGGCCCAGCGAGGCCTGCCCGGTGAAGCCGGTCAGGATCAGAAGCGCGACGCCGACCGTCGCATAGATCATGACGAAGACGAGCTGGCTGACGAAATAGCTCGACAGCACGAACGGCGCGATCACGAGCAGAACCAGCAGCGTGCCGTAGGAAAGCACGTAGCCGGAATGCGGAAACAGCCGGATGTCGTCCTCATAGTCGGTCTTGAACAGGAACCGCATCTAGGCTCAGACCTTCTTCCGCATCACATGGCCAAACAGGCCTTCCGGCTTGAGCAGCAGCACGAGCAGCAGCACCACATAGGGCGCGACGTCCTTCCATCCTTCGGGCAGATAGAAGCCGGCCATGCTCTCGATCACGCCGATCAGGACGCCGCCGACCACGGCGCCGGGAATCGAGCCGAAGCCGCCGAGGACCGCGGCAGGAAAAGCCTTCAGGCCCAGCACCAGGCCCACATTGGAGTGAATGAAGGTGATCGGCGCGAGCAGCACGCCGGCGCAGGTCGCGACCGCCGCCGAGATCGCCCAGACGATCGACACCACGCGCTTGACCGGAATGCCCATGTAGTACGCGGCGAGCATGTTCTCGGATGTCGCGCGCATCGCCGTGCCCAGCGCGGTCTTGTTGAAGAACAGATACAGCAGCGCGCACAGGATGATGGTCGCCGCGATCACCGAAAGCTTGTCATAGGCGAGCACCAGCGAGCCGACACGCAGCACCCCCTGGCTGAACGGCGTCTCGATCTTGAAATCGTCGGTGCCCCAGATCATGCCGGCGACCGAGCGCAGGAAAGTGCCGAGCCCGATGGTCGCCATGATGATCGAGAACTGCGGATAGCCGAGGATCGGCCGCACCACGAGGCGCTCGGCCAGCATGCCGAACAGCGCCATGGCAGCGACCGCGCCGGCAAATCCGATCCAGTAGTTCAGCCCCAAAATGCCGATGAAGGTGAAGGCGAAGAATCCGCCCAGCATCATCAGGTCGCCCTGGGCGAAATTGACGACCTCGGTCGCCTTGTAGACAAGGACGAAGCCGAGCGCGATCAGGCCATACACGCAGCCAAGCGCAATGCCGCTCACGAGCTGCTGAACGAAGTCCAGCATGGCCGTTTGTCCCTCCCCGACGCGGGCCTGGCGATTCTTTTCGACCGCCTTGCCGCATCTTGTGTCCAGACGCTGTCCGCAAAAAGCGAAGGCCGCGCCGCCTTGTCCCTGCCGTCATTGAGCCCAAAGCGCCGATCCCTGTCAACAAAGCGCTCCCTCGCGCAGAATTGAGCTGATCGCTGGCCGGTCGGATTCACCGCGCCGAAAGTTCTTCGGTCCATGGTGCCGGGCGGAAACGATCCCGGATTGCCGCCACCATGACATCACGCCCAGCCGCGCTGCAGCTAAAAGGGTTAACGAAGCGTTTTGACCGCCCCGCGGTCGATGCGCTCGATCTCACGGTCCGCGCCGGGGAATTCTATGCCCTGGTCGGGCCGAACGGCGCCGGCAAGACCACGACGCTGCGCATGGTGGCAGGGCTGCTGAAGCCGGACGCCGGCTCCGTCTCGATCTGCGGCATCGACGCGCTGGCCGACCCGGTCGCCGCCAAGCAGGTGATGGCATGGGTCTCCGACGAGCCGATGATTTATGACAAGCTCACGCCGCTCGAATATCTCGAATTCGTCGCCGGCCTCTGGGGCATCGATCCCCGGCTTGCCGAGGCTTCCGCGCGCGAGCTCCTGACGTCGCTCGGCCTTGGCGCCCACCTCGGCGAGCGCTGCGAGGGCTTCTCCAAGGGAATGCGCCAGAAGGTCGCACTGGCCGGCGCCCTGGTCCACGACCCCCGCCTGATCATCCTCGACGAGCCGCTGACCGGGCTCGACGCGGTCTCCGCCCGCCATGTCAAGGGACTGCTGAGCGCGCGCGTGCGCGCCGGCGGCACCATCATCATGACGACGCATATCCTGGAAGTGGCCGAGCGCATGGCTGACCGGATCGGCGTGATCGCCGCGGGACGGCTGGTTGCCGAGGGAACGCTGACGGAGCTGCGCCAGCAGAACGGGCTGACCGATACCAGCCTCGAGGATCTCTTCATCGCGCTGGTCGACGTCGAGGCCGACGCGGCATGAATTCGACCGCCATGCTTGCCTGGTTTGCGCGCCACGAGCTGCGGCTCGCCTGGCGCGAATGGTTCGCCATGATGACCGGTGGACGGCGCGGCCGCAAACGCCTGGCCATGATCGGCCTCGTGCTGTTTGCCGCCTTCATGCACATTCCGGCCTGGGCCGTGGTCGGCCGGTTTGCCGACCGGCAACTGCCGCTCGACAAATCCTCGCTCATCGTCATCACGGCGACGATCCTTTTGTCCTGGGCGCTGATGCTGTCGCAGGCTATCGAATCGGTGACGCGGGTGTTCTACGCCCGCGCCGACCTCGACCTGATCATGTCCTCCCCGGTGCGGCTCGCGGACATCTTTTCGATCCGCATCGCCGCGATCGCGCTGTCGGTGTGCGGGATGGCGCTCGTGCTGTCGACGCCGTTCGTCGATGTGCTCGTGTTCAGCGGCGGCGCCCGGTGGCTGTCCGCGTTTGGCGTCGTCATCGCCATCGGCCTTTCAGCGGCGGCGGTCGCGATCGCCATCACGATCCTGCTGTTCCGGCTGATCGGTCCGGCGCGGACGCGCTTCGTCGCGCAGATCGTTTCCGCCATCATCGGCGCCGGCTTCGTGATCGCGCTGCAGGTCGCGGCGATCCTGTCCTATGGCACGCTGTCACGCTTTGCGATCCTCACCTCCGATGCAGCCGAGCGGTTCGTGCCCGACGGCGACAGCGTGCTGTGGTGGCCGGCACGCGCCGCGCTCGGCGACGGCGAGGCGCTGATGCTGCTGCTGGCCTCCAGCCTCGTGCTGCTCGGCAGCGTCATGGCGCTGTTTTCGCCACGCTTCGCCGAGACCGCGATCCGCACCGCTTCGCATGCGAATGCGTCCCGGCAAGCGGCACGCGCCCGGCCGTTCCGCGGCGGCTCGCGACAGCGGGCGCTGCGGCGCAAGGAATTCCTGCTGCTGCGGCGCGACCCCTGGCTGATGTCGCAGAGCCTGATGCAGCTGCTCTATCTCGTGCCACCGGCGCTGCTGTTGTGGCGGAGCTTTGCCGACAGCTCGGCGGCGATCGTGCTGGTCACGCCCGTCATCGTGATGGCCGCAGGCCAGCTCGCCGGCGGGCTCGCCTGGCTTGCCATTTCCGGCGAGGATGCGGCCGATCTGGTGACGACCGCGCCGCTCGCGCCATCGCGCGTGATGCGCGCCAAGCTCGAAGTGGTTCTGATGTCGGTTGCCGGCATCTTCGCGCCGCTCGTCGCAGCGCTCGCCCTTGCTTCGCTGCGGCAGGCGGCGATAACGGCGGCCGGCGTCATCATCGCCGCGACGTCGGCCACCGCGATCCAGCTCTGGTTCCGCGTGCAGGCGAGGCGCAGCCAGTTCCGCCGCCGCCAGACCTCGTCAAGGCTTGCAACCTTCGCGGAAGCCTTCGCATCGATCGGCTGGGCCGCGACCGCGGCACTGGCGCTGACGGTGCCCCTCGGCGCCGCGATTACCGGCCTGATGACGGCCCTCATCCTCGCCGCAACATGGAAGCTCAGCCCGCGCCGGGCGTAGGCCTCACCCGTTGATCAGCTCCATCACGGCCGATGCGAAAGCCTCCGGCTCCTCCTGCGGCAGGTTGTGGCCGGCACGCGGGACGACGCGATGGACGCGGCGGCCGGTGAATTTTGCGGCGTTCGCGGAGCCATCGGTCGAAGGCACAACCCGGTCATCCTCACCGTCCAGCGTGATCGCGGGCACGGTGATCGCCGGCAGAACGGCAAGTCGCCGCTGGATCTCGGCATAGCGCGGATCGCCTGCGGCAAGGCCGTAGCGATGACGATAGCTGTGGATCACGACCTCGACAAAGTCGGGGTTGTCGTGCGCCGCCGCGGTGCGCTCGAAGCAGGCGTCGTCGAAGCGCCAGTTCGGTGACCACTGCTGCCACAGCAGCCTGGTGATGTCGCGGCGATGAGCTGCAAGGCCGGCGCGCCCGCGCTCGGTCTGGAAATACCACTGGTACCAATAGGCGACCTCGCGCTCCACCGGCGCCGGGACAAGTGCGTGGGCGATATCCTGGATCAAGTAGCCGTTGACGCAGACAAGCCCGCTGCACCGCTCCGGCCACAGCGCCGCGCCGACGCAGGCGGCGCGGCCGCCCCAGTCGTAGCCCGCAAAGACCGCTCGCGGGATCGCCAGCGCATCCATCAGCGCCAGCAGGTCGGCGCCGATCGCAGCCTGCTCGCCCGAGCGCTGCGTGGCCGGGTCGAAAAAGCGCGTTGGTCCATAGCCGCGCAAATAGGGCACGATGGCGCGAATACCCTTGGCGGCAAGCAGCGGCACCACGTCGACATAGCTGTGAATGTCGTAGGGATAGCCGTGCAGCAGTATCGCGACCGGGCCGTCCGCCGGACCCGCTTCGTGATAAGCGATCTCGAGAACATCCGTCTTGGCATGGCGAAGCGGCTCGAGGCGTTGGGATGGCGATGCGCGCGACGTCATGACGGCAACTCCTGCTTCAATCTTGACGTTCTATTGATCGTGCCAAGCATAGTTCCATCCGGAATTACGCGATACGGTCCACGGTCCGCAAATGGGTCTGGCTGTGTTGCGCGTTTTTCCGATCGTTCTGGCTTTCCTCGGCTTCGTGATCACGCCTGCGTTCGCCCAGCAACCGCAGCGCAGCGAATGCCTGGCGATGGCCAACGCGGTCCCCCGCGCGACGCCTGCGGCCTTCCGCCGCCTTGCCGCGAAGGCAGATGAGGTGGCGATCACCTATGGCGGCCACTCCACCTATTTCATCGATACGCCCGCGGGCATTCGCATCGCGACCGACTACAGCGGCGCCTACCAGATCGGCCACCTGCCCGACGTCGTCACCATGAACCGGGCGCATTCGACGCACTACACGCTGTTTCCCGATCCGAAGATCCCGCATGTGCTGCATGGCTGGGGCGAGAACGGACAGCCCGCGAAAATTTCGGAGCGGATTGGCGATGTCTTCATCCGCAACGTCACCACCGACATCCGCCGCTTCTACGGCGAAGATCCGGGCGGCGAGATGATCAGGGACGGCAACTCGATCTTCATCTTCGAGGTAGCTGGGCTCTGCATCGGCCATCTCGGCCATCTGCATCATCCACTCGATGACGCCCGCTATGCCGCGATCGGACGGCTCGACATCGTGATGGTGCCGATCGATGGCACCTATACCATGTCGCTCGACGGCATCTCGGAAATCACGCGCCGGTTGCGCGCCGCCGTCGTGCTGCCGATGCACCGCTTTGCGACGCCGCTCGACGACTTCATGCGGCGGATCGGCCAGCAGTTCGAGATCGACCTCAGGACCAGCGGCACGCTGACGATCTCGCGCGATACCCTGCCCGGCACGCCGACGGTCATCATCCTCGACGGGGTCTGACTACGGGGTCAATTGCCGCCGATGATCCGGATCAGCTCCCGGTCCGGCCGATCGACCAGGTAGAACGCGACGATTTCGGCCGGCTCGCCGGCGGACGCGTTGTCGAACCTGGCAATACGGGTATCGGCCGGCTCGAAGAACGCATCGCCTGCCTTGATGGTTCGGGCCGGCTGCCCCTCGATCTGAAAGATGAAAGCGCCCTTGGTGACGACGCCGACGACGGGAATCGGATGGAGATGGTACGGCGTCGGCTGCCCCGGCGCGAACGCAATGCGTGCGCCCTTGACCTGCTGCGGGGCGGGCGCCGCATTTCCGAACTTCTCGTCGAGGATCGGCTCGCGCTTCAACGGCGGAAACGAGGTCGCCGCCGTCGCAAGCGACAAGGACGCGCCAGCAACAAGCAGTGCTGCCACCGCCCATCCCCTCCAGCAAGCGAATACATGTCGCGTGGTCATTGGCTGATCTCCCGGCTTCGTCGAGCTTAGCAGACGCATTCCGCCCGACATCGGGCCGCCCGCTTATTTCAATGATCAGGCCAACGAATGGCAGGGTCAGCCAGCCAGGCGCAATTTCCTCCAAGTTCGCACCCTGCGATCCGTGCTGGTCTCGGGCATCACGCGAGGAGAGCGACATGAACGTCGAACGCAGCGATTTCGCCGCCGTGCTGCATGCACAACGACCGGACCCCGAGCGCGCCGCCGCCCTGCAGCTCTATGGCCGGTTTGTCGGCGACTGGGACGCCGAGATCATCGCCCATGGCGGCGATGGAACGAGCCATCGATCATCGGGCGAAATCCATTTCGGATGGGTGCTGGAGGGCCGCGCGATCCAGGATGTCTGGATGATCCCCCGCCGTGCCGACCGCAAGGACGCGAAGCCCTTTCCGATCGCCGGCAACTGGTACGGCACCACGCTTCGGATCTACGATCCGACGATCCAGGCCTGGCGGATCTACTGGATCGATCCCGCGACCAACTCGTTCCGCCAGCAGATCGGGCGCGCTGAAGGCAGCGACATCGTTCAGGAGAGCACGACGGAATCGGGCGCGCTGTCGCGCTGGCGATTTACCAGGATCACCGCCAATTCATTCCACTGGCTCGGCGAAGGCAAGATGCCCGCGGATGCCGATTGGCAAACCCGCGTCGAGGTGCTGGCGCGGCGCCGGCCGCCGGATTGAGGCGACGCCGGCAAAAGAACGGGCGCTAGCCCGTGCCGACCAGGCTCGCCGGCTGACGCTCGTTCGGCGGCAGCAGAATTCGCTTCAGCTTCGAGAACGCGCGAATCGCAAAGCCGAGCCATGCCGGCTGAGCCTTGCGGCAGAAGGCGATCTTCTTGACGCGGCCCTCGACATGCCAGCGCGCATGCGCGCCGTCACGGAACAGGATGACGTCGCCGGCCGCGTAGCGCTTCGCCGGCATGGTGTCGCTCTCGAGCACGATCGATCCTTCGAGGATCATGATCGTCTCGTCGAAATCATAGTACCAGTTGAAGCGGCCTTCGCTGCATTCCCAGATGATCGTGGATGCCGTTCCATCGCTGCTGCACGAGAGCATGCATGACCGCGCCTGCGGATTGCCCTCGATGATCCAGGACGGCTCGATCGGGCTGGGCATCAGCTCGACCGTGGTCTTTGCGGTTTCGATGAGGGATTGAGACATCACGGGCCTCGGACAGGAAATGCAATGACGTAATGAAGACGGCCCGGCAGGGCGCGCACACGCTAGTGCGCGATTTTTAAGCATTCCTTACCAACCTCCACTCAATTGCAGGCAGCAGGCCGCTCGCGGTCTGCTAAATTGTCGCAGGCTGCCGTCGTCCTTGCGCATGGTAACGGCGTGCGGCTCGCCGCGCGATCCTGCACGGAAATCTCAACGGCGAGCGGACGCGACGCGGAACGCGCAGCCGTTCAGGCCCACTCGCCGCTGCGGAACACCGGCACGCGCGAGCCATCGGCGCGGATGCCGTCGATGTCGGTCTTGTCCGTGCCGATCATCCAGTCGATGTGGATCAAGCTCTTGTTGCCGCCTTGCGCCGCGATCTGCTCCGGCGTCAGCTTGTCGCCGTCGATGAAGCATTTCGAGTAGCACTGGCCGAGCGCGATATGGCAGGCCGCGTTCTCGTCGAACAGGGTGTTGTAGAACAACAGGCCGCTCTTCGAGATCGGCGAGGAATGCGGCACCAGCGCCACTTCGCCGAGCCGGCGCGCGCCCTCGTCGGTGTCGAGAACCTTCTTCAGCACCTCCTCGCCGCGCGCGGCGCTCGCCTCGACGATGCGTCCCTCCTCGAACCGTACCGCGATCTTGTCGATCAGCGTGCCCTGGTAGGAGAGCGGCTTGGAGCTGACGACGTGGCCCGAAACCTGCCGGCAATGCGGCGTGGTGAACACTTCCTCGGTCGGAATATTGGCGTTGCAGATGATGCCGTTCTTGGCGCGCGAGGCGCCGCCTTCCCATTCGTGGCCGTCAGCAAGGCCGACCTTGAGGTCGGTGCCCGGCCCGGTGAAATGCAGCGCCTTGAAGCGTTGCCCGTTCAGCCACAGCGTCCGCTCGCGCAGCGCCGCGTTATGTTTCTGCCAGGCGGCGATCGCCCCTTCCTTGTCGACACGCGAAGCGGCAAAGATCGCATCGGCCAGCTTGCCGACCGCGACATCCTCGGCCACGCCCGGAAAGACCTGCTTCGCCCATGACGGGCTCGGATAGGCGATGATGTTCCAGTTGGTGTCGAAGTTGACGATCTTTTCCAGTGCCGGCTGATAGGCCATCGAATTCGCCTTGCTGGCGCGCGCCACCTTGGCCGGGTCCTCGCCCGACAGCAGCATCGGATTGTCGCCCACGATGGCGAGCCGCGCGGTATCGTCGGAAAATGCCTTGGCCATGCCCTCATAGAGCCAGTTGGCGGCATGGTCGAAGCCGCCCTCATGGCCGAAGCGGTAGCGCGCGAGCGTGATCTCCTCATCCGACAGGATCGGCGTCACCAGGCTCGCGCCCGCCTTGTAGGCGTGCTCCGCAATCCGGCGGACCAGGGGCAGCGCCACTGACGGCGCCGTCACCAGCACGTCCTGTCCCTCGCGCAGCCGCAAGCCCACCCGGATGGCCACTTCAGCAAGTCGGTCGAGCTTGGCGGGGTCGATCGGGGTTGCGTAGTCGCGAGGCACTGCAGGCATGGCGTACTTCTCTCTGAAGAGGACTCGATGCTCGAAAGATAAGCAGTTTCGTCCGAACCTCAACACCCGGCGGCCTCATCAGATCGTTGATGCGGATACGCTCGCAGACGGACGCGGCCCGAAACCATGCCGCTTAGTGAGGGAGGCGGTCACAATGAGGACACGAATTCGTATTCTCGCGACGCCCAATGCGCCCGAGCTTGGCTGATAACCACCCTCGCAAGGACAGAGGGCGCAGGGAAAGCCGGGTGCCGATTGCACCCGCGGCCTCGTGTGCGAAAGTGGAAAGCACACGAGTTAGTCACCACAGGTTCAACCGAAGCAATCCGGCTTTCCCTGCACGATGGTGTTACGGTTTCCTTCGTGCTCTCCCCGGTGACCGGGCTTTCTTGCCACCGTCGCCTCGCCGGTCATCTCCCGCGAGACTTGATGCCAGCGTCGGGGCATCAGGACCACACGACTTCGCCGTCCGCCATGACTATCGCTCGTCAGCCGATATCATCGCGTCCATCGCATCCCGCGCCCAACGCTCGTGACGATCGCGAAGCGCCCCTCTTGATCAGGCGCGGGATGTGCTGATTGGAGCCACTGATTTGCCCGACGGCTCAAGCGGAATTTTTTTCACGCAGGGGCTGGACACGATCTTTGCGTGACTGCCCGACGGGCAAATCAGTTGCCGCTGAATGCGCGATGGTTTTGACGGTTTGCCCGAAGGGAAGGCTAGTGTTCTGGTTCCGAAGTTCGCATCGTTCCGCGGCCCGCAAAACCTCATCGACCTCTTCAAGGGTAAGCTCGGCGAACAGCTGGACATCCGCCACCACCGAACGATCAATTGCCGGCATGTTCCCTCTCGGCAACGGTTTTGAATTTTGCGATGGAACCATGCGGATTCGCTTAAGGCATTGCGCTAGCTCAACCTTGGCGAGGTGGCTGCGCGTTATCTATGGCCGACCTTGGAAGGCGATCGCGGGATCGACCGCGATCGTGCAGCCGTCCGCACCCGACCCGGCGTCATTGCGCGGCGCACCGAATGTTCGGAGATTGAGATGTCGATACCAAGGCTGCGCGATTATCAGGGACCGGCCCTCCTTTCCTACGGCTTCCGGCCGTTCTTCCTGTTCGGCTCGATCTATGCCGCCGCTACGATCCTGATCTGGTTGCCGCTGTTCGAAGGCGAATTCCAGCTCCCCACCGCCTTCATCCCGCGCGACTGGCACGTTCACGAGATGCTGTTCGGCTATGTCGCGGCGGTCATCGGCGGCTTCCTGCTGACGGCTGTGCCAAACTGGACCGGACGCCTGCCATTGCAGGGCATGCCGCTGGCGACGCTGGTTTCGATCTGGATCGCCGGCCGCATCGCCGTCTGTCTTTCTGATCGGATCGGATGGGCGGCTGCCTGCGCCATCGACGCGCTCTTCCTCCTCCTGCTCGCCGCCGCCGCTGCACGCGAGATCGTCGCGGGCCGCAAGTGGGGCAATCTGCCGGTGGTTGGCATTGTGACGTTGCTTGCCATCAGCAATGTGGCGTTCCACCTCGAATCCCATTTCCACGGTTTCGCCGACTATTCGACGCGCTTTGCCATCGCAATCGTGATCGTCCTCATTTCCTTGATTGGAGGCCGCATCGTTCCCAGCTTCACGCGCAACTGGCTGGCGCGGCAGCGGCCGGGCCGCCTGCCCGTACCGTTCGGCCGTTTCGACAGTATCGCGGTCGCAGCCGGCCTTGTGGCGCTGCTCGCCTGGGTCGCGGCGCCGCAATCGCCGATCACCGGCATCGCGCTGGTCACTGCTGGCTGCCTGCACGCGATCAGGCTCGCGCGCTGGGTCGGCTACCGGACGACGGCCGACCGACTCGTTCTGATCCTGCATCTCGCCTACGCGTTCGTGCCGTTCGGGTACCTCCTCGCCGGCCTCGCCGCCTTCGGCGTGCTGCCGTCAGGCGCCGGCATCCATGCCTGGACCGGCGGGGCGATCGGCTCGATGACACTTGCCGTAATGACGCGCGCGACGCTTGGTCATACCGGACGCGGGCTGAAGGCATCGATCGGCACGCAAGCCATCTATGCGGCGATCATCGCCGCCGCACTGCTGCGCGTCTGCGCATCGGTCGCGACCGAGCACATGCACGGTCTCCTCGCCGCCGCCGCGATCGGCTGGGTCGCTGCCTTCCTTGGTTTCGCGCTGCTCTATGGCCGTGCCCTATGCACGCCGCGCCTGGCGTGAAGAGCCCTCGCCCCGCATTCGCACGCTGCGTCCATGCCAGCGCGAACACGATTTGTCGCCAAGCGACCATGATTTGACAGGGAGCGAACTCTCACGCCGAAGTGAACGCGAGAGCGCGCAACGCCCCCCGAAATCACCGAAACGACGGCGCCTTCCGCAAAACCTTCTCACGATACCGCTGACTTAACCGATATGACAGTCAGTGCCATTCCCGCCGCGCCCTTCCGCTTTTCCACCGACGACACGCCCGCCCGCGACCGCATGGCAATCGCGCGCGAGGTCGCGGGCCGCATCTATCTGCGGCTCGACGTCGAACCGCTCGGAACCGCGCCGCTCAGCGTCTCGGTCGAGCAGTATTCGTGGGCCTCCTTGTCGCTGATCTTCTGCGACACCAATCCGCTGCACCTCACCCGCACGCCGGAGCTGGTGCAGGATGCCGACGGCGACTTCCGTTTCATCGTCGGTGTCGACGGCGCGCGCTATCGCTATCATTCGAGCGGGGTCGACGAAGCCATGGAAGGCAGCGAAGGCGCGCTGCTGTTCAACGGCGTCGCCGGCCGCGTCAGCCTGCTCGAGCGATGCCGCTGCACCGCAGTCCGCATCCGGCGCGAGCGGCTCGCCGGCGTCGTCCGCAGGCTCGATGACCGACCGATCCATCGCACTGCGGCCACGCTGCCGCTGCAACTCCTGCGCGGCTATATCGAGCTGTTGCGCAAGGAGCGGCCGCCGTCCGATCCCCTGCTCGCGCACCGCGTCACGACCCATCTGATCGACCTGGTCGCGCTGGCGCTCGGCGCCAACGAGGAGACGCACGCACGGGCCTCGACGGGCGCGACCCGCGCTGCCCGGCTTGCGACCATCCGCGCCTATGTGCTCGCCAACCTTTCCGACCCCAACCTCTCGGCCAGGACGGTGGCGAGGCGCCACGGCGTGACCGACCGTTATATCCACGTGCTGTTCGAGCAGACCGGGCAAACGTTCAGCCGCTTCGTCGAGCAAGAGCGGCTCAACCTCGCCTACGCGCTGCTGAACGATCCCGAGCGGGGAACGCAGCGGATTTCCGACATCGCCGCGAGCGCCGGCTTTCACGAACTGTCGACCTTCGACCGGGCCTTCCGCCGCCGCTTCGGCGATACGCCCTCGGGCGTGCGGCGCAGGCGGTGGTGACGGAGCATCAGACGTTCGGTCCGCAGCCGATCGAGGCCTGATCCACTTCGCGGCGGATCTGCGCCGGGCTACGAGCCTTCGCGTGTGCGAACGGCGATTTGCTCGCCCCAGCGCGAGGCCAGATCATTGCCGATGCCGAACAGATCGAGCGCGCGGCCGACGGAATGGCGGACGATATCCTCGACGGTTGCAGGCCGGGCGTAGAATGCCGGCACCGGCGGCATCACGATCGCTCCCATCTCGGTCACTTGCGTCATCGAACGCAAGTGGCCCAGATGGAACGGCGTCTCCCGGACCATCAGCACGAGCTTGCGCCGCTCCTTCAGCACGACGTCGGCGGCGCGGGTCAGAAGGCTCGACGTGACGCCACTCGAAATTTCCGACAGGGTGCGGACCGAGCAGGGCGCGATCAGCATGCCCATGGTCGGGAACGACCCGCTCGAGATTGCGGCCGCGATGTCACCCGCCTTGTAGACGACGTCGGCGAGCGCCATCACCTCGGAAAGACTCATCTCGAGCTCGTGAGCGGCGGTGATCTGCCCTGATTTGGAGATCACGAGATGGGTCTCGATGCCGGCCGCACGCAACGCCTTCAGCGCGGTGACGCCGTAGATCGCGCCCGAGGCGCCCGTGATGCCGACGATCAGCCGCGATGCCGCCATGGCCTATCCACCAATCGATTGCTGCAGGGCGTCGCCGCCGCGCACTGACCAGGCGGTCATGCGGCGCTCGAAGAAGTCGAAGATGACGTACATTCCCACCCCCATGACCCCGACCACCACCAGCGCGGCGAACACCAGCGGCACGTTGAAATTGGAGCTTGCGACCAGCATCACATTGCCGATGCCGCTGTTGCCGGCGACGATCTCCGCGATCACCGATCCCACGAAGGCCAGCGTCACCGCGATCTTGAGCGAGGCGAAGAAGAAGGGCAGCGAACGCGGAATTCCGATCTTGAGCGTCATGTCGGTCCGCGTCGCGCCGAGCGAACGCATGACTTCGAGCAGCTCCGGCTCGATGGTCGCAAAGGCGGTGGCGACATTGGCGACCACAGGGAAGAAGGACAGCATGAAGGCGGTGAGCACGGCCGGAATGGCGCCGGCGCCGAACCAGATGACGAAGACCGGCACCAGCGCCGCCTTCGGCACGCTGTTGAAGGCGACGAGCAGCGGATAGATGCCGCTATAGAGCAGGCGCGACGAGCCGACCATGATGCCGAGCGCCATGCCGAACACGACAGCCGCGACGAACCCGATCAGGGTGGTGGCAAGCGTCGCCGTGCCGTGCACGAACAGGGGATAGCGGAACTTGTAGATCGCCTGCAGCGTCTCCCACGGAGTCGGCAGGATGAAGCTCTTGATGTCGAACAGCCAGACGCCCAGCCACCATGCCGCGATCAGCAACAGCGTCGCGACCCAGGGGGCAAGCCTTTGTTGCAGCCTTGTCGTCAATTCTGTTTCCCCAGGCTGATATGGTGGCGCAGGTCATGCACCAGGTCGACGAAGCCGGGCTCGAACGTGCATTCGAGCGTGCGCGGGCGCGGAATGTCGATCCTGCTGGTTTTCAGGATCCGCCCGGGCCGTGCGCTCATGACGTGAACGGTCTCGGCGAGATAGACGGCTTCGCGCAGCTCGTGCGTCACCAGGATGATGGTGCACTTGCGGAACGACCAGAGTTCCTGCAGCACGGCCCAGAGATCCTCGCGCGTGAAGGCGTCGAGCGCCGCGAACGGCTCGTCGAGAAGCAGGATGGAAGGCTCGTGGATCAGCGCGCGGCAAAGCTGCGCGCGCTGCTGCATGCCGCCGGAAAGCTGCCAGGGCATGCGATCGCCGAAGCCGCTCAGGCCCACCTTCTGCAGCAGAACCTCGGCGGCCTCGCGGTTCTTGTCCCGGTCGATCCTCTGCCTGCTGCGGTGCGGCTCGACGATCTCGAGCGGCAGCATCACGTTGTCGCGGATATTGCGCCATGGCAGCAGCGTGGCGTTCTGGAACGCCATGCCGACGGTCTTCAGGGGATGCGTGACCTGCTTGCCGTCGACGACGACCTTGCCGCGGCTCGGACGCACCAGGCCGGAGATCAGCTTCAGCAAGGTCGACTTGCCGCAGCCGCTGGGACCGACAATCGCGAGAAATTCCCCATGCGCGATCGACAGCGTTGCCGCTGACACGGCAAGCGTCTGGCTGGACTTGTCCTGCGCCGCACCGCCATAGACGAGATCGACGTCGGTGAGCTCGATGAAGGACATCAGTCAGGACTCTCGCAAAGCGCTGCGCTGCCAGGACCGGGTCAATTGATCAGCCTGTCCTTGGCGTCAGGCAGATAGGCCGGATCGAAGATCTCCTCGAGCTTCGGCCGCCGCGGCAGCTTGTAGGCCTCGGTGATCTCGGTGATGTTGGTGTCGAGCCGGGCCCGATCGATGTCGCCAAACCCGGTCTTGCGGACGGTATCGGTCAGGATGCAGCATTCCAGCGCAACGCGAAGCCGCTCGCGCTCGATGTCGGGATTGAGCAGCGGCTCGAAATCCACGGCCGCCTTCACGGCAAGCTCGGGATCGCGGGCCATGTCCTTCAGGCCTTTGAGCGTCGCGCGCAGGAAGCCGCGCACCGCATCGGGATGCTCCTTCAGGAAGCGGCGCGAGGCCGCAATCGAGTTGGCATAGAGCGGCAGGCCGTAATCCTTGTACATGAAGTATTTGATGTCGGAGGCCGGCACGCCCTTCGCCTTCAGCTCGAGCAGCGCGTTGAAGATCTGGCCGGGAATGGCGTCGACCTTCTTCTGGGCGAGAAGAACCTCGCGCAGGCTGGGATCGATGCTCTGGATCTCCATCGAGGCGACATCGATGCCGGCCTTGCGCGCAAAGATCGGAAACAGCTTGAAGGTGGAATCGTTGGGCGCCGATCCCAGCTTCTTGCCGTTGAGCTGCTTCGGCTCGGTGATGCCGCTCGATTTCAGCACCACGATCGCGGCAGGCGCTTCCTCATAGCCGCTCATCAGCACCGGAAAGCTCTGCTCCGGATTCTTGGAGTCGAAATCCATCACGACGTTGATGTCGGGAAAGCCCATGTCGTAGACATCGGCGGCAAGCTGGCGGACCACCTCGGCAGAGCCCTTGCCGCGGTCGATCGTGACGTCGAGGCCTTCCTGCTTGTAGTAGCCTTTCTGCAGCGCGATCAGGAACGCGCCATGGGTCGCGCCGGGAATCCAGTCCAGCGTGAAGCGGACCTTGGTCTGGGCGCAGGCCGCGCCCGGGACGGCGACGGCGGCGAGGAACAGCAATGCGGCAACGGCAGAATTCGCTCGGTTCATGGTGCCTCTGGGATCAGGGTGTTGGCGGCCTCAGATTGCGTTCGCCCCGCACGCGGAGCGCTCCTTCGTTGCTCGCGCGGCCATGGCCCGGCGCGGTCAGATGGCGTTGGCGGCGGCGAGGATTTCGCGGGCGCGCGAGCGCTGCTCCGGCGAAATGACGAGCCGTTCGGCGAAATCCTCGTTGATCGGCGCGGTGGCGTCGATGCCCATCTTCGTCACCGTGAATGTGGTGGGATCGGAGGTGGGGTCGATGACCGCCGACTTCACGCCCGGGACCATCATGATGTCCTTCTCGGCCTTGACGCGGGTGGCCACCGCCCACATCACGTCCTCCATGTCGTAGATGTCGACGTCCTCGTCCACCACGATCACCTGCTTGGTGTAGAGCTCGGTGCCGAGCGCGGTCAGCATCGCCATCCTCGGCTCGCCTTCCGCGACCTTCTTCATCGAGACGATGGCAAGGAACGCGCCGCAGGTCTTGTGCGGCACGTGCACGGCCCGCACGTTCGGCAGGTTGCGCTTGAGCGCGTTGAGGATTTCGCCTTCGCGCGTGATGCAGGAGATCAGGATGTGGTCGCGCGACATGCCCGTAACCACGCTGTGGAACCAGGCGTCGCGGCGCATCCGGATGCGATGGGCAACGAAGACGTTCTGCGTGCTGCGGTAGGAGGCATAACCGGTGAACTCGCCGAACGGTCCTTCCGGCTCATGCACGCCGGCGAGGATCTCGCCCTCGATGATGATCTCGGCGCCGGCCGGCACTTCGAGGTCCTGGACGCCGCAGCGGGCGAGCCGATAGGGCTCGCCGAACAGGGCGCCGATGATGTCGAACTTCCGCACGTTGGGCGGATAGGCATAGACCATCGAGCCCATGTAATGCAGCGGATGGGTGCCGATCACGATCGCGGCCGGCAGCGACTGTCCCTTCGCCTCGGCACGGCGATGGTACTCGTACATGCGCCGGCGCGAATGCAGCGAAACCCCCAACCGGTTCTTGCCCCGCAGCATCAGCCGGTGGAAGCCCGTGGTGTCGACGCCGGTTTCGGGATCGCGCGCCGTGATCTGGCCGGCGGTGATGTAGGGCGCGGCATCGACGGAGAACTGGAACGGAATCGGCAGCTTGGTGAGGTCGACCTGGTCGCCCTCGAGCACCACCTCGTTCCACGCCGCCTTGGCGACAACTTCCGACGCGATGTAGTTCTGGCACCGCTCGCGGAACGCGGTAGGCAGGTTCGCGACCGTGCTGTTCAGGCATTGGGCCAGCAGCTCGCGGCTGCCCGCGACGTTGGTGACCACGGGCATGTCGAAGCCCTTGACCTTCTCGAAGATGACAACCGGACTTTTGTTGAGCCGGTCGAGCTCGAACACAGTCGAGGTCATTTCGAGCTCGTGGCTGACCGGCTCCCTGATCCTCAGGACGTTCGCGGGGTCCGACCGCTCGGTCTGCGCGATGAACCCGCGCAGGCTCTGATTGTCCGATTCCAACATGGCCTCCCGTATCTTTCGACTTATCATCTTATATGATAAGTTCGTTCGGGCAAGAGGCTTGTGCGGAAAGGACGCGGGCTGGCTCCGCGGCCGAGCTCATGCGGCGGGGCAGCATGATGGGATCAGGAAGACAACCAGTGTGGCGGTTCAGAAGTCCGCATCATTGTCGCCGCGAGTTCGTCATGCGGAGTTCTGAACCAAAGCCACACTAGATCAACAAGTTGCTAGTGTCCTTCGATTCCGAAGTTCGCAAACGAGGGGCCCGCAGAATGATGCGAGCTTCGGAATCGGGACACTAGACGTCGCCGGTCAGGTGAGACACAAGGTCAGCGACATGCTGCTGCGGAAACTGGACGGCAAGGACCTCCGCATAGGCCGCGCAGCTCGATTGCGCCGCGGCGGCGACATCGTCGGGCGTGCCGAGTCCGGCGAAGGTCCGCTCCATCGTCTCCTGCTGCAGGCGCTCGGCCTGCAGTTCGTCCGCCTTTACCCGCTCGCGAAGCGCATGCAGCTGCTCGGCCGGCCAATCGACGGCCGGCGCCTTGAGGAACCGGCGCACGCTGTGCAGCGGCAGCACGACATGCTGGCGCCAATCCGCGACCAGCGCGGTCACGCGGCGGATCTCGCCTTCCGCCAGACGTCGGCCGCGCGCCGCCTGCCACAGCAGGAACAGCAGCACGTTGACGTCGACGGAGTGGCGGTCCTGGAGATCGAGGCAGACATCGGCAACGCCAGGACGCGCGTAGAACGCCAGCGAGAAAGTCCAGAACGATGTGCGATTCGACATGACCCAAGTGTTCGACTAAGCGCCAGCACGCTGCAAGTCATCCACAAGCGCGGCGTCAGAATCGTGAGTATGGGTACATCCCTATGGTAGTCAATATTTGAGCCGTTTTTCCGCCGGGACCCGACAATGACCTACCGCCAAGTGCGCCGCACGACCGCCAGCAACAATCTGACCGATCGCATCACGGCGATGCTTCGCGACGACATCGTCAGCGGCAAATATGCGCCGGGACGGCAACTGCCGGCAGGCAAGGACCTCAGCGAGACGTTCGGCGTCAGCATCACCGTCATTCGCGAGGCGCTGTCGCGGCTGAAATCCGACGGCCTGGTCGCCTCCCATCAGGGCAAGGGCGTGTTCGTCGAGGATGACGCCAAGGCGCGGCCGTTCCGGCTGGCGACGGCGGAAGGATCGAAGCACGCGCTGCGCCACATCTTCGAGCTGCGCATGGGGGTCGAGCTGCAGGCTGCAACGCTGGCCGCCGAGCGGCGCAGGCCGAGCGACCTGAAGGCGATGCAGGATTGTCTCAAGCAGATGGAGCCCAACAAGAACAGTTTCGAAAAGGCGCTCGCGGCCGACATCGCCTTTCACCTGACGATCGCGCAGGCGACACAGAATCCGCTGATCGTCAGCTTCATGCAGTTCCTGCAGCCGCATCTCTACGAGTCGATCTCGAAGGCGCGCGCCAGCTCGGCGCGGAAAGCGAGCACCACCATTATTGCCTATGAGGATCACTACGCGATCTACGAAGCGATCGCCGCCTCGGATGTGCACCGCGCACGGCTCGCCGCCCGCCGCGTGCTGGAGCGAAGCCTGCGCCGGCTCGAGAACGAATAGCGCGCTTCGCGAGCTGCGGACCGCACAGCGAGAACGCGCTCTAGTGTCCCGAATCCGAAGTTCGCATCATTTCGCGGCAACCTCTTAAGCGAACTTCGGATTCGAAGGACACTAGAAATCTTAAGATTCTAGTGTGGTTTTGGTTCAGAAATTCGCTTGACGCGCTGGCCGATAAAATGAAGCGAATTTCTGAACCACCACACTAGGGCGCGTACTCATAAAGGCGGAGGTGTCGGCTTTTGGGGGCTAAGCTGAAATTTTCTACTCAATTAGAGCATTGCGGGTTTTGACCCCAAGCGGACGTTACCGCTTGAAAATTGTAATGAGGTTGTGGCACGCGCTGCGGACCTTGGCGTCGTAAAATTAAACTATCAATCCGGGATCTGAGGGCCGACCCAGGTACCGGGGGGCAATACTGGCAATTCCGCCGCTAAGCCGTTGAGGAGTCCCTGAACCAGGCTGTCAGCCAGCGCACCAGATTTTTCATTCGGGCCGACCAGCCCATCCGCGAGCAGCAGCGTGAGTCCATGCACGAGGGACCAGCACGCCAGAACCGCACCGGCGATCTTTCGTTCGTTGCGCGAGGTGTGCGGGATAGCGCGTCCGACGCCCCCCGCAATAATAACGCCGGCGAGCAGAGCCTTGGTCTCCTCGGCGGCGGCCAATTCGATGGCGGGCCGCCCATGATTCGGACCGGTCAGGTAGCCCCCGAACATCAGGCTGTAGAGTGCCGGGTTTTCAACGCCATGATCAATGTAGGCGCGCAACAGCGCGAACAGCTGCTCGCGAGGACTGCGGAAGCTCGCGATTTCATTGGCCATGCGCTTCGTTAGCATTTCGAACCCTGCCGCCGAGACGGCCTCCAAAAGTTCACGCTTGTCGGCAAAGTGCTTGTAAGGGGCGTTGTGACTGACGCCGGCGCGGCGGGCGAGCTCACGCAGCGAAAACTCAAGACTCTGGGTTTCACGCAGGATTTCCAGCGCGGCCTTGATGATTACGCGGCGCAGGTCGCCGTGGTGGTAGGGGCGCTCGTGGGACTGGGGCCTCGGCATCGCTCGACAAACCTCTGAGTTTCCTCCCATTTAGGCCTCCAAGTTGGCGATGTCAACATTTTGTGACCAGCCATCTTCACAGCCAATGTAGACACCGCCAACTTTTATTGCTATGAAAGTTGGCAACGTCAACATTCAGTTATTCTTGGAGTCCGAAACATGCGGCCCTGCATCCTTCTTCTCGCCCTTCTGGTGCTTGCCGGCTGCAAGCCAGGGGACACCCCGGCGGCACTCCGGCTGGTCCGCACGCTCGTCGTCGATACCAAACGTATCAACGAAGACCGCCAGGCGATCGGCGAAGTCAAGCCGCGATACGAGAGCGATCTGTCGTTCCGCGTCGCCGGCAAGGTGCTCTCCCGGCTCGTGGACGTCGGAGCTTGGGTCAAGCAAGGCGACACGCTGGCCATGCTCGACACCCAGGACTATCAGAACCGCCTGCGCTCAGCGGAAGCTGACGTCAGTTCCGCCGAGGCGGCGCTCATCAATGCGCAGGGAACGGAGGCGCGCCAAGCCAAGCTTTTGAAGGATGGCTGGACCCCGAAGGCCACCTACGACGCCGCGCTGCAGAATCTGCAGGCCGCCGAGGCGCGGCTCAAAGCTGCCAAGGCCAATCTCGACCTCACCCACGATCAGCTCAACTACACCACGCTCAAAGCCGATTTCGACGGCGTGATTACTGCCGTCGGTGCGGAAGCAGGCCAGAATGTGAATGCCGGGCAGATGGTAGTGAAGCTGGCACGACCGGATGACAAGGACGGCGTCTTCAACATCGCCGAGACAGCTTTCACTGATATCAGCAAGACGCAGCTCGAGGTCGTCGTTTGGCCGCTGTCCAACCCAGACCTGACGCTTGAGGGAGTGGTGCGGGAGATTTCTCCTGTGGCCGACCCGGTGACGCGCACCTACGCGGTCAAAGTCACGCTGAACAACCCGCCGCCGCAACTCCGCTTCGGCATGAGTATCGGCGGCCGTTTGAAAGGAAAGGCCGCTCTCGCGGTCGCGCTGCCCCTCTCCGCTATTTTTGAAAAGAACGGTTCGCCGGCTGTCTGGGTGCTCGATCAGCAATCGAGCAGTCTCACGCTGAGGCCCATCACGGTCGCGCGCTATGAGGCAAATACCGTCGTCGTCGCCAGCGGCCTGGCCAAAGGGGACATCATCGTTACCGCAGGGGTGAATACTCTGACAGTCGGCCAAAAGGTCCGGCTTGCCGAAGCAAACTTGGTCAGGAGTGACAGCCAATGAAGACCTTCAACCTCTCCCGCTGGGCGATCGAGCATAAGAGTCTCGTCGTCTACTTTATGTTGGCCATCGCGCTGGCTGGCCTGATCGCGTATTTCAAGCTCGGCCGCGAGGAGGATCCGCCTTTCACCATCAAGACCATGGTGGTGAAGACGCTGTGGCCCGGCGCCACCACGCTCGAGACCGCCAAGCAGGTCACCGACCGTATCGAGAAGAAACTCGAGGAGCTGCCAAACCTTGATTATCTGAAGAGCTACACCAAGCCCGGCGAGTCCGTGGTGTTCGTGAATCTGAAGGATTCCACCCGTGCGTCCGACGTGCCGGATCTCTGGTATCAGGTGCGCAAGAAGGTCGGCGACATCAAGCAGACCTTGCCCGAAGGGGTCCAGGGGCCGTTCTTCAATGACGAGTTCGGCGACACCTATTCGCTGATCTTCGCCCTGACGGCCGATGGCTTCGGCAAGCGCGAGCTGCGCGACTATGCCGAGCGCGTGCGCGCCGAGCTGCTCGGCGTGCCCGACGTCGCCAAGATCGACCTGCTCGGCACCCAAGACGAAAAGATCTACCTGGAGTTCTCCACCCAGCAGCTCGCCGCCAAGGGCCTCGACGTCTCCCAGCTGGTGCAGACCCTGCAGGCGCAGAACGCCATCCAGCCGAGCGGCACGGTGGATGCCGACGTCGAGAAGATCGCGATCCGCGTCTCCGGCCAGTTCACCTCGGAAGAGAGCCTGAAGGCGGTCAACTTCCGCGCCAACGGGCGTTTCTTCCGGCTGAGCGACATCGCCACCGTGCGCCGCGACTACGTTGACCCGCAGCAGCCGACGTTCCGCTACAACGGCGCCCCCGCCATCGGGCTCGCCATCTCCATGACCAAGAATGCCGACGTTCTGGCCTTCGGCGAGCGTATGAAAGAGCGCCTTGCCAAGGCAACAGCCGACCTGCCGGCCGGCATCGAGGCCCATCTTGTGGCCGATCAGCCCGAGGTGGTCCAAGAGGCGGTCGGCGAATTCATCAAGACGCTGATCGAGGCCGTCGCCATCGTGCTCGGGGTCAGCTTCCTGGCGCTCGGCTGGCGCCCCGGCATCGTCGTCGCGATCGCCATTCCGCTGGTTCTTGCCATCACCTTCGTGGTCATGCAACTGACGGGCATCAGCCTCCAGCGCATCTCGCTCGGTGCGCTCATCATCGGGCTCGGCCTTCTCGTCGATGACGCGATGATCGCGGTGGAGACCATGGTCTCCAAGCTTGAGCAGGGTGCCGACAAAGTCACCGCTGCAACATCCGCCTATACCTCCACCGCCTTCCCGATGCTGACCGGCACGCTCGTCACGATTGCCGGGTTCGTTCCGGTTGGCTTCGCGGCCAGCAGCGCCGGCGAGTATTGCTTCACGCTGTTCGCGGTCGTGGGGACGGCGCTGACGGCCTCCTGGTTCGTCGCCGTGCTGTTCACCCCGCTCACCGGGGTCTTCATCCTTCCCGACAAGCTGAAGGGCCATGGCCACGAGCCGTCGCGATTCGCGCGCGCCTTTCACCGCATGCTCGATCGCGTGCTGCGCATGAAATACTGGGTCATTGGCACGACCGTCGCGCTGTTCGCGGCCGGCCTCGTCGGCATGCAGTTCGTGCCGCAGCAGTTCTTTCCCAATTCGGACCGCCCCGAACTGCTCGTGGACCTGACGCTGCCGCAAGGTTCCTCGATTAGCGCAACACGCAAGACGGTCGACGACCTTGAGCGCATTCTGAAGACCGACCCGGACATTGAGCACTGGTCGTTTTATGTCGGCAGCGGCGCCATCCGGTTCTATCTGCCTCTCGACCAGCAGCTTGCGAACGATTTCTTTGCGCAAGGCGTGATCGTCACCAAGGGGTTCAAGGTTCGCCCCGCTGTAGAGAAGCGCATCGCCGCCGCATTGCAACGGACCGAGTTCGAGCAAGTGATGTCGCGGATTAGCCCTCTCGAGCTCGGGCCCCCGGTCGGGTGGCCGCTCAAGTTCCGTCTCAGCGGTCCCGACCCAGACAAGGTCCGCGAGTTCGCGCAGAGCTTGGCGTCGCTGCTCGGCAGCACGCCGAGCGCGCGTAATATCAACTTCGACTGGAACGAGCCTTCCAAGGTGGTTCGTGTCGAGGTCGATCAGGACCGTGCCCGCGCGCTCGGCGTCAGCTCGCAGGCGTTGAGTCAGACCATCAATGCCGTGCTGTCGGGCACGCCCGTCACCCAGGTGCGCGACGAGATCTACCTGATCGACATCGTCGCGCGCGCCGTCCCCGAGGAGCGCGCCAAGCTCGAGACCTTGCGCAACCTCATGATCGAGACGCCCGGCGGCCGCGCCGTGCCGCTCGAGCAGATGGCTAAGCTCTCGTACGGCCTCGAGCCGCCGCTGATCTGGCGACGCCAGCGTCTGCCGACCATCACCGTGCAGGCCGACACCGCGCCGGGCGTCGAGGCGGCGACGGTGGTGAAGTCGCTCGGCTCCGAGATTGCCGCATTCAGGGCGAAGCTCCCGCCGGGCTACGACGTCGTGCCAGGCGGCACGGTGGAGGAGAGCGCCAAGGCGCAGACCAGCGTGTTCGCGGTGTTCCCGCTCATGCTGTTGCTTATGATCACGCTCCTAATGATGCAGCTGCAGAGCTTTCAGCGGCTCTTCCTCGTGGTCGCCACGGGGCCCCTCGCCGTCATCGGCGTCGCCGCGGCGCTGCTGCTGTCAGACGCCCCAATGGGTTTCGTCGCCATCCTCGGGGTCATCTCGCTCATCGGCATGGTGATCCGCAATTCGGTCATCCTGATCGACCAAATCGAGACGGAAATCGCCCAGGGGCGGCAGCGATGGGATGCGGTGATCGTCGCGACGGAGCATCGCTTGCGCCCAATCCTGCTGACCGCTGCCGCCGCCATCCTTGGCATGATCCCGATCGCGCCGACCGTGTTCTGGGGCCCGATGGCCTACGCCGTGATCGGCGGCCTAGTGGTTGCGACGCTGCTGACCCTCGTATTCCTTCCAGCGCTGTACGTTGCATGGTTCCGGATCAAGCCGATTTCGGAACGGCAATTAACAATTTCAACCGGAGTTCATGCGCTTGCCCACGCCTGACCAATGAGAAGCGATGGGTGCGCACGCTGCGGCCCACATAGTCACCAAAAGGAGAAGATTCATCATGGACCAGCTTTCCTCAGCCGCCATCGCAGCTATGGCTGCAAAGCGGCGCCGCGTACCGGCTCGGCGGCCCCCTTTCGAATGCATCGCGCTGCTGCTGCAGGGCGGCGGCGCACTCGGCTCTTACCAGGCCGGCGTATATTCCGCGCTGGCCGAGGCCGAGCTGCAACCGGATTGGGTCGCCGGCATCTCGATCGGTGCCATCAACGGCGCGCTGATCGCCGGCAATGCCCCCGAACGGCGCGTCGAGCAGCTCAGAACATTTTGGGAGCAAATCACGGTCGCGACGCATGGCCTCGACGCTTGGCTCGCGCCGCTGTCAGGAACCAGCGATACCCTGCGCGGCTGGATGAACCAGACGAATGCTGCCCTGTCGCTGGTTGGGGGCGTGCCTGAGTTTTTCACGCCGCGTCTTATGGCACCGTGGTTCGTTCGGGCTGGTGGCGCCGGCGCCACCAGCTACTATGAAACGGCGAAGCTGCGCTCGACCCTTGAGCGCCTAGTCGATTTCGATCGGATCAATTCGGGCTCGGCGCGTTTCACGGTTGGCGCTGTCAATGTGCGTTCGGGCAATCTGGTCTGCTTTGATACCGAGACACACCGGATCGGCCCCGAGCACGTCATGGCGAGTGGCGCGCTGCCGCCTGGCTTTCCCGCCGTTGAGATCGAGGGCGAGCATTATTGAGATGGCGGCCTCGTCTCTAACACGCCGCTGGAATGGGTCGTCGAAAACGTGCCGCGGCAGGACACTCTGGCTTTCCAGGTCGATCTCTGGAGCGCACGCGGAGATTTCCCTCGCCACATGACCGAAGTCGAGACGCGGCAGAAGGAGATCGTTTATTCGAGCCGAACCCGCGCCAGCACCAGCAGCTTCAAGCGCATGCAGAGGATGCGCCATGCGGCGGCCAAGCTGAGCGCCGACATGCCTGAGCACGTACGGAATAGCCCAGAAATGGAAGTGCTGCAGCCGATGATCGAGCACAAGGCCTACAACATCATCCAGCTCATCTATCGCGCCAAAACCTATGAGGGTCCGTCGAAAGATTACGAGTTTTCACGCCGTAGCATGGAGGAGCATTGGCGCGCCGGCTACCACGATGCACTACGCACTTTGCGTCACCCTGAGGTGCTGAACCGGTCCAAGACGCCCGACGGCGTTTTCACCTTCGATCTGCACGCCGACGGCCGAGAATAAATGGAGCACACCATGACCGAAGAAGAGATCCTTAAGCGCGCCTTTGCGATGCCGCTTACAAACCCAGCCTTTCCGCCGGGACCGTACCGATTTGTCAACCGCGAATACCTCATCATCACCTATCGAACCGATCCGGAGCGACTACGTGCGATCGTGCCCGAGCCGCTGGCGCTAGACGCACCGCTGGTGAAGTACGAGTTCATCCGCATGCCCGATTCCACCGGCTTTGGCGATTACACTGAGAGCGGTCAGGTTATCCCGGTGTCGCTCAACGGCCGCCGCGGGAGCTACACGCACTGCATGTTCCTTGACGACGAGTCGCCGATCGCCGCCGGGCGCGAGCTCTGGGGCTTCCCCAAGAAGCTCGCGAGCCCGAGCCTCAAGATCGAGAAGGACACCTTGGTCGGCACGCTCGACTACGGCTCGGTGCGCGTAGCCACGGGCACGATGGGTTACAAGCATCGCACGTTGGATGCCTCGCAGATCAAGCTGGCAATGCGTGAGCCGAATTTTCTGGTCAAGGTCATTCCGCACGTTGACGGCACCGCGCGCATCTGCGAGCTCGTCGAATACCGGCTGGAAAACATCGAGGTACGTGGCGCCTGGGCGGGGCCTGGCTCGTTGCAGCTTAACCCGCACGCGCTGGCGCCTGTCGCCGACCTGCCTGTGCTCGAGGTCGTCTCGGCCGTCCACTGCGTCGCCGATTTGACCCTCGGCCTCGGCAAGGCCGTGCACGACTACCTACGCCCCGCTGCGACGCGCGCGACTGAAAAAAGACTGGCATGCGTCTCCTAGGCAAAGTCGCGGTCGTCACCGGCGCCGCGAGTGGCATCGGCAAGGAGATGGCGCGCGCCTTTCAGCGCGAAGGCGCCAATTGTTTTCTAACTTTCAGGTTGCAAGATTGGGGATCTGGTGAGCATGCCGTGCTGAACGCTGATCTCGTATTCTGGCCCAGCGTCGCCTTTATGGCCGCGTGTAACCTGTATTTTGGCCCGCGCATCGGCAGTGATCGAATAGCGATGCAGTGGGGCTTCGATGGCAGGCCAACGTGGTACGCATCGAAAGCCATTGGGCTGTGGGGAATGATAGGCGTCGCTCTCGTGGTTCGTTTGTTTATTTGGATCGCGTCAACTTACATCCCCACAAAGGTCCACGGCGTTGAAGCCGGGCTGCTAATTGCTTCCATCGTCATCGCCGCATCTCACGTGTTCACGTTCAGAAAAGCTGTTCAAAGAAGCTGAACTATTCTTCGCTCGCATGTCGCCTTTTGGCCCGACTCGGACCTCCGGCGATGTCCGCCTTCGCGCCGCCGGTGAGGGCATAGCGGACATCGAACGCGCCTGATCCGTCTCTTTTGTGAGTGCACGCCTAGGTGGCCGCCATCGCGATGTTTTCGCCGGGATGATCGCTCGCGATCCGGTAGCGGCCTTGCGCGAACAGCAGCGTATTTCGGTCGAACTGCACCGCCCGTTGCACGCGCCCGACCAGGATCAGATGGTCGCCGCCGCGAAGCTCGGACTCGCGGCTGCATTCGAAGAAGGCGGCGACGCCGTTCAGAACCGGCGTCCCGTTGCGCCCCATCGTCCAGGACAGGGAAGCAAATTTGTTCGGGCCTGACCTGCCGAAGTGCTTGGAAAGCCAGATCTGATCGTCAGCCAGCACGTTGATCGTGAACCTGTCTGCGACGCAGAACTTCGCATAGCTGTTTGAGGTTTCTGCAATCGACCACAGGATCAGCGGCGGTGTCAGCGATACCGAACTGAACGAATTCACGGTCAGGCCGACCAGTTCCTCGCCGACCTTCGCCGTCACCACGGTCACACCGGTCGCGAACTGGCCAAGGCACTTGCGGAACAGGAGCGGCTCGGCAGCCGGATCCGCATCATGCAGCGGAACGCTCTCCATGACGTCAAACCCTCACGCCTGCGCGCCGCGATGTTGCAGGTTCAGCGGCGTACATGCTGGGAGGCCGCTTGAGGCCAAGGTTCTCCCGCAAGGTTCGTCCGGCATACTCGGTGCGGAACAAGCCGCGGTTCTGCAGTTCGGGGATGATGCGCGCGTTGAACTCCTCCAGGTCCGCCGGCAGGATCGGCGGCTGGATCAGATATCCGTCGACGGCGAAGCTCTCGAACCACTTCTGCATCTGGTCGACGATCGAGCTCGGCGTGCCCTTGATGGTTCGCTGTCCGCGCCCGGTGCCGAAGGTCTCGTACATCTGGCGCAGCGTCGGCCTTCCATCAAACATGTAGGCGACGCGGGAGTTGTTCTTCCGCCTCTCCGCCTCGACGATATGCTCGGGCAACGGCTCGTCGACGTCGTACGGGCTGAGGTCAAGGCCACCCAGCGCGGTCGAAAGCAGTTCCTTGCCCACGTCGGGGTGGATCAGGCTTTGCAGATATTTGATCTTTTCGTCCGCATCCTTTTCGCTTTCCGCCACCACCACGTTCAGGCCGGGCATGATGACGACGTCCTCGTCCGACCTGCCGTACTGCCCGGCGTGATCCTTCAACTGCCTGTAGAACTTCTTTGCCTGTTCCAGATCATGCAGCGGCGTGAAGACCACTTCGGCGATCTGCGCGGCCAGTTCCTTTCCGGTGTCGGACGCGCTGGCCTGGAAAAGCACGGGATAGCCCTGCGGCGGCCGCGCCACGTTCAAGGGGCCGCGGACGGCGAAATGCTTGCCCTTGTGATTGAGGAAGTGGATTCGTTCCGGATCGAAGTAGAGCGACGAAGCGCGGTCGCGCAGGAAGGCGTCGTCGTCCCAGCTGTCCCACAGGCCCTTGGCCACCTTCACGAACTCGTCGGCACGTTCATATCGTTCGGTATGCCCGAAATGGGCGTCTCTGCCGAAATTGAAAGCCTCGGATGGGTTCGAGGACGTCACGACATTCCAGCCGGCCCTTCCGCCGCTGATGTGATCGAGCGAGGCAAACCGCCGCGCCACATGGTAGGGCTCGTTGAAACTGGTTGTTGCGGTCGCGACAAGGCCGATGTGCTTCGTTACCGCCGCGAGGCCGGCCAGCAGCGTGATCGGGTCGAAATACGCCATATATTGCGGCCAGCGCCGCAACGCCTGCAGATTGCCGTCTCGGGTGGCGATGGCGTCGGCGAGAAACACCAGATCGAACTTGGCTGCCTCGGCGGCCTGCGTCATCTGCGCATAATGTGCGAAATTGGTTCCGGCATCGATCTGCGACCCCGGATCGAGCCAGGCTGCCACGTGGTGTCCGGTGGGATGAAAGAAGGCGCCCAGCCTCATCTGGTCTTTTCGTGTTGGCATCGCTTCCTCCGAATACTTCGTTTGGCTCGACCGGGCCGTCTCGACTCCTACCAGCCGGACGCCTTCGCGGATTCTTCGATCTTCTTCTGATCGAAATCATTGATCTGCGGGATGAACTCGTTGGTGTAGGTCGCCTCGATATCGAACGACTTCGGTATCAATCCTTCCGCGATCGAGATGTCGGCCATGCGCTTCCATTGCGCCGGCACGTTCTCTCCCCATTTGACGCCCGGCTCCAGCGTGGTGAGGTCGAAGCGCGAGTCGAAGATGTGACGCGCCTCCTGGAACGTCTTGTCATTGACCACCGACGGCTTGGTTTCGGGATACATCTTCCAGTGATTGCGCAAGGCGCCATCCGGATTTGCCAGACCGAACACCGACGATTTGGCTATCCCTCTCGCCACCTTGATGACGAGGTCGGGACGCTTCGCGATCGTTTCCTCGCGGGCGACAATCACGTTGCCCAGGATCTCGCCGATCCACGGCGGGTCGATGTAGCGGAAACTGAATCCATTGTTCTCCAGGGACGCGATGATGGTGTCCCAGGCTGCCCATCCGTCGACGACCTTCTGGCGGATCGCGTTGGCGGCCTGACCGCCGATGCCCACCGAAATCCATTTGACGCCGTTCTGCGGATCCACGCCGGCCGATGCCAGGGCAGCGCGCCCATAGGGCACGGAGCCGGCCGACATGTCGGGGGCTCCGAGCGACTTGCCCTTGAAATCGGCCAGCGTCTTGATCTCTCCATCGGCGGGAGCGACGATGCGGTAGATGGAGCGGCGGGCGTAGACATAGACCGCCTTGACCTTGATACCCTTGGCTCGCGCGATCAGGAGCGCATCGCCTCCCACGGTCGCGAAATCCACCTGGCCGCTCGCCACCTGCTGGATACCCGCGGTCGCGCCCGAAAGCCCGACGACATCGACATCGAGGCCTTCCTGCTTCCAGAAGCCCATCGCCAGCGGGATCGACGACTGCGCCGAATGGCCAACCGAAATATTCGACGTGGCGACCGCATACGTCACCTTCTCCTGAGCCTGCGCAGGCCACGCAGCGGCGAACGAAAGCGCCAATAGCAATCCCGAGAGACCGACCCGATGCATCTTTGATTCTCCGCCAGTTGAATTCACCCACCGCCTACTGTGACAGCGCCTTGTTCCAGAACAGGAAGCGGTCCTGAACGATCCGCATGAGCTGACTGAGCAGCACGCCGAACACGGACAGGACCACCAGCACCGCAAAGATCCTGGCAACATCGAACTGGAAGTTGGCCTCCAGGATCAAATTGCCGAGGCCGGATTTCGAGCCCACGAACTCGCCAACGATTGCGCCGAGGATGGCGAGCACGATCGCCACGTTCAGTCCGGCAAAGATGAACGGCAGGGCGTTGGGGAAGCGCACGACGCGGAAGGTCTCCCAACGCCCGGCGCCGAGGGAGATCATGAGATCGAGCTTGCCCTGGTCACAGGACTTCAGGCCCATGATGGTGTTGACCAGCACAGGGAATATCGCGACCAGGGCGACAATGATGACCTTTGATCC
Organism: Bradyrhizobium sp. NP1; assembly: GCF_030378205.1. NCBI lineage: Bacteria > Pseudomonadati > Pseudomonadota > Alphaproteobacteria > Hyphomicrobiales > Nitrobacteraceae > Bradyrhizobium > Bradyrhizobium sp. NP1. Next base: position 7,262,810 of record NZ_CP127385.1, read on the forward strand.
GATCCCGTATCCCGCCCAGATGATGATCAGCGGCGCAATCGCGATCTTGGGCAGCGTCTGCAGGGCCACGAGCCAGGGATAGACGACGCGTTCGACGAGCGAGAACTGGGCGACCAGCGCGCCGACGCCGATCCCGACCGCGGCCGCAAGCATGAAGCCCGCGATCGTCTCGAGTGCCGTGACGTAGAAATTGTAGAGAAAAAGCCCTGAAGAGAGGCCGGCCGCGAGCGAGACCGCGATCGCGGAAGGCGCAGGCAGGATGTAGTTGGGCACGTCGAAAGCCCATATGAGAGCTTCCCATATGCAAACCAGGACAGCGAACCCAGACAGCGAAATCACGTAGTCGGATCGTGAAATGCTCGCCCAGCGCAGGCGCTGGCGCTTTCTTTGCTCGACAATCCTGGTCGCGGATGCAGCGTCGATGCTCATGAGGACACCTTCGAATCGGTGGACGTGCCGCTGGAGTCGAGGAGATGCCGTATCTCCCGCGTGTAACTGCCGAACTTTTCGTCACTGAGCAGGTCGAGGCTTCGCGGTCGCGGCAGGCTGATCCGCCGCTCGGCGATGACGCGCCCGGGTCGCGGCGACATGACGATCACACGGTCGCTCATGAAGACCGCCTCGGCGATCGAATGCGTGATCATGAAGACGGTCTTCCCGGTCGCCTCCCAGATTTTCAGGACCTCGGCGTTCATGGTCTCGCGGGTGAGCGCATCCAGCGCACCAAACGGCTCGTCCATCAGGAGCACGGCCGGATCATGAACGAGCGCGCGCGCAATCGAAACGCGCTGCCGCATGCCGCCGGACAGCTCGAAGGGGTATTTGTCCTCGAATCCCTTCAGCCCGACGAGTTCGATCAATTCGCGCGCACGGGCGATCGAGGCACGCTTGTCCAGCCGCAACACCTGCGTCGGCAACAGGACGTTCTGAAGGATGTTGCGCCAGGGCAGCAGATTGGCGTCCTGAAAGACGATGCCGACATTCTGGCGCGAACTCGCTGCGGCGCGGCCATGCAGGGAGAGCTTGCCCTGATATTCGCCCTCCAGCCCGCCGATGATGCGCAGGAGGGTTGTCTTGCCACATCCCGATGCGCCGACGACGGACACGAATTCGCCCGCGCCGAGGGCAAGGTTGATGTTCTTCAAGGCATGGACGTGATCGCCGGAGGCGGTTTCGTAGATCTTGGTGACACCGGCCAGATCGACAACAACGGGCGCTTGAACCTGCGCGGAAGGATCCAGGCCCAGCACGGTCACGTTGGCGGCGGTAGCGTTCATTCGATGTTTCTCCCGATGCTTGCCGCGCAATTTTCGATCAGCCAGGCGTCACGCGCCGCCGGAACCTGTCGTCTTGGCTCTGACGCCGCCCGACGCCGTTTCCTCGAGAAGCTGGTAGAAGGCGGCGGCGTGCTCGACGTGGTCATGCATAGCCTGTGCCGCGCCACGCGCATCACGGCGCTCCAGCGCCGCCAGGATCTGCTCGAGCTCGGCGAAGCCGTCCTGCACGCGCTCAAGCGAGACCGCGCACACGCGCCGGATCCATTGCACCTTGTCGCGGAGATCGAGCAGGATCTGGCGGATCAGGCGATTGTCCGCGGCGTCGTAGATTTCCGCATGCAAGCGATTGTCGATCGCAATGAAGGCCTCGGCGTCGCCGGCGGCGATCAGCGCGCCGTAGACCGCAAATTCCGCGCGCAATGCGGCCAGCGTTTCGTCGGACATGCGCGTGGCCGCATCGCGCGCCAGGCGCATTTCAAGCATCGTCCGCAGATCGGTGATCTCGCGGATTTCCTTCAAGGTCATCGGTCGGATGAAAGTGCCGCTTTGCGGTGAGACCTCGATCCAGCCCTCCGACTTCAGCCGGGCGAGCGCCGAACGGATCGGGGAGCGCGCGACGCCAAGGTCCTCGGCCAGTCGGGTCTCCGACAGCCGCTCACCCACCCGATACTGCAGGTTCAGTATTCGCCGCTTGAGCTCGCGGTACGTCGCCGACGCGACGCTGACCTGGTCGATATCGACCAACATGACGTTTCCAACCCTTAACTAGTCAACTAGTTTTTAGTTACTAGTTGTCAGGATAGATATTGGCGCAGACCTGTCAAGCCGCTCTTGGAAAATTTACGGATCGCGTCCTGGAACCCGGGAAAAGGGTTTGCCGGCTCCGACGGCGGGAGGCGCGGGCAAGGCGTCACGCCGCCCCCGCATCCTTTGCCGGAGGGACGACGGACCTGCAGGTTTTCGATCGCTAAAGCGCGATCAGGTTGATCGTCATCGCGCTTTAGGTTCTTGATCGAGCATGATCTCCGCGCAAACGCGGTCCGCGTTTGTCGCGAGGGAAAACCGCTATGCGCTTTTCCGGATCATGCGCTAGCGGCGGAATTCGATCGTGTTGGCGATGTGCCGACGCATCGCGGCACTTGCGGCCGCCTGGTCGCGGGCACACAGCGCCTGGTACACCGCGCGTATCTCGCCAAGCGCGTCCTGGATGCGCATCGGCGAGCCGCTGCTCGCGCGGCGGATCCAGCGCACCTTGTCGATCAGGTTGACGAGGATGTTGGCGATCAGCCGGTTTCCGGCCGCCTTGTAGACCGCGAGATGGAATTGCAGGTCGAGGTCGAGATATTCGTCGAGCCGGTCGTGCGAGACCGATTCGCCGAACTCGTCAAACGCGCGCCCGAGCTTTGCGAGCTCCGCCTCCTCGATCCGGGTCGCCGCAAGCCCCGCGAGATAGGCTTCGAGCACGAGCCGCGTTTCCAGAATCTCCCCGACCTCCTGCTCCGAGAGGCCGCGCACGAAAGTCCCGCTCTGCGGCGAGATCTCGATCCAGCCTTCGGACTGCAGGCGCGACAGCGCCGTGCGCACCGGCGAGCGTCCGAGCCCAAGCTCCGCCGCAAGCTTCGCTTCCGACAATTTGTCGCCGGGCTTGTACTGCAGGTCGGTGATACGCCGCTTGATCTCGCGATAGACGGCGGTAGCCCGGCTCGCGGTCACCAGCGGCGTCTCGCCCATCATCTCCATCGCCTCACCGAACAAGGTCACCTCATTGCCTCGGAATCAGGACGCAGTCGAGCGCGACGCAACCCTGGTTGCCGGCCATCACCGCGAGCGGATTGATCTCGACTTCCGAGATATGATCGGAATGATCCGCGATGAAGCGCGAGACCGCGCTCACGGTGCGCGCCACCGCATCGACATCGGCAGGCGCCGCGCCGCGGAATCCCGCAAGCAGCTTCGCAACCCGCGTCGCGGCGATCGCCTGGCGCGCACCCTCAGGATCGAGCGGGGCGAGGCGAACCGCGACGTCCTTGTAGAGCTCGACCTGGACGCCGCCGGCGCCGACCGCGACCAGCGGACCAAAATCGGGATCGACCCGGCAGCCGACGAATATCTCGCACACCGCTGACATTTTCCGCTGCACCAGGAATCCAAGCAGGCGGCCGTCCAGCCTGTCGGCGGCCCGCGTCATCTGCGTCGCTTCTCTTCGCACGTCGTCAGCCGAATTCAAGCCGACCTTGACGAGCCCGGCATCGGACTTGTGGATGAGGTTTTCCACGATGCCCTTCAGCACCACCGGAAAGCCCAGCGCCTCCGCGGCTGCCGCCGCCTCTTCCACCGTCGCCACGAACTGCTCGGGCGGGCCGCTGATGCCGTAGTCCTTGAGCGCCTGCCTCGCCTCGTGCTCGGCGGCGAGCCGTCCGTCCGGCAGGTTCAGCCTCGCGCGTGGCCGCACCGAATTCGGCTGCGCGCCGAGCGATGGCGCGGGCGCCGCCCATTTCAGATAGTTCGCGATGGCCGCAAGGCCGACGCGGGTGCCGCGCAGATAAGGCACGTTCAGCCGGTCGGCGGTCTCCTGCAGCAGCAGGTGCGGCTGGTCGGAGACGTTCGACAGCGCGACCAGCGGCGTGCCCGCAGCCGCCGCCCCCTGCCCGACCGCCTCGAGCAGCCGCGAATAACGCCCGGCCTGCTGCGCGCCCAATCCGCTTGGCGCATCCTGCAGCAGCACCAGCATGCCGACATCGCCTTGCGACGCGATCGCCTCGGCGCAACCTTGCGCGACCGAAGGGTCGTAAAGGCCCGCCCAGGTGAGGTCGAGCGGATTGGAGAGATGCGCAAACGGCGGCAGCAGCCTCTTCACCGAGTCCTTCGCTGTATCGAGCGGCGCGAACGCGACGCCGATGTCCTCGGCCGCATCGAGCACCAGCGCGATCTCGCCGCCGGACAGCGAAAGACCGCCAAGCCGCGCGCCGCGCGGCCGCAGGCCGATCTTCGACGCCAGCAGCGCGGTTTCGATCAGATCGTCGAGCGAATGAACCTGGATTGCCCCGGATGCAAGCAGCGCCGCGTCGCAGGCCTCATCGCTGCCGGCGACCGCTCCGGTATGGGCCATGACGGCGGCCTTGCCCGACTGCGAGCGGCCACTCTTCAAGACGACGACCGGCTTGCCCGCGGCACGCGCCCGGCGCAGTGCCTGCATGAAGGCGGCCGGCTTCTTGATCTGCTCGGCGAAGACGAGGATGGTGGTGACGGCGGGATCGTCGATGATCGCCTCGATATAGTCGGAGGCCGACGTCACCGCCTCATTGCCAGTCGTGATGAGATGGCTCAGGCCCAAACCCCGCGCCGAGTTGAGCAGCGCGATGCCGACCGAGCCGCTTTGCACGATCGCTGCGATACCGCCGCGCGCCACCTTGTCCGGCAGCGAAGTGCCGAACAGCGCCGACTTGCCCTGGAAGTTCAACAGGCCGAGGCAGTTCGGACCGCACACCGCCATGCCGGCGGTCTCGCAGATCGCCGCCAGTTCGCGCTGGACTGCAACGCCATCCTCGGTCTCGCCGAAGCCGCTGGACAGGATCGCGAGCGCGCCCGCGCCCTTCTTCGCGGCGACCCTGGCGACACCGAGCACGGCATCGGCCTGCACCGCGACAAAGACCGCATCGACCGGACCGGCAATGTCATCGAGCGAGGCGAATGTCCGCCGCCCGAACAATTCGGGCGATTTCGGATTGACCAGATGGATGGGGCCATCGAAGCCCACGAATTCCAGCGCCTTGAAGGCGTTGTAGCCGGGCCCGACCTTCTCGGACGCGCCGACGATCGCGATCGAGCGGGGGCTGAGCAGGCTCTGGATGCCCATCACAGCCCCTTGAAGTTCGGCTTGCGCTTCTCCGAAAACGCCTTCGGGCCCTCATGCGCGTCGGGATGGGCGAACACCTGCTCGCAGATGTCGGCCTCGAACGCGACCATGTCCGCCCACGTTTCGCGGGAGTTGAAGCGGATGGCGTCGCGCGTGGCACGGATCGCTGTCGGCGAGGCCGAGGCAATGCGCTCGGCCACCGCCAGCGCTTCCTTCTCCAGGTCGGCGCGCTTGACCACGCGCGTCACGAGACCGAATTCGCGCGCGGTCTCGGCATCGAAATTCTCGCCGAGCAGGAGGATGTCGAGCGCGCGGCAACGTCCGACATAGCGCGGCAGGCGGGTCAGGCCCATGCCCCAGCTCGGAACCATGCCGATATAGGCGTCGCCGGCGCGGAAGGTGGTGTTGTCGGCCGCGATGCGGATATCGCAGGCCCAGCCGATCGCCGTGCCGCCACCGATGCAATAGCCGTGGATCGCGGCGACGATCGGCACCGGGAAAGCCTCGATGCGGTCGAGCGTCCTGCGGCCGAGGGCGCGAAACGCCTTGGAGGCTTCGGGGCTGCCAAAGTCCTTCTCCTCGCGCAGGTCGCCGCCGGCGCAGAACGCCTTTTCGCCGGCGCCGGCAAGGATGACGCAGCGGATGTTGCTGTCCTTCTCGATCTCGTCGAAGCGGGCATGGAGCGTGTTCATCAGCGTCGTGGACGCCGCGTTGACCGGCGGGTTGTCGAGCGTGAGGATGGCAATGGCGCCGTTTTTCTCGAGGCGGACGAGCGTTTCCTTCATGGTTCCATTTCCTTGTTCTTGAAGGGTCAGTTGTTGTCGGAACGAAAACTGTCAGGCTTGGCCCAGAACACGATGCGGCTGTGGAGGAAGCGCACCAGCGCATAGAGCAGGATGCCGAGCAGCGCGAGGATGGTCAGCACCGCGAACATGCCGGAGATATCCATGTTGTAGTTGAGCTGCAGCAGGAGGTTGCCGAGCCCGCGATCCGCGCCAATGAATTCGCCGACCAGCGCGCCGGTGATGCTGAGCACCACCGCGACGTTGAGCCCGGCGAAGATGAACGGCAGCGAGTTCGGAAAGACCACGATGCGGAACGCCTGCCAGGGCGAGGCGACCAGCGAGCGCATCAGGTCGATCTTCTCCGGCTCGACGGTCGAAAAGCCGACGATCGCGTTGATCAGCACCGGAAAGAACGAGATGACGGCGGCGATCACGATCTTGGACTCGATGCCGATGCCGATCCACACCACGATCAGCGGCGCCAGCGCCACCTTCGGCAGCGCCTGCAGGCCGATCAGATAGGGCAGCAGCATGCGCTCGATCAGAAGCGAGCGCGTCACCAGGAAGGCGAAGAAGATGCCGCAGACCGAGCCGAGCGCGAAGCCGGCGAGCGCCTCCGCCAGCGTGATGAGGAAATTGCCGACCAGGAGGCCGCGGTCGTACACCAGCCAGATCGAGCGGAGCACGGAGGACGGGGGCGGCAGCAGCAGTTTCGAGACGTTGAACAGCGCCGGCAGGAATTCCCAGGCGAGCAGGATCAGGACGCCGCCGGCGATGGGAGCGCCGTAGCGCGAGACCAGCGAATAAACGCGAAGGCTCATGACGCCACCTTCTCGGGCTCGGTGCCTGCCGGCGGCTTCGCCTCGAAATAGCCGCGCAGCTTTTCGGCGAGCTGGACGAACAGCGGCATCGATCGCGTCGCCGCCGAGCGCGGTCGGGGGATCGGCACGTCGACAAGGTCGCGGATGAAGCCCGGCCTCGGGCTGAACACGGCAACGCGGTCGGACAGCAGCAGCGCTTCCTCGATCGAGTGGGTGACGAGCACCACGGTCTTTCGGCTTGCCTGCCAGATCCGCAGCAGCTCGAGATTCATCGCCTCCCGCGTCAGCGCATCCAGCGCGCCGAACGGCTCGTCCATCAGCAGGATCTCCGGATCATGCATCAGCGCGCGGGCGATCGCCGCGCGCTGCCGCATGCCGCCCGACAGCTCGTCCGGATAGCGGTCGGCAAAGCCTTCGAGGCCGACCAGTGCCAGGAGCTGCTCGGCGCGGCTGCGGGACGACGCGCGGTCCATGCCGAGCACCTCGGCGGGCACCAGCACGTTCTTGAGGATCGAGCGCCACGGCAGCATCACCGGGCTCTGGAACACGAGCCCGATATCGCGTCGCGCGCCCCGCACCGGAACGCCGCCGATCCGGATGGTGCCGGAGGAAGCGGTTTGCAGCCCGGCGATCATGCGCAAAAGCGTGCTCTTGCCGCACCCCGAGGGCCCGACGATGCAGACGAACTGCTTGCGCTCGACGGCCAGCGAAGTGGGCGCCAGCGCATCGAGCACAGTGCCGGAGCGCGAGCGGAACTGCTTGGTGACCTCGGAAATCTCGATCAGAGGCCCGGCAGATCCCGTCATCGATAGGTTTCCGCCTGCTTGATGACCGCGGCCTTGTCGAACTTGTTGATCTCGTCGACCAGGTCGTTGGTGAAATACTCGGAAACGTCCGGCTTCTTGTTGATCATGCCGACGTCATAGAAGAAGCCTTGCGTGGATTCCCATTCCTTGCGGGTGAAGGCGCCGAGCCGCGGGTCGGCGCGGCCCTCGACCTTGTATTTGGAAAGCCGCGCCTGCAGCACATGCACGGCTTCCTTCAGCGCCTGCTCCTCCGAGATGTTGGTCGGCTTGGAGGCCGGATATTTTTCCCAGTGGATGCGCACCGCGGCTTCAGGATTGGCGAGCGCAAACACCGCGCCCTTGGCGATGCCTTGCGCGAACTTGATCTCGTCCTCGCGATGCGTCTTCAGGAAATCATCGTTGGTGATCAGCATCAGGCTGAGCAGCGAGGCGGTCTGCGGCGTCTCGAAATGGCGGAAGCGGAAGCCGGAATTTTCCAGGATGGCGTAGGCCCAGTCCCACATCGCGATCGCATCGACCTGGTTGGCCTTGAGCGCATTTGCCGCCTGCGGACCGAGACCGATCGGCAGCCAGCGGGCGTCCTTTTCCGGATCGAGGCCGATCGAGCGCAGCATCGCCTTGGCGACCGCGGTGGCGCCGCTGGAAAGGCTGAGGACGCCGATGGTCTTGCCCTTGAGATCGTCGAGCTTCTTGACCGGGCTGTCGTCGACAACGGCGATCGTATAGATCGGCTCGCGAACATGGTTGTAGACGCCCTTGATCGGCGCCCCTTCCTGGCGCGCGACCAGCAGCGCTTCGGGACTTGCCATGGTGAACTGGGCGCTGCCGGCGATGACGAGCTGGGTCGCGCCGGTCGAGCCGCTGAACGGCGTGACCTCGACGTCGAGGCCGCCCTGCTTCCAGTAGCCCATCCGCTCCGGCACCGAGGAATGCGCGGCTTCCGCGACATTCGGCGAGGGCGAGGTGAGCAGGTATTTGATCCGGGTCTGCGCAGAGGCCTCGCTGCTGGCCAACACCAAAAGCGCAAAGAAAAGAGCCTTCGCCTTTGCCGACATTGTCCACCCCTCATCTAGTTAACTAGTTATCTAGAGAAGACTACGGGCAAAATTCGCAGGCTTACAACCGATTTTTTCTAAATTTGATTGTGCAGTGCGTCCCAAGGGATATTTTTCCCACGCACAAGCGCTCGACGCCGCGAGACCTCCGCTTCGGCGGCAGCTTGATTTTCCGCTTTGTTGCTAATCGCTTGACCGGCAGAAGCAGGCGCTCCTCGCGCCCGCATCCGCTCGTCGAAATCATTCGACCGGTGCGGCGCAGGGCCGCACCGCCCCGGAGCTGCCGGACCTCAGAGCGAAGCAATCCCGGCTGACGAGCGCACCGGATTTCGCAACACGCCGATCTTCTCGACCTCGCACTCGATCAAGTCGCCGGGCAGGCAATAGCGCGAGGCCGCCACCACGCCGGGCGCCGGCGTCCAGGTGCCGCCGAGTTCCTTGTCGGTCGACCAGGCCGTTCCCGCCGGCGAGCCGGTGATGATGACCATGCCCGGCTTCAACGTGAAGTTTGTCGAGAAGAAATGGATGAGATCCGCGCACGACCAGATCATGTCCGATGTCGAACTGTTCTGGCGCAGCTCGCCGTTGATGCGCGTGGAAATTCGTAGCGCCTGAGGATCGCCGATCTCGTCGGCCGTCACGACCACGGGCCCGAGCGGCGCGCTGGTATCGAAGGCCTTGCCGCGACCAAGTTCATACCAGACCATGCCGTTCGCGGCCGAGCGAACCTGGCGATCGCGCGCCGTGACGTCGTTGACGATGGTGTAGCCGAACACGTGGTCGAGCGCGGCTTCGACCGGAATGTGCCGGCCGGGCTTCCCAATCACGACGGCAAGCTCGGTCTCGCAATCGAGCTTCTTTGTCAGCTTCTGGTCGAGAATAATTCCCTCGTCCGGGCCAATCACGCAGTCTGCCGTCTTGACGAAGAACTCGGGCTCCTTTCCGGACAGGGGCGTATTGGCCTTCTCCGAATTATGCGCTGCGTAGTTGCTGCCTGCGCACAGGATCGTCGAAGGGCGAAGCGGCGCGCGGAGCACCACCCCCGATGCGTCGTGAATCGCCGCGGACGGCGGATCGGCGAACAACGATGCGGGGTCAAGATGCCCGGCCGCCTCGGCCTCGATCAAACTGACGAGGCTCGCGACCATCCGCGGATCGATGTTCCGACGGCGGGCGCATTCCACGGCATCGATGACCCTGTTGTCGCGGAGCAGCCCGAGGCGCTCCGTCCCATTCAGCAAATAACTGACGAAATGCATGATGGCTGTGACGCCTCCTCAAGGATCTGCTGTTACGGACGTTCTTCTTTGAACATCATGGCGCGGACATTCTGCAGATGCGCCTTCATCGCGGCGTGCGCGGCGGGCGCATTTCGCCGCCGGATTGCCTCGACGATCCGCACATGCTCGGCGGTATGCACCTCGCGCATCTTGTCGGTCAGCGTCCGCTTCTTGAGCGCGCCCCAGTCTCCCTGATTGCGGATCCTGGTCACCACGGCGGCGAAGGCGGCAAACAACGGATTGCGGGTGGAGATTGCGATCGTATGGTGAAGCAGATCGTCGCAGTCCTCGAACTGCTGCAGGCTTTTCGCAACGCGCGACTGATCGAGCGCCTTCTGCATCTGCGCGATATCGGCGCTGTTGGCCCGCTCGACGGACAGTTCCGCAATGAACGGCTCCATCGACAGGCGGAACTCCATCAGATCACGCGGGCTCGCGCTCCGCGCCAGATCGAGACTGGCGATCCCGGGCACTGCCGCCTTGATCGCAGCGTCGGGCGTCAGCACGTCCTTGACGAAGGTGCCCCGCCCGATCTCGCGAATGATGGTCCCTTCCTGCTCGAGCACCTCGAGAGTGCGACGCACCGTGTTGCGGCCAGTCTTGAATTGCGTCGCGATCATGCGCTCGGTCGGCAGCTTGTCGCCGGGCCTGAAGGTCTGCTTGCTGATGCCGCCTTCGATGTAGCGGCGGATCTCACGCATGGCGAGCTGCGCGCGATCGCGCAGATTTCCATCAGACAGATCTCCCATCCCTGCTCTCCCTCGGACGGCATCGGCGCACCGATTGCGACGTTTCTCAAACCAAATGAGAACCAATTCGCGCGGGCTTTTTCGCTACGAGGTCCTTCCATACACCAATTCGCTTGACTAAGCCAACCTTATAGATACCAATAAAGAGCAATATAAGCCGATTGGTTCTCAATTGGTCTCAAAGAGGAAAGGCAGGCGCCCCATGGAAAAGAAGACCTACGTCGTTGGAAAACTCTCGGGCGCGATCGCCGGCGAGCGAAAGATCCCCTTGTCAGCCGTGACCAGCGGCAACGGCTTCGTTTTCGTTTCAGGCCTGCCGCCGGTCAATCACGTGACCGGCGAGCTCGTACGCGGCGATATTCTGGTGCAGACCCGGCAGTGCCTCGAAAACGTCAAGGCCGCGCTCGAAGTCGCCGGCTCCTCACTCGACAAGGTCCTGAAGGTGACGATCTACGCGGTCAACTGCGCCTATTTCAAAGACATCAATGCCATCTACGCCGAATATTTTCGGGACAATCCGCCGGCGCGCACCTTCTGCACCGTCGGTGCGTGGCCCTGGGAATTCGACATCGAGATCGAGGCCGTCGCCCTGCAGTCGTAACTCAAGAGCCCAACAACGCATCAAAAACGATCGAGGAAACCAGATGATCGGACCGCTCGCCAGACCTTCGTCACCCGTTCGATCCGTCATCGTTTCCGATCAATCCGAGCGCCGGATGGTCCTGCAGTTCAGGAACGTCGTGAAGAAATACAAGAGCGAGCGCGGCCCGGTGACCGCGCTCGACGGCGTATCGATCGACGTGCGGGAGGGTGAATTCCTCACCCTTGTCGGGCCCAGCGGATGCGGCAAATCAACGCTGCTGAACGTGCTGGTCGGTCTCGAGCTGCCGACCAGCGGCGAAATCGTTCTCGATGGCCGCAACGCCGTCGACCGCAAGGCCGTCGGTTACGTGATGCAGAACGACAATCTCTATCCGTGGCGGACGCTGCGCGAGAACGTCGAGTTTCCGCTCGAGCTCAGGGGCATCGCCCCTTGCGAGCGCGGCGACATCAGCCGCCGCTACCTCGAGAAGGTACGGCTTGCAGACTTCGCCGATCGATACCCTTACGAACTGTCGGGCGGCATGCGCCAGCGCGGCAACATCGTTCGCGCGCTGAGCTTCTCGCCGCGGATCCTTGTGATGGACGAGCCGTTCGGTCCGCTGGATGCCCAGACGCGGCTTCTCCTGCAGAACCTGCTGCTCGATCTGTGGGCCGAGGAACGCAAGACCATCATCTTCATCACCCACGATCTGCACGAGGCGATCGCGCTCGGCGACCGGGTAGCGGTGCTGACGGCGCGGCCCGGCCGGGTGAAGTCGATCCACACGATCGATATTCCGAGGCCCCGCGACCTCCGCCATCTGCACGAGAACGCGACCTACCGCAGCCTTCTGTCGCGGATCGGCGACGAACTCGCCGAGGAAATTCAGGTTCAGGCCGGAGGATCGCGATGACATCAGAAACGATCGATACTGGCGCCGGGACCGGCGCGCGCCCGCTGCTCTCCTATCGCTCCCACGTGACGCTGATACGGCTGGTGCTGGTAGCCGCCATCTTCGGCATCTGGGAATTCACCTCGGGCCGCCTGTTCTCCGCATTCTGGATATCGAAGCCGTCGGCGATCGCCGCCTATATCTGGACCTGGGTGACGGCGGGCGATTTCTTCTACCAGATGTCGTTCACCTTCGGCGCGATGCTGGCGGGATTCGCGATGGGCACCGTGCTCGGCCTTGCCGCCGGCGTCGCGCTCAGCCGGACGCAGTTCATGGCCGATGTGCTCGACCCCTTCCTGATCGCGATCAACGGAATCCCGCGCGTCGCGCTGGCTCCGCTGTTCGTCGTGTGGTTCGGCATCGACATGCTGCCGAAAATCATCCTCGTCTTCACGCTGGTATTCTTCGTGATCTTCTACAACACCTATGCCGGCATCAAGAGCGTGGAGCGGCGCTTCACGGACCTCGCCTGGGTGATGGGCGCGAGCGAGAAGGACCTTTTTGCAAAGGTCATCCTGCCCGCGGCGCTGCCGCACATCTTCCTCGGCATCAAGCTGTCGATTCCCTACGCCTTGATCGGCGCCATCATCGGTGAATTCGTCGCCTCGTCAGCCGGGCTTGGCTGGAAGATCCAGATGGAGACCAGCCTGTACAACACGACCGGCACGATGGCGGGCCTGATCGTGATGATGCTGATCGTGGTCGCGATGAACTCGCTGCTGGCGATCGCCGAACGGCGGCTGCTGCGCTGGCAACCGGCCTCTCGCTACGGCACCGGCCAGAACCAGTAGTCAAAACAAAACACATCCAGCCCCGGGAGGATTGCCATGGATCGTCGCCGCGTCGTCGCAGGAATCGGAGCCGCGCTGCTTTCGGCCGGAGCAAGGCCGGCGATCGCGCTGGCGCAGGGCGGCGGCAAGCCGCTGCGGATCACCCATGCGGTGACGTCGCTCGCCTACATGCAAAGCTATGTCGCCCAGCAGAACGGCTATTTCGAGCAGACCGGCTTCGCGGCGCAGATCATCGATACCGGCGGCGGAGGACCAGACGTGCAGCTCGTGCTCGGCGGACGCGCCGATCTGACGGTCAATGACGGCGCCCAGATCTTCCCGGCCCTGCAGCAGGGGCAGAAGCTCGTTTGCGTGCTCGCTCTGCTCGACCGATCGATCATCAACGCGACAATCAGCAAGGCCGCGGCCCAGCGCGTCGGCTTCACCGAAACGACACCCTTCGATCAGCGGCTGAAGCTGCTGAAGGGCATGAAGATCGGCGTGACGCGCGCCGGCGCGCTGACCTGGCAACAGGCGCGCTTCAACCTTGCCGCCGCTGGCCTCGACCCGGATCGGGACGCGCAGGTCGTCGCCATCGGCGGCCCGCCGGCGCTTGCGGCAGCGCTCGAGAACGGCGCGATCGACGTCATGTACATCTCGATGCCGATCGGCGAAAAGCTGGTCAAGGAAGGCAAGGCGCTGTCTTTCGTGGACAATGCCAGGGGCGAAGATCCCAAGCTGCCGACCTTTCTCATGGAAGGGCTCTGGACCACGACGGACTTCCTCGCGGCCAACCGGCCAACCGTCGAGGCGGCCGTCGGCGCCTACAAGAAAGCCTCGAAGTTCATCCGGGAATCATCCCCCGACAAGGTCGTCGCCGCCCTCAAGCCGACGCTCGGCAGCCTCGGTGACGCGGTCCTGCTCGATTCCGTACAGCGCATCCAGAGCGCGGTGTCGGAAACCGGCAAGGTGACGGCGCAGCAACTGGAAACCACCCAGGCGGTGCTGAAGCTGAACGGCTTTTTGCAACGAACGTTTACGCTTGCCGAGGTCTTCGACGGCAGCCTGATCGGCGCCTAGAGCATTTTCGGTTCTGATTAAATCAGAACCGATGCTCTAGTTTCTTGTTTTGACGCGTTTTCTTTACGCGAACCGGTGCCCACTTCGCTCGAAAACGCTTTAGTCCGTCGCGCGCCAGATAAACGCACGCAACAGGCGCGATGATTCAACTGCATCATCGCGCCGATCCGGCTTCACGTCAGCCACCGAGATAGGCGGAGCGGACGTGCTCGTCGTCGATCATCTTCTCGCCACTGCCCGACAGCACGATCGAGCCGGTCTCGAGCAGATAGGCATAGTCGCACATCTCGAGCGCAGAATAGGCGTTCTGCTCGACCATCAGCACGGTGGTGCCGGACTTGCGGATGCCGTCGATGATCGAGAACACCTGCTCGACGATGTTGGGCGCAAGACCCAGCGACGGCTCGTCGAACATGACGAGCTTCGGCTTCGACATGATGGCGCGACCGATCGCGAGCATCTGCTGCTCGCCGCCGGACAAGGTGCCGGCGACCTGGTTGCGACGCTCCGCAAGGCGCGGGAATTGCGTGAAGATGCGATCGCGATCCGCCTCGACGCCGTCGCTGTCGGACCTGAGATAGGCGCCCATGTCCAGGTTCTCGTTGACCGTCATGTCGGGAAACACCCGCCGGCCCTCCGGACAATGCGCGATGCCCTTGGCGAGGATCTGCCGCGCCGAGCATCCGGTGATATCCTCGCCGTCGAGCGTCAGCCTGCCCGAGGCGAGCGGAAGAATGCCGGAGATCGCGCGCAAGGTGGTGCTCTTGCCGGCGCCGTTGGCCCCGATCAGGGCGACGAGCTGGCCCTGCTTGATCGAGAGCGAGATGCCCTTGAGGGCTTCGACCTTGCCGTAGCGGCAGACGAGGTTGCTAATTTCGAGCATGCCGGTTGGCCCCCTGGCCGAGATAGGCGCGAATGACTTCAGGATTGCCCCGGATTTCGGCGGGCGGGCCTTCCGCGATGATGCGGCCGTAGTTCAGCACGACGATGCGATCGGACACGCCCATGACCATCGGCATGTCGTGCTCGACCAGGAGGATCGACATGCCGCGCTGGTGCAGCCGGTTCAGGAGCTCCATGAAGCGCGCGGTCTCGGTGGCGTTCATGCCGGAGACCGGCTCGTCGAGCAGCAGCATGGTGGGATCGGAGGCGAGTGCCAGCGCGACGCCGAGCAGACGCTGGTCGCCGTAGGACAGCGAACCTGCGAGCTCGCGAGCGCGGCGCGAGATTCCGACGATCTCCAGAAGCTCGTTCGCAAGCTGGCGCAATTCCGCTTCCGACTTGCGCTCGCGCGGCAGCGCAAACAGCGTGTCCATCAGGGTCGACTGGCCACGCCGGTGCAACCCGATCATGACGTTCTCGAACACGCTGATGCTCTGGAACACGCTGGTGCGCTGGAACGTCCGCGCCAACCCGAGCGAGGTGACCTCGTGCGGCTTGAGATTGTTGAGCGAGGTGCCGCGGTAGCGGACTTCGCCCTTGGTCGGCCGCAGGAAGCCGGTGATGACGTTGAAGGCCGTCGTCTTGCCGGCGCCGTTCGGCCCGATCAGGCTGACGACTTCGCCCGGGTTGACGACAAAGCTCATGTCGGTGATTGCGACAAGGCCGCCGAAATGGACCGCGATGTGCTCGACCGACAGGATCGGCTGCGGCGTGGAGGAAACCGTTGATGTCATGGCGTGTCGTGCATCGTCACTTGGGATTTGACCTCAGCTTGCGGCTTGGCGCCGAAGACGCTCAACCACTTCTCGACCGCGGGGACGATGCCCTGCGGCAGCACGAAGACGATCAGGATCATGAACAGGCCGTACAGGATCCATTGTATTTCGGGCGCCGCGAAGGAGCGCGCCACCACCGGCACGAAGCCGAAGATCAGGCCGCCGACGATCGGACCCGCAAGCGTGCCCTTGCCGCCGGTGATCACCATGATCACCATCGTCACCGTGTAGAGGAACGCGAAGACATCGGGATCGATGATCTTGAGGTAATGCGCGTAAAGGCTGCCGGCGGCGCCGGCGATGCCCGCCGAGAACACCGCCGCCAGCACGAGGTAGCGCGTGACGTCGATGCCGACGGAGACGGCGAGCGACTCGTTCTCCTTGAGCGCGATCATCGCCCGGCCGATGCGGGAATGGACCAGACGGCGGATGACCACGTAGCAAACGACCAGCACCGCAAGCACGAGGTAGTAGTTCGACATCTTGCTGTAGAAGTCGAGGTAGCCGAGGCCGGGCAGACCAAGCGTCATCGGCGGAATCGAGGTCAGCGCCAGCGGGCCCTGCGTGAGCTCGACCCAGTTCAGCGCCACCAGGCGCACGACTTCCGCAAACGAAATCGTCACGATCACGAAATAGGCGCCGCGCACCTTGAAGGAGAGCTTGCCGACGACATAGCCGCACAGCGCCGCCACCAGCGTGCCGATGACGAAACCGCTCCAGACCGGCCAGGGCTGGTGCACCACGCGCACCCCGCCGATCAGCTCGACGTCGAAGCCGAGCGATACCAGTGCGCTGGTATAGGCGCCGATGCCGAAGAAGGCGACATGGCCGAGACTGAGCTGGCCGGTATAGCCGAGCAGCAGATTGAGGCTCATCGCCGCGACGATGAAGATCCCGGTGGTGATGAACGCATTGAGCAGATACGGATCGTGCAGCCAGAGCGGAATCGTGGCGAAGACGATCAGCGCGAGCCAGGTAAACAGCCGGTTCATCCGATTCGCTCCGCGCGCGCGAACAGACCGGTCGGCTTGAACAGAAGCACGGCAATGATGATCAAAAAGCCCATGGCGTCCCGATATCCGGAGGAGATGTAGCCGGCGCCGAATTCCTCGGCGAGCGCCAGCAGGAAGCCGCCGATCGTGGCGCCGCCGATGCTGCCGAGCCCGCCCAGGATGACGATGGCAAAGGCCTTCAGCGACGCCAGATTCCCCATTTGCGGCGAGATCACGTAGACCGGCCCGAGCAGTGCGCCGGCGGCCGCTGCGAGGCTGGAGCCGATCGCAAAGGTCGCCATGTAGATGAACTGGATGTTGACGCCCATCAGCGAGGCGGCATCGCGATCCTGGAAGGTCGCGCGCATCGCCTTGCCGAGCTTGGTGCGGTTGATCAGCAGATAGGACAGAGCGATCAGCACCAGCGCCGCGCACAGCACGAACAGGCGCAGCCAGGAAACCGAGAACGGCCCGATCACGAGCGGCAGCTCCGGGAACGGCGTGGTGACCGACTTGGCGACGCCGCCCCAGACGAACTGCTCGCCGTTCTGCATCACGATCATGGCGCCGATCATCACCAGCATCGTGGTGTCGATGTCGGCGCCGCGCATCGGCCTGAGCAGCACGAGCTCAAGCAGCGCACCGAGGATGCAGCCGGCGACGATCGCGGCAAGCAGCGCGACGAAGAAGTTCAGCCCGAGCAGCACGGCTACCAGGTAGACGAAGTAAGCTCCGAACGAGTAGAGCTCGCCATGCGCAAAGTTGACGACGCGCATGATGCCGAAAATCAGCGTCAGCCCGATGCCCAGCAGCGCATAGGTGCTGCCGAGAATGAACGTGTTGATGATGTGCTGCAGAAGCTCGGTCATGATCCATCGTCCCGGTCTCAGCGACCGCGGATTCGAGTTCGGTGATCGCGAATATGGCGCAGGCGCCGCGCGGGGCGGCGCCTGCGCGATTTGCGAGGGTTAGGAGCTCGGAAGGACGACCTTGTCCTTCTCGATCTTGATCAAATACAGGTTCGGCATGCTCTGGCCGCTCTCCTTGCCGGAGGGGCCCTGCTTTTCGAACTTGATGCGGCCGTTGAGACCCATGAAGTCGGTCTTCCACAGCGCCTCGGTGATCGCTTCGGGCTCGGCCTTGCCGGCGCGCTGGATCGCATTGATGACCGTGCGCATGCCGTCATAGCCGCGGAAGCTCTCGGTCGCGCCGGCAAAGGCGAAGCCGCGGCCCTTCCACTCGCCGAGGAAGTACTTCGTCGCCGCCGGATCGGGCGTCTTCTCCGGATACCAGGGCGCGAAGGTCGTCAGGTGCATCGAGCCGTTGGCCGCAGCGCCGGCCTGGTCGATCAGCTGATCCGGGTTCTGCGAGCCGCCGGTGGTCACGATCTTCTTGGTGATGCCGAGCGCGGCCGCCTGCTTCAGCACCAGCGTGAGCTGCTCCACGGCCGTCGTCACCATGATGGTGTCGGAATCGGTCGCCTTGATCTTGGAGAGCTGCGCGCTCATGTCCTGCGACGCCTGGTCCATGATCTCGACCAGGCCGACCTGCACGCCCATGTCCTTCAGCACCTTGCCGAAGTCCTCGGCCGAACCGCGTCCCCAGTCGTTGTTGATGACGAGGAAGTCGGCCTTCTTGATGCCGAGCGTCGGCGCAATGGTCTTGAATTCGTGGGCCTCGACCGAAGACGGCGGCGAGATGCGGAAGATGTAGGGATTGCCCGAGGTGGTGATCTTGCTGGAGGAGGAAGTCTCCACCACCATCGGCACCTTGTATTCGAGCAGCTTCGGCATCACGGCGAGCGTCAGGCTGGAGCCCCACGCGCCCATGATCACCGGCACCTTGTCGCGCGTGATCAGCTTCTCGGCGACGGCCGCCGCTTCCGTGGGATTGCTCTTGTTGTCCTCGATGACGAGCTCGATCTTCTGCCCGAACACACCGCCCTTGGCGTTGGCCTCGTCGGCGGCGATCTTGGCGCCGTTGACGACATAGGTGCCCGACGCCGCGAACGGCCCGGTCAGCGGCTCGTTGACGCCGATCTTGATGGTCTGAGCGCCCGCATGTCCGGTGAGGGACAGGGCAGCGGCCATTACTCCGCCAACAAACAGCGCGCGTTTTCCGCTCATTGCGTTCCTCCGTTTCTTACTGAGACGAATGGTGATGACGACGACTTAGAAAATTAAGCAATCGGTGTGCCAGCTTCTGATGGCCAGACGTCGCGTTCCGATTGCCGCAGGAAGATTACGTCCTATCATCCTATAGTTAGGATAAATTAGGTTCAACGCTTTCGTCAAGCCTACGAAAGGCTCGTTTTCCAGTGTTTCGGCGTGACCGCCGGCCGCATGCCGGCCCCCGCGGCCGCCCTGCGAGCCGCGGAAAACCCGCCGAAAATCGCGCCTCCGATGCACGAAAGCGCCGGCGCGCGTTATTGCCGCACCTCCCGGTTGAATTCCTCGATCAGGCGGTCCCATTCGGGCAGGCTGGCCTGCACGTTGCGCCAGAACGACTGGCTGCGGCGCGCCTCGAAATCGGCGACCGACACGCCCTGCTGCTCGACCCAGGTGTAATAGCCGAGGTTGAACACCCGCCGACGCTCCATCTCGGTCAACTCGAGCACATGATCGGTCGCGGCCGCCGTCAGACAGCTGCCGAAGACCTCGCCCGCGTTCACCTCGTCGAAACCCCTGTCGTAATGCTTGGCCTGATAGTGGTCGCTCTCGCTCCGGTACATCGCGGCACTGTCGGTCGCCACCGTGACCACGACGTCGTCGGGCCCGTAATTCATGTACTTGGCAAGCTTGATCGCGGCGACGATGTTGCCGAGGCTGGAGATGCCGAAATCGTCGAAGGCCGCAACCAGCGCGGCATCGATCTTGCGGCGCGTGGCGAGGTATTTCCGCCCTACCGCCGAGCCGAACAGGAGATTGAGCTGGTCGGTCACGCGGTCGGAGACGCCGACCACGAAATCCATGTTCATGACGTTCTGGATCAGCGGAACATGCTTGTCGCCGATGCCCTGGATGTTGTGCTCGCCGAAGCCGTTGTTGAGCATGGTCGGGCATTCGACCGCCTCGACGGCCGCGATCTTGGTGCCCCATTTCGATTTCAGGTAGTCGCCGGCGGCCAGCGTGCCGGAAGAGCCGGTCGCGGACACGAAGGCGGCGAGCTGCCGGTTGCTCTTGCCGGCATAGGCGTTGAAGGCCGCCTCGGCCGCGCGCCCGGTGCATTCGTGGTGGATCAGGTAGTTCGAGAACGACGAGAACTGGTTGAGAATGACATTGTTCGCGTCGCGCTGGAGCTCGGCGCACTTGTCGTAGATTTCCTTGACGTTGCTCTCGGTGCCGGGCGTGCGGACGATGTCGTCCGGCTGCAGCACCCATTTCTCCAGCCAGTCGAACCGCTCGCGGCTCATGCCCTCGGGCAGCACCGCTACGCCCCGGCAGCCAAGAATGCGGGACACGGCGACGCCACCGCGGCAGTAATTGCCAGTCGACGGCCACACCGCCTTCTGCTCGGCAGGATCGAACAGGCCCGTGACCAGCTGCTCGATCAGCCCGGCATAGGCGGGCAGCACCTTGTGGGCGCCGATCATCGGAAAGCGCCGTCCCAGGAGGACGAGGATCGGCGCATCGACGCCGGTGATCGCCTTGGGCAGCACGACATGGCCGGGGACCGTATCACGATCCCGGCGGTTGGCCGCATTGAACCAGTGAATGCGCCACAGATTTCGCGGATCGGCCTCGTCGGGCGAGGCATCCGACAGCTTCTTCCAGAGGTCGGAGGACGGCGCCGGCGGGTTCGCCAATTGAGAGAAGGTCGGCAGCTCCAGCTTGAGCTTCTTCGCCTGCGCGACCGCCCGGCCGCGTCTCCTGCTGTCAACGACCTGCGGTTCGATTACCAACGCCATATCGAAAAACTCACTCCATGATTGAGGCCGGCGGATAGTACCGGCAAATGCCGGGACCGAACAGGGGCCCGGCATAGCATGCCCATGGATCGAGCGCGCGGATCAAGGACGCGCAGCCAGCTCGAGCGCGTTGAGCGACCTTTCGCGTGCGGCGTCAAAGGAGCGCTGCCGGAGCGCCGGTTCCGCATCGCCATACAGCGTGTTGCGCTGGCGCGGCGAGCGGCCGGCGGAACGGATGATGCTCTCCATTTCCTGCGGTGTCATCTCCTGGCCGTGCGAGGCGCCCGCCGACCGCGAGATGCTCTCGTCCATCAGCGTTCCCCCGAGATCGTTGACGCCCGCCGCGAGGCAGTGCCGCACGCCTTCGGCGCCGAGCTTGACCCAGGAAGCCTGGATGTTGGTGATCACAGGATTGAGCGCGAGACGGCCGACCGCATGCATCAGGATGGCTTCGCGGAAGCTCGGCCCCGGCCGCGCCCGGCCCTTCAGGTAGATCGGCGCCTCCATGTGGACGAAGGGAAGCGGTACCAGCTCGGTGAAGCCGCCGGTTTCCGTCTGCAGACGGCGGATGCGCAGCAAATGCCGCGCCCAATGCTCGTAGCGCTCGATATGGCCGAACATGATGGTGGCGGTGGACCTGAAGCCGACCGAATGCGCCGCGCGCATCACGTCGAGCCATTCCTGGGTCTTGATCTTGTCCGGGCACAGCACGGCGCGGACTTCGTCGTCGAGGATTTCCGCGGCCGTCCCCGGCAGCGTGCCGAGGCCGGCCTGCTTCAATTCGCCCAGGAAGTCGGCAAGCGGCAGGCCCAGCGTATGCGCGCCCTGGTGGATCTCGAGCGGCGAGAAGGCGTGGATGTGCATCCCGGGCACCGCCGCCTTCACCGCGCGGCAGACCTCGATGTATTTCTGCCCGGTGTAGGACGGATGAATGCCGCCCTGCATGCAGACTTCAGAAGCGCCACGCTCGCGCGCTTCCGAGACGCGCCGGGCAACCTCGTCCATTTCGAGGTCGTAGGGCTTGCCGCGCAGGTTCTCGCTCATCTTGCCCTTGGAGAAGGCGCAGAACTGGCACCTGAACGAGCAGATGTTGGTGTAGTTGATGTTGCGCGTGACCACGTAGCTGACGACGTCGCCATTGACGTCGCGGCGCAGCTCGTCGGCGGCGCGGCAGACGAAGGTGAACTCGTCCTCTTCCGCACGGAACAGCCTGACGATCTCGCCTTCGCCAAGCTCGCGGCCGTTCTGCGCCTTGGCGACGATATAGGCAAGGTCGCCACTGATGCGCGTGGGCCGTGCCTCGCGCAGCCACGCGGTCTCGCGCGCCGGCAGCGCGCCGACATGACCGGGATGCCAGTCGTCGGTACGCGGGCGGCCGTCGCCGTCGATGCGGTCGAGCAGCGGCTTCTGCAGCTTGGCATCGACCCAGCGCGAGGCGTGTCGCGCATGGGCCGGATAGATCGCAAGCCGCTCCACCAGCCGTTTTCCGGCTGAATTGGTGGCGGCTTCCAGGAGCCGCAGATGCGGCCACGGCGCCTCCGGATTGACGAAGTCGGGCGTGACCGGCGAGACGCCGCCCCAGTCGTTGATCCCCGCCTCGACCATCTGCTTGAGCGCGCCGGGGCTCAGATTCGGCGGCGCCTGGATGTTCATCTCGGGCTCGAACAGCAGCCGCGCGATCGCGATCGTCCACAGATGATCCTCGACCGACGGCGGCGCGACGTCGGCCATCCGCGTGTCGGGCTTGGGACGGAAATTCTGAACGATAATTTCCTGAATGTGGCCGTGCGCATCGTTGAGATCGCGCAGCGCGAGCAGCGCGTCGATGCGCTCCTGCCGCGTCTCGCCGATGCCGATCAGGATTCCGGAGGTGAAGGGAACCGCCTGCTCTCCGGCAGCCTTGATGGTTTCCAGCCGCACCGCCGGCAGCTTGTCCGGCGAGCCGAAATGCGGGCCGCCCTTGGCGCTGAGGCGCTCGGACGCGGTCTCCAGCATGATGCCTTGCGAGACCGACACTTTCCGCAATGCGCTGACATCGGCGGCAGTGAGGATACCGGGATTGACGTGCGGCAGGAGGCCGGTCCGCTCGAATACGGCGCGGGCGGCTTCGGCAAGGTAGGACAGCGTCGATTCATGACCCATCTTGTCGAGCGCTTCGCGCGCGACGCGGTAGCGCAGCTCGGGCTTGTCGCCGAGCGTGAACAGCGCCTCCTTGCAGCCGGCCGCCTTGCCGGCCTCGGCGACCGCGACCACCTCGTCGATCGACAGATAGGGCTTTGCGCCGTCGCGCGGCGCATGCGCAAAGGTGCAGTAGTGGCAGACGTCGCGGCAGAGCTGGGTCAGCGGGATGAAGACCTTGCGCGAATAGGAGACGAGATCGCGATGCGCGGCATCGCGACGCCGCGCCGCCGCCTGCAGCAGGCCCGCGAGATCGGGTGCGTCGATCAGTGAAACGGCTTCTTCCCGCGACAGGCGGCGATCAAGCGGCAGGTTCAAGGCGGACATCATCACGAAAGCCTCATGGCGACGCGGGGATCACTGAATTGCGGACGTGCGGTGCGATCGAAGCTACGCACGAACGACGCCGTCTGGGTCGAAGCGCCGGCCGGCGGCATCTGCAACTCGAGGTCCTGGGCGACGTCGATGTCGCGGCCGATGCGCTCCGAGCGCAGCACGCCGCAGCAGAGCCGCTTTTGACGGACGACGGCACGGTGGCGTTCGAAGCTGTGCTCGCCGAAATGCGGCGCGATCAGGTTCGGCGACCGCATTGCCAGCGCATTGGTCCCGCCGTCGGACAGCGCCGGCGCCAGCACCACCGGATTGAGTTCGAGCAAAGCCGTGACCTGTTCGAAATCCTCAGGCGTTGCGAACGGAATGTCGGAAGGCGCGACGAGGACGCCCGCATCGGCCGGCAGCGCGTCGAACCCGCGCCGGACCGCGTCATTGATACCGGATTCGCTTGCGTCAAGGATCGGCTTGGCATCGAAGGCGCGTGCAATCGCGTGAACCGTGCGGTCGGCACTCACCACCACGATGCCTGCGACCGAGGGCGCCGCGCGCAAGCTGCCCAGCACGTCGCGCAGCATCGCCTGCGCAAGCGTCAGGCGCTCGCCGGGCGACAGGATGTCGCTGAGCCGCTGCTTCGCCTCGCTCAGGCGCTTGACGGGCACGAGTGCCCAGACTTGCGGGGTCATGGCTTGATTTCTCATTTTTTGAGCCGGGCAATGAAGTCGAGACATTCGGCGGCGAGGTTGACCCGGTCGTCCTTGCTGCGCATCAGCGTGTTGGTCACGTGCGCCGGGATCTTCAGCCGAGCGGCCTGGGCTTCATCGAGGCGATCGATCACGAGACCGCTCAGAAAAGGATAATGCAAAGCGATCGACGCCGCACTGGTCGGCACGCCGAGTTCCTGCATGATCTTCGCAGTCGGGCCCTTGACCGCCTGCCCGCCGATCAGCGGCGAAACCGCGATGACAGGCGCGCTCACCGATTCGAGCGCCGCCAGGATGCCGGGCACGCGCAGGATCGGATCGACGCTGAGATACGGGTTTGACGGGCATACAATGATCGCATCGAGATCGGGTGCCTGCAAGGCGCGCAGCGCCTCTGCCGACGCCTTGACGTCATCAGCATGCTCGAACTCGATCCGCCTCACCACCGGCCGTGACTGCTGTTCCACGAAGTAGCGCTGGAACGGCAACCGCCCTTCCGGGGTGACGACCATCGTCGAAAAGCGGGCATCGGTCATCGGCAACAGGGTTGCGGCAATGCCGACCTGCTTCGCCATCTGCCGGGTGAATTCGGTCAAGGTCCGCCCGGCGCGTAGCGCCAGCGTTCGCTGCACATGGGTGGCGAGGTCGCGATCACCGAGGCGGAACCAGGTCTCGCCGCCGAGGCCGCCGAGCGCTTCGATGAAATTCCAGCTTTCGCCGGCTCGGCCCCAGCCGCGCTCGTCGTCGCTGAGCCCGCCAAGCGTGTAGACCACGGTGTCGATGTCGGGCGAGATCCAGAAGCCGAGATGCTCGAAGTCGTCGCCGGTGTTGATGACCAGCGTCAGCTTCTCGCCGAGCAGGCGATTGAGGCCATAGGCGAGCTTGGCGCCACCGACACCGCCGCACAGCGCAACGATCTTGCGCAGACGTCCGGCCGCTGTGGCTTGCGCGGTCATCGGAACATGTCCTGGTTCTTCGGCCGCAGCAGCGCCGCGGCGGGTGTGGCCGGGCCCGACAGCTTCAGGCCGCGCACCAGAACGACCGGCAGGCCTTCGCCCGCCTGGCCCATCAGCAGCGAGCCTGCGGCCGCGATCTCGTCGGCGACCGCGATCTCGGTGACGCGCAGCGAGCGGCCGAACAGGTCGGGCACGCCGATCTGGCTCTTCAGGGAAGGCACACCGGCCGCCCCGAGCGCGACGCCAACCACGCCGTTGCGCCAGGCACGGCCAAAGCTGTCGTTGATGACGACGCCGATATTGACCCCGAAGGCGGCATCGAGCGCCGTCTTCAGGTCGCGCGCCGCACCGTCAGGATCGCGCGGCAGCAGCAGGACGCGCTCCTCGCCGTCGGTATGCTCGATGTTCGACTGATCGATGCCGGCATTGGCCATGACGAAGCCGAGGCGATGCGCCGTGATGACGACATTGGGACGGTGCTTGACGACCTCTTCGGATTCGCGGAGCACGACCTCGATGAAACGCGGATCCTTGCCGACCTCGGCGGCAAGTTGCAGCGCGGCCCGCGAAGGCTGCACCTCCGCGAGCTTGACATAGCGATCTTCCGCCTTGGAGACGATCTTCTGCGCGATCACGAGAATATCGCCGTTCGCAAGCGCCAATCCGGCCGCCAGCATGGCCTGCCGGATCAGAGCGGCGACATCATCACCCGGCTCGACGCGGGGAATGCCCGGTATCGCGAGATATTCGACCCGGCCGGCGGTCGCCATGGCGCTGTTACTGGCCCGCAGCGGGCAGGCCGGTGATGCGGATGCCCGCTCCCGGAACCTTGTAGCGCCGGTTGATGCCGATCAGCACCGAGGTCAGCGCCTCGGCGGCCGCGGAATTCGCCAGTACGCCGCCGTCGATGCCGGCGCTCGCCACCTTGCTGGCGAGCTCGATGACGATATCGCGCGACGCCTTGTCGTCGCCGAACACCAGCACGTCGCAATCGGCGCGGCCGCCCTGGTGCAGCTTGGTGGCGCCGACATTGTGGAAGGCGGAGACGACGCGCACGCCCTCGCCGAGCAGGCGCTGCGCGATCTGCGCGGCGGAGCCTTCCGGCGGAAGCTGCACCACCGACACCTTCGGCGGCACCAGCGGCACTGCCGCATCGACGACGATCTTGCCCTGAACCACGTCGCGCACCTCGCGCAGGCTCGCCTCGTGATTGGCGAAGGGAACCGCGAGCACGACGATGTCGGCGGCCTTGGCTGCGCCGGCATTGTCGTCGCCGGAGGCCTCGCCGCCGAGTTCCTTGGCAAAGCTCTTGGCCTTGTCGGCGGAACGCGAGCCGATGACGACCTTGTAGCCGGCCGCCAGCCAGCATTTGGCGAGCCCGGACCCCAGATCACCGGTGCCCCCCAGAATGGCGATGGTCGGCTTCGCGTTCATAAACTTGCTCCGTAGCGTTGATTGAATCAGTCGAGCGTCATCTCGGTCAAAGGCACCAGCTTCACGCCGGCCTTTTCGAGCCCTTCGCGCACCGCGCGCGCGGTCGCAACGCCGGTCGGCTCATCGCCGTGGACGCAGAGCGTGTGGACCTTGCATTTGATCTTCTTGCCATTGCGCGAGGTGATGGTGTTGTTCAGCACCATGTCCAGCACCTGCCGGGTCGCCACCGCCGCATCCTTGATCACCGAGCCCGGAATCTTGCGCGAGGTCAGGTTGCCGTCATCGTCGTACTGGCGGTCGCAGAAGCCCTCGATCGCCACCGGCAGGTCGAGCGCACGGCCGGCCTTCTCCATCTCGGAACCGGCCAAGGCGACGTAGATAATGGTGGGATCGACCGCCTTGATGGCGCGGCCGATCGCGAGCGCATAATCCGGATTTTCGGCCGCCATGTTGTTGAGCGCGCCGTGCGGCTTGAGATGGGTAACCTTGACGCCGGAATAGGCGGCCATCGCCTGCAGCGCGCCGATCTGGTAGGCGACCATGTATTCGAGATCGTCGGGACGCATGTCGATGCGCCGCCGACCGAAGCCCCAGAGATCGTTGAAGCCCGGATGCACGCCGATCGTGACACCCTGCCGCTTTGCTTCCTGCACGACATTGTGCATGATCGTGGGATCGCCGGCGTGGAAACCGCAGGCAATGTTGGCCGAACCAATCACCTTCAGGATGCCGACGTCGTCGCCGACGTCATAGGCGCCGAAGCCTTCCGCCATGTCGGCGTTGAGATTGATCTTCACGGTCATCTGCCGGTCCCTGCGTTGAAGACGCTGTCATCCCCGCGGCCCGGACCATAACGTACTATTGTTAGAAAGACAATATGTATTTGGTCGGCGTCGCGCCGGGACAATGCTACTGCAGCGACGCCCGGACAAGCCTCGTCTCCAACTCGCTGGCATGCACGAAGCTCTTGGTAAATGGCGCATCGGAGGCGCGGCCACCAGCGCGACAATCTTGCAATAATGCCTCTATTGAATGGTCATCATAAAGATAGTATGACCATATCAATCGCGGAGGATAAGGGCGCCTTCATCGGGCCCCCGCAAGACGAGGAAGGCCGGCGCAATGTTTCTTCTCAACAAAGACCCCTCGCACGATCAGGCTCTCGACCCGACCGACGCGGCGACGCTTTCGGTCGAGGCGGCCAGGGAAGCCGAGCGGTTCCTGAAGTTCCGCAAGAATCATCAACCGACGCCGCTGAAGGCGATGCCAGCCCTCGCGCGCGACCTCGGCGTTGCCGCCGTGCACATCAAGGACGAAGGGCACCGGCTCGGGCTCGGCAGTTTCAAGGCGCTGGGCGGCTCCTACGCCGTGATCAAGCTGACGCTGGAAGAAGCGAGCCGCGCGCTCGGCCGGACCGTCGACATCAGCGAGATCGAAACGCCCGAGGTGCGCAAGATCGCGCGCGGGCTGACCTTCGGCTGCGCGACCGACGGCAACCATGGCCGCTCGGTCGCTGCTGGCGCGCAGATCGTGGGCGCCAAGGCGGTCATCTTCGTGCATGCCGGCGTCTCCGAGGAACGGGTCGCGGCGATCGAGCATTTCGGCGCCGAGACGGTGCGGGTCGACGGCACCTATGACGATTCCGTCGCGGTCGCCGAGCGGGTCTGCAAGGACAACAACTGGGTCGTGGTTTCCGACACCTCCTGGCCCGGCTATGAGCGCATCCCTGGCCTCGTGATGCAGGGCTATACCGCGATGCTGAACGAAATCCTGCGCGATCTGCGCGAGCCGCCCACCCATGTCCTCATCCAGGCGGGCGTCGGCGGGCTCGCCGCGGCTGCCGCCGGCTTTTTCGACATCGTCTACGGCAAGAAGCGGCCGAAATTCGTGGTCGTTGAGCCGGACCGCGCCGACTGTCTCTACCAGAGCGCGGTGGCCGGCAAGCCGATCAAGATCGCGCACCAGGAGCCGACCATCATGGCGATGCTGGAATGCTACGAGCCGTCGCTGGTGGCATGGCGGATTCTGTCGCGCAAGGCCGATGGGTTCCTGACCGTGGGCGAGAACGATGCGGCGGACGCGATGCGCCGCCTCGCCCATCCGGCCGCCGGCGACCCGGCGATCGTGGCCGGCGAAAGCGGCTGTGCGGGGCTGGCGGGGCTTTGCGCGGTCGCCGCCGATCACAGCCTGCGCCAGGCCATCGGGCTCGATGCGAATGCGCGCGTGCTGCTGATCAACACCGAAGGCGCGACCGACCGCAAGCGCTACGAGGCCATCGTCGGCGCCAAGCCGGAAAGCATTTTGGCGGACGCCTGAGCTTGCGTTGAGCTGCGAAGCAGGGGTCACTGCACCTCTCCCCAGTGGGGAGAGGGAGCGCACTTCCGATCCGGGATCAGTCTCGACCTAAACGTCGCAGCGCTCAGCGCTTGCGCTTGTAGCTTTCCATCAGGTCGGCGTGCAGCGCAAAGCAGCTGCGATGATAGTGGATGTTGGCGACATAGACCGCCACACCGTCGCTATCGACCAAAATCAGCCGGCAGTCGGCGGTGGGCTCGCCCAGCCCGATCTTCAGATGCTCGGCGGTTTCGGGATCGGCGACGCCGATCGTCAGGGTCTGGAAGGCGTGGGCGACCGTGAGATCGTCCATTTCCATGATCTTGGCCAGCGCCGCGCTGTGGGTGAAGCGCCTGCGATCCTTGTTGAAGATATTGCGCGCGAGATGCAGGTTGACCACCGAGAACGGCTCGTCCTCGTTGTATTGCACGCTGCGCAGGAACGCGTAGCCGCTGGGGGAGAGCTGCGCTTCGCCCTTTCTCAGCTCGGGCGGGTCGGCATTGTCCTCGACATAGATGCGCTTGAGGACGTTGTTCTTCAGCGAATTGATCACCGAATCGAAATCGTTGGCGAGATTGAGCCAGTGCTTGTTCTTGGGCTTGCCCGAGACGAAGGTGCCGCGCCCCTGCTGGGCGTCGAGCAGCCCCTCCTCGCGCAGCATCTCGATCGCCTGACGGACCGTGACGCGCGCAACCCCGAACTCGGTCTCGAGTTCCTCGATGGTCGAGATCTTCTCGCCTTCACCCCAATGACCGTTCTCGATGCGTTGGCGCATCACCGAGGCCAGCTGCACATACAGCGGGACGCGGCTTCGATCATAATTGGGGACAGCTTTGTTCATGCTGGCAAGATAGGTTATTCCATCCGATATTGCGAGTTTTGTGACTCCCGCCTGCGTTGTTTTTCACAAGCGTCGCCCGCTCAGCTCCGCCCGAAAAGCCTCCCGATCATCCGCTTGACATAGTCCTTCACCATCGAGCCGATCAGCGATCCGGCGTTGAGCTCGGTGACCAGCGCCGGCGAACCAGCGTCGCCCGGCCGATGCGACAGCCTGGCCTCGAGGTTCTGCACGAACACCGCGATGATGCGCCCCGCCACGTCCTGAACCAGGCCGGCGCGGCTGAACTGGGCCAGCGCCCCGGTCAGCGTGAAGCCGATATCGAGATCGACCCGGGTCTCGCCCGGCTTGTCGCCAGGCCGCACCGCATAGCCGATGCGGCCGCGCGTCGCGGAATTGCTGCGGCTATCCTTGCCGGCGCCGTCGATCGTGCCGGTGCGGCCCGCCTCGTCGCGCGTGACGTCGGCGACACCCTGGAACTCGGCCACGATCGGGCCGATCTTGACCTTGATCTGTCCGTCGACGTGGCCATCGACCGGCTCGCCCGCAAGCGAGGCACCGGGCAGGCAGGACGCGACCGCCGGGATGTCGCGGAAGAAATTCCAGACCTCGTCAACCGGATGCGCGACGGTGAAGCTTTGCGCCATCGTGGTCTGCGGCTTCCAGTCGGCATCCCTACGCGGCGCGGCAGCAGCGGCCGCCGGCCTTGCGGCAGCCGCCGCAGGGCGCGCGGCAGCAACAGGGGATGAGCCGTTGATCGCGGATGCGTGGCCCGACCCGGACGGGCCAAGCTGCGCGCGACCGCCGTCAGGGATCGCCTTGACGCCGCGGCCGCGGCGCGCCGCCACGACGCGCTGGATGGCCCTGATGATGCCGACATAGCCGGTGCAGCGGCACAGGTTGCCGCTCATGGCGATGCGGATGTCCTGCTCGCTCGGCGCATCCAGCCGCAGCACCACGTCGCGCGCCGACACCACCATGCCGGGCGTGCAATAGCCGCATTGCAGGCCGTGCTCCTGCGAAAAGGCGGCGCGCAGCTCGCGCGCGATCTCGTCCTCGTCGAGGCCCTCGATCGTGGTCACCGCGGCTTTTTCGCAGGACACCGCGAGCGTAATGCAGGAGCGCGTCGGCACGCCGTCGACCAGCAGCGTGCAGGCACCGCAGACCCCATGCTCGCAGCCGAGATGGGTGCCGGTCAGGTTCTGCGTCTCGCGCAGGAAATCCGCAAGGTGCGTGCGCGGCTGCACGTCCGCGCTGACCTGTTTGCCGTTGACGGTGAGACTGACGCTCGTCATTGCGGTTGTGCCTGCTCGATCGCGCGTCGCAGCGCGACAACATAGGTCTGCCTGGACAGCGGATCGGCGATCCCCGCCGCTTCGACGATCTTGGCAACGGCCTGGCCGTCGAAATTGTCGGCCAGCCGCCTGGCGCGTCCGTCGCCGAGGATGTTTGCGGCATTCGCCACCACGATCGGCCGGCTCTCGGTCGCGCCGATCACCGCGCGGCTTACGCCGCGGTCAGGATCGGCCAGGAACGCGCCGATGGCGTGGGCGAACTCGCCGGTCTTGCGGCAGCTCTTGTAATAGCCCCAGCGCGCATTGCGGCCGAGCTTTGGCACCTTGACGCCGACAAGCATTTCGCCGCTGCGGATATCGGCCTCGAGCGCGCCAAGCATATAGTCTTCCACCGCGATGGTCCGTTCGCCGGCGGGGCCGCGCAGCACGACCTTCGCGCCCAGGGCAGCAAGCAGCGAGTGCCAGTCCGCGGAGGGATCGGCATGGGTGAGGCTGCCGCCGATGGTGCCGCGGTTGCGCACCGCGCGATAGGCGATACCGCGCGCGACCGCCGGCAGCGCACCGCGCGTGACGTCCGGCACGCGGCCGTCCTCGATATCGGCATGGGTGACGCAGGCGCCGATCAGGATTTCGTCGGAGCGATCCTCGAATCGACGCACCTCCTCGATGGCCGTGATGTCGACGACGAGGTCGGGTTGCACCAGCCGCAGATTGAGCATCGGTCCGAGCGACTGGTTGCCGGCCATGATCTTGGCCGATGCAGCCTCGCTTGCGATCAGTTTCAAGGCGCCGACAACGTCGCTCGGGCGCATATATTCGAAATTGACGGGCTTCACGCGCGCGCTCCCTCGGCAAGCCCCGCGCCCTGCTTGCGCTTCTCGGAAGCCGCATGCAGCGCCTCCAGCACGCGGCGCGGCGTCATCGGCGAACGCAGAAGCTCGGCACCGTAGGCCTTGAGCGCATCGTTGACCGCGTTGCCGATCGCGGCCGGCGGCGCGATCGCCCCGCCCTCTCCCAGACCCTTCACGCCGAACTCAGTGTAGGGCGCAAGCGTCTCCATGTGGCCGACCTTCGGCGCCGGCACTTCGGTCGGTCCCGGCAGCAGGTAGTCGGCAAAGGTCGAAGCCAGCGGCTGGCCGGAAGCGTCGTAATTCATTTCCTCATACAGCGCGGTGCCGATGCCTTGCGCAAGGCCGCCATAGATCTGGCCGTCGACCACCATCGGGTTGATCAGCTTGCCGCCGTCCTCGACGATCACGTAGTCGAGCAGCTCGATATCGCCCATTTCGGGATCGACCGCGACGACCGCGATATGCGTGGCGTAGCTGAAGGTGCCGGAATCGCGCACCGGCTTGTAGCCGATCGTCACTTCGAGGCCGCGCGGATCGACCGAGGGCGGCAGGTCCTGCGGCCGGCGGTACCAGGTGTAGGCGATCTCCTGCAACGTCACGCTGCCGGACGGACCGACCACCGCGCCGTTCTCCAGCCGCACCTGATCGACATCGGTCTGCAGCAGATGCGCGCCGATGCCTTTCGCAAGCTTGGCGATCTCGCGCGAGGCGGTCGCCACCGCCCCGCCCGCCATGACGGCGCAGCGCGAGCCCCAGCTTCCGGTGGAATAGGGCGTGTATTCGGTGTCGCCATGCACCAGCTTGATCTTGGCGACGTCGATGCCGAGGATCTCGTGGGCGACCTGCGGCAGCGTGGTCTCCATGCTCTGGCCGTGCGAATGCACGCCGACGCGCAGCTCGAGCCCGCCGTCCGGCGTCATGCGCGCGGTCGCCTGCTCGTGGCCGGGCACCATCGGAATGCCCCAGCCGGCATAGACGGAGGTGCCGTGCGCGCCCTGCTCGCAATAGACGGAAAGACCGACGCCGATCAGGCGGCCGTCCGGCTCGCCCTGCTTCTGCCGCGCGCGCAAGCCGGCCAGGTCGATCTTGGCGAGCGCCTGGCGCAGCGATTCCGGATAGTCGCCGCTGTCGAAGTGCTTCTTGGTGATGTTGTCGAACGGCATCTGCTCGGGCTGCACGAGGTTCTTCAAGCGAACCTCGTAGGGCTCGATGCCCGCCTCGCGCGCCACCGCGTCCAGCATCAGCTCCAGCGCGTAGCACACGCCGGTGCGCGCCACGCCGCGATACGGCAGGATCGGACACTTGTTGGTCGCCACCGACCAGGTGCGGCAGCGATAGGACGGGAAATCATACGGCCCCGGCAGGATGCTCGCGATCTGCGCCGCCTCGAGGCAGGCCGAGAACGGGTAGGACGAATAGGCGCCGGAATCGACCGTCGCCTCGCAGTCGACGCCGCGCAGTCTGCCGTCGCGGTCGGCGTAGACCGTGATGATGTAGTGATGCTCGCGGCAATTCGCGGCTGCCGTCAGGTGCTCGCGGCGATCCTCGATCCAGCGCACCGGATGGCCGCAGCGCATCGCAAGCCAGCCCAGGCAAACGTCCTCCGGCAGCACGATGCCCTTGTAGCCGAAGCCGCCGCCGACATCCGGCGAGACGATGCGGATCTGGATCTGCTCGAGCCCCAGGCACTCGGCGAGCCCGTTGCGCACGATGTGCGGCTGCTGGTTGCCGGTGTACAGCACGAGCTGGTCCATGCGCTTGTGCCAGACCGCGACCGTGCCGCGGCCTTCCATCGGCGCCATGGCCTGGCGCGCGGTGGAGATTTCCCGCGTGATCTTGATGGGGGCGTCGAAGGCCGCCTCCATGTTCACATTGACGAAGGTTTCCAGGAAGATGTTGTCGCCCCAGTGCTCGTGCACCAGCGCGGCGCCCTTCTGCTTCGCCTGGAGCATGTCATGGATGGCGGGCAGTTCCTCGAACTCCACCTCGACGGCGGCGGCAATGTCTTCCGCCTCGGCCCGCGTATCGGCGACGCACATCGCGATCAGCTCGCCGACCTGCCGCACCTTTTCATGCGCCAGGATCGGCTGATCGGAGCGCTTGAAGCCCGGCAGCCCCGAATAGGCGCGGATCGGCTGGGTGCTGTCGGCGATATCGGCCGCGGTGAAGACGCTGCCGCGGTAGCGCTCGGGAACCCGGATCGCCTTGATGCGGGCGTGCGCCAAGGGGCTGCGGACGAAGGCGACGTCGCGCGTCCCCGGCAGTCGGATGTCGCCGACATACTCGCCACGGCCGCGCAGGAAGCGATCGTCTTCCTTGCGGAGAACCGAGGCACCGATTCCTTGAGCGGCCATGACGCTTTATTCCTTGCAGAACCGGCGCCGTTCACCTCAAAGCGCGGGAGCGTTTCGTCCCGCAATGGCAGCGAACGGCGCGCGGAGACTTTCTTTTTAGGCCCGCGGCGTGTTGCACCAGTCGTAGATGCTCAGCGCCATCACCTTGATCGCCGTCAGATAGTCGTCGATCGAGACGTATTCGTCGTTGGCATGCATGACGGCGGTCGAGCCAGGCCCGAAGATCACGGTCGGGGTCGCAGCATACTTGTTCAGGAAGCGCGTATCGGCGGCGCCCTGGCGGCCCGAGATGGTCGGCTTCTTGCCGGTGATCTCGGTATAGACGTTGCACACGGTTTCCACGATCGGATGCTTGACCGGGATTTCCGAGGCTTCCGCGTCGTAGCCGACGAACTTCACCACCGGCGGATGATCCTTCATCCACGGGTCCTTGGCCGCGACCTCGGCGATCTTCTTCACAAGGCTCTGCTTGACGCCCTCGTGATCCTCGCTCGGCACGGTGCCGATCGAACCCTTCAGCACCGCGCTGGCAGGGAAGGCGCTCGGATAGTTGCCAGCCTGGAAGCTGCCGATGATGCAGGGCAGCGAGTCGATCGCGCTCGGATAGAGGTGATGCTTCACGGTCGCGACGCGCTCGTCCTCCAGCTCCTGCACCGCCTTGACGATCTTGTTGCCGAGATCGATCGCGCTGATGCCGAGGTAGCGCTGCTGGATGCCGGCCGGCTTGCCCTCGACGTCGATCTGGAACCAGATGCGGCCGATGCAGGCCGGCTGGACAAAGAGGTCGGAGGTCTCGCCCGAGATGCCGGCGTCGGCCTTGTAGCCGCGAGCCACGGTATCGAGCGTGCCGTGTCCGCTGACTTCCTCGTCGATGACGATGTTGATCATCACATCGCCCTTCGGGGTCAGGCCGAGCTCCTTCAGATACTGCACCGCCAGCACGTGGCTGGCGACGCCGCTCTTCATGTCGCAGGAGCCGCGGCCATAGATGCGGCCGTTCTCGATCTTGGCGGACCAGGGATTGTCGCTCCAGCCCTCGCCGTTGCCGACCGGGATGACGTCGGTATGGCCGTTGAGCAGCAGCGAGCGGCCGCCGCCGGTGCCCTTCAGCGTCGCGACGATGTTCGGACGGTTCTCGTAGCCGCGGTCAACCGGCCGGTAGCCGGGATGCTTCTTCAGCTCTTCCCAGTTGGTCTCCCACATGTCGACCTCAAGCCCGATCTTCTTCAGGTAGGCGTGCATGTGCTTCTGGATCGCGGCTTCGTCGCCGGTCACGCTCGGGATCGCCACCATGTCCTGCAGGAACTTGATGGCGTGGTCGCGCGAGGCGTCGACCTTGTCGAGGATCTTCTTGCGTACGGGATCGGTCATTTTTTACCTCTGATCTTGCGTCTGTTCGCCAGGCGTCCCTTGCTTATCAGGAAGCCTTCAGCCGCGGAATGATCTCGCGCGCAATGATCTCGACCTGCTCCTTCTGGTACTTGTAGGGCACGAAGATGATCTTCTGCACGCCCAGCGCGAGATGCTCCTTGAGCTGGGCGACGCACTCGTCGACCGAACCCATGATCGCGCTCTCGCGGCTGCAATCGCTGTGCGCCGGGAAGTCCCATTCCTTGTTCAGCCAGTCCAGCATGTCGGCCTCGACCGCCTGGCGCGACTTGCCGACCATGATCGGCAGCTGCGAGGCGTTGAGCACCTTGGACGGATCCTTGCCGGCCTCCTTGGCGAAGGAGAGGATCTTGTCCCAGGACTTCTTGAAGTCGGCAGGGCGGTAGAAGTAGGTCAGCCAGCCGTCGCCGCTCACCGCGGCGCGCTTCAGCACGGCGTCGACATAGCCGCCGATCAAAAGCGGAATCTGCTTCTGCGCCGGCTTCGGATACATCACCGCCTTGGAGAGGTTGTAGTGCGGATACTCGCCGCTGACGGAGGCCTCGCTCCAGAGCCGGCGCATGACCTCAAGACTCTCGTCCATGATCTTGCCGCGCTTCTCGAAGGGAATGCCGAGCGCGTCGAACTCGCGCTTGTACCAGCCCGAAGCCATGCCCATCACGAGACGGCCTTCGGAAAGCTGGTCCATGCTGGAAAGCTGCTTGGCGAGCGCGACGGCGTTGCGCAGCGGCAGCACCAGGATGCCGGTGCCCATCTTGATGCGCTTGGTGCGCGCCGCGATCGCGGTCAGCGTGGTGAGCGAATCGATGATCGGGAAGTTCGGCTCGACGCCGAGCAGCATGTGGTCCCAGACCCAGACCGAGTCATAGCCGAGCTCCTCGACGCGGACGCCGTAGTCCACGAGCGCGCGAGCATTCGGCATTTCCGGATAGGCGGTGAAGTTGCGCGCCGCAACGCCAAACGTCTTGGTGAGTTCCGTCATCAGTGATCTCCAACCGGATAGTACTTAAGCTGTGAACAGTCGCTCGGGATCGAGCTTTCGCAGGGCCGCCAGTTCATGGTCGGTCGGCGGGGCCGTCATCTCGATCTTCTCGTCGAAGTCGAGCCTGAAGCCGGTATTGTCCTGCACTTCCTCGCGGGTAGTGCCGGGATTGAGCGCCAGCACCTTCATCCGCCTCGTCCTGTCGTCGAATCCGAACACCGCAAGCTCCGTGATCACACGGAACATGCCGCCGCTCGGCAGGCCGGAATCGCGGCGGCTGGTGCCGCCGCGGATGAAGCCGGGGCTGGTGATGAAGTCGACGTTTTCGACGAAGCGGCGCTTCTCGTGCTTCATCGCCACGATCATGTTGGTGAGGCTCGAGATGTCGTTGCCGCCACCGGTGCCCGGCAGCCGCGTCTTCGGCTTGGCCGGATCGCCGATGAAGGAGGAGTTCAGATTGCCGAACTGGTCGATCTGGGCGCCGCCCATGAAGCCGACATCGACATAGCCGCGCTGCAGCAGCAGCAGCACGTCGGCGCTGCCGAGCACCATGTTCGCGCGCTTGGTGCAGCGCTGGTCGTTGGTCGAGGGCGGCAGCTTGCCGGGCTCGACGAAGGCGCCGATCACGCCGCCCTCGAACAGGATGGTCAGCGCCGGGCAGCGCGTCGCCTGCGCGAGCGTCGCAGCCAGCAGCGGCACGCCGATGCCGGCGAACACCACCTGCCCGTCCTGCAACTGGCGCGCGGAGAGAATCGCAAGAATCTCGTTCGCCGAATAGCGCCGCGCCTCAGTCATTGTAGATGCTCCTGCCCTTGCGGCTTGCTTCAAGGATTTCGTCCATGCCGATCAGCGCGAGATAGTCGTTCCAGGATTTCGGCGCGTAGAAATAGCGGTCGAGATAGTCCTTCATGCCCTTGACCGGGTCGGAATTGACCTGCGCGACATAGGCCTCCATGTGCTGCATCATCGGCTCGTAGAGGCCGTAGCACTCGTGCGGCGCCGAGCCGTAGGGCACCTCGACGACCGCGTCGACGCAGAAGAAGGGGATCTTGGTCTGGTCCGGTTCGCGCCGGATCTGGTCGTTGGAGACGATGCGCTCGGTGGTCA
The DNA here is from genome assembly GCF_030378205.1 of Bradyrhizobium sp. NP1. NCBI lineage: Bacteria > Pseudomonadati > Pseudomonadota > Alphaproteobacteria > Hyphomicrobiales > Nitrobacteraceae > Bradyrhizobium > Bradyrhizobium sp. NP1. The sequence continues at coordinate 7,300,193 of NZ_CP127385.1, forward strand.
GGATGACGCGGTTGGCGGCGAGCGCGAGATCAATGTCCATGAACTGCAGGCCGTCCATCTGCGCGTTGCCGTAAGGATCGCAGCGTTGCACATGGATCAGCGCGACGTCGGGATTGAGCGCCGGCACGAGCAGAAGCTTCTCGCCCGTGAACGGGCAGTCGATCTGCTTGGCCTCTGGGCGCTGGTGCATCACGTCGGAACCCAGCATGGCGCGGGTCGGCAGGAACGGCACGCCCATGCCGCCGGCACGGAAGCGCATGCCCATCGCCATGTGGCTCCATTCCTCGAAGCGCTTGTTGCCGCTCTCGACGTGGTGGCGCATTACCTTCGACAGGCCCCACAGGATGCCCTGCGCGAACCAGCTTGTCATGACGCTGTCGGCGATATCGGAGCCGAACACCAGATCGCCGTCGGTGGAGACGATGCAGCGCGAGATCGAGAGATGCTTGCGGCGCTCCCGGATCAGTTCCCAGATCATCGCCATGGGCGTGCGCGACATGGTGGAGCCGCCGACGCCGACCTTCATCCCGTCCTGGACGAAGCTTGCCGCCTCCTCGAGCGAGACGACCTTTTCCCGCAAGGAGCGGTCGCGCTGCGCCATGCTATCCCTGAGCCGGGCATACGGCTCGACCAGAACGTCCGCCAAAATTTCCTCCGTAACGCGAGTTCGACCAATACGAACGTGCATGACGCCGCATTCGCGGGACCCGGAACGGCCCAGCCGCCCCGATCCGCAGAATTGAGGCTATCATACTAATGTTAGGATTATTAGTCTAGGGCTAATTTCCGGTCGGGTTTTAGTGCCGGCGGCGGACATTATTATAATTATATCTCGCCCGCGGGAGATCATATCCCGCACGCCGGCCCTGGGAACAAGATGCAATGTCGAAGGTCACGCGCGCAACCCGCATGCTGGAGCAGGCGGGCGTCGCCTTCTCGGTCCACGCCTACGACTACGATCCGGACGCCGAGCGGATCGGCCTGCAGGCCGCGGAAGCCCTCGGCGAGCCGGCGGCGCGTGTGCTCAAGACGCTGATGGCGCTGGTCGATGGCAAGCCGGCCTGCGTCATCGTGCCGTCCGACCGCGAGGTTTCCATGAAGAAGCTCGCGGCTGCATTCGGTGGCAAATCGGCGCAGATGATGAAGGTGCCCGACGCAGAGCGACTGTCAGGCTACAAGGTGGGCGGCATCAGCCCGTTCGGCCAGGCGCGCCCGATCCGGACTGCGATCGAGGAACAGGCGATGGCGCAGGATTTCGTCTTTATCAACGGCGGCCAGCGCGGGCTGCAGGTGAGGCTGCGCCCGCGCGATGCCGCACAAGTGCTGAAGGCGATCGTGGCAGCGCTTGCGGCGTAAGCCGCAGACGGCCCTCGCTTCAGCTAAAAAACGGCGCGTTGACCATCAGGCTGGTCTGCTGCGAAATGATGTAGGCGGCCTCGTTCGCCTTCTCGAGGTAGAGCTGCCAGGCCGGATCGGCGTTGAGTGCCGCGCGGCGGCGGACGCGGTCGTCCGCGTCCTTGTACTGCCAGATATGGACATAGGAATTGACGTTGCCGGTCTCGGTGACCAGGAACGCCAGGGGATCGCCGAGGTGCTTGCGCTGCACCTCCCAGCCATATTGCTCATAGAGCGCGAGCTGCTTCCTGATCGTGCCGAAGCGACAGCAATAATAGCGATGGTCGTAGAGCATACCCACTCTCCCCACTAGTCCGGCAACGTCTTGGCCCAGATCCGATCGGCGCGCTCCTGGCACTCGCGCATGATCTCCTCGGCATTGACGGTCTTGACCAGCTTGCCCGCGACGACCTGCTCGCCGTCGACAAAGACGTCGGTCACGTCGCTGCCGTTGGAATTGTAGACGATGTTGGAGAACAGATCCTTCTCGCGGATCGGGCGATACCAGGGCGGCGAGAGGTCGAGCAGGATGACGTCGGCCTTCTTGCCGACCTCGAGCGTGCCGATGTCCTTGTCCATGCCAAGCGCCCTGGCGCCGCCGACGGTCGCCAGGCGCAGTGCGTCGTAGCCGTCCATCATGCCGACGTCGCCGGTCTTGACGCGCGGAAACAGGATGGCCGAGCGCATGAACTTCCAGAGGTCGTTCGAGCACCAGTCGGTCCCCAGGGAGACGCTGACGTCCTTCTTGTAGACCTTTTCCATCGGCGGGAAGTAGCCGCGCTTCGGCGTGTGGAACGCCGTGTGCGACAGGTTCGCGCGGGTTTCCGCCATGATGTCGATGTCGGAGTCATTCAGGTAAACGCAATGGAAGCAGACGGTCTGCGGCGTCAGGATGCCGAGATCGCGGCCGAGCTCCATCGGCCGCTTGCCGTAGCGCTTGGTGACGAATTCGGTCTCGCCGGGAACCTCGGCGATGTGGATGTTGATGCCGACACCGTGCTTCTGCGCGAGATCACGCGCCTGCACGATGCCCTTGTCGGACAGATAGCCCGGGCCGCCGGGCGAAATGCGCGTCGTGATCCTGCCGTTGGCCTTGCCGTGCCAGGACTCGAACAGGTCCTGCGCGTTGTCCAATCCCTTCTCGACCATGGCCTGATCCCACGGCCGCTCCATGTTCTTCGCCGAGAGCTTGAGCAGGTCGGTCCCGACGATCCACTCGCTCAGCACCGCGCGCGCGCCGAGATCGCGCACCACGGGCGCGGCGAACCGCTCGTTCATCCAGGTGCTGTTGAAGGTCGTCGTGCCGCTCATGACCATTTCGAGCGCATGGGTCATGCAGCCGCAATAATAATCGCCATCCGCGAGCGAGCAGACCACCGGAAAGCCGCGCTTGTAGAGGCCCGCGGTGTCGCCCGATCCCGCGACGTCCTCGGTGAGGCCCTTCATGTAGGCGCCGACCAGATGGATATGGGTGTTGACGAGGCCCGGCAGGATCGCCTTGCCCTTCGCATTGATCACCTTGCCGGGCCGGTGCTTCGCGCGGTCGAAGCCGGAGGCGGGGCCGGCATAGATGATGCGGGAATTCTCGAACGCGATGGCGCCGTCGGCGATGATCTGCCGCGAATGCATCGGCAAGAGATAACCGTTTTCAATCAAGGTAACGCTCAAGGCCTTTCCTCCATCATGCAGCGCTTCGCGCCTGGTTCTTGCAACGGGTCTTGCTCTATCGGAGAGTTCAGTACTGCCTGCCGACGTCGACGCGATTGGTCAGCGGCTGGCCCGCCATGTATGCCTTCACGTTCGCCACGAAATGCGGCGCCACGTCTTCCGGTATCAGGGGGCCGCAGATGTGTGGCGTCATCACCACGCGCGGATGGGTCCAGAACGGATGCGCGGCGGGCAAGGGCTCCTCGCCAAACACGTCGAGGCTCGCGCGCGCCAGCCGGCCCTGGTCGAAGGCGGCGAGCAGATCGTCCTCGTCGATGACGCCGCCGCGGCCGACGTTGATGAGATGCGCGTTCGGCTTGAACGAGGCAAAGACATCGCGATTGAATTTCCGCCGCGTGCCCGCGGTCATCGGCAGCACCAGGACCACGACATCGCATCCGGCAACGAAGTCGCGGAGCTGCCCGTCCCCGACAAAGACCTTGTCGACGAAATCAGCCTTCGCCTCCGAGCGGCGCCAGCCGATGAGCCGGCATTTGTGCGGGCGGAGCAGCTTCGCGACTTCGGAGCCGATCTCGCCCAGCCCCGCAATGCCGACCGTAAGCTGGGCCAGCTTGCCGGGCTCGAAATATGCCCACGACCGCTTCTGCTGCAGGTCGCGTGCGTAGTCGAGCCGAAGGTTGTGGTCGAGGATCATGGCCAGCACATATTCGGCCATGCGGGTCGCGATCAGGCGGCCGTCGGTGCGCGTGAGCACGATGTCGCGGTCGGCGGGCCAGCTGCCGACGATGTCGTCGACGCCTGCACCCATCTTCTGGACCCAGCGGAGCTGCGGCATCTGGCGCAGCCACGCGGCGGTGAAGCCCCAGCCATAGAGGATGGTGGTGTGGGGAAAATGTCGCTCCGCGCGCTCCGGCGTATCGGCATAGTTGATCTCGACGTCGGGCAAGGCCTTCGACAGAACCTTCTCGAACTTCGGCAGATCGTGCTGATACTTCGAATAGACGAGGATCGACTGCGATACCGTCACCACACGTCCTCCACTATGTTGTCACGCGAGGGCCCGGGCGGCCCCCTTCAAGACCACAGCACATAGGACTTGACGCCCTTCTCGACGCCGGCCCACTCGTCGTCGGTGAGCCGCACCGAGCCGAGATATTTGTTGGTGTAGACTTTCTCCGGATTGATGTCGTTTTTCAGCTCGAGATAGGTCTTGGCGACCTCGACGCTCGACTTCACCTCCTCGGGGACGAACCAGCCGAGACCATTCTTCTTCGGCCCGGGATGCAAGCCGAGCGCGGTGTTGATGGCGATCTGATGCTTGAGCGTCTCGCGGCTGCGTTCGGAGCCCTGGAATTCCTTCACCGCCTTGATGTGGAGGTCGAGCGTCTCCTCGGGCTTGAGATAGGTGAACTTGAGCCCTTCCATCGCCCCTTCGACGATCGCCTTGGTGACCTCGGGGAACGTTTCGATCTGCGGACGCAGCGCGAGCAGGCCGGTGTCGTAAATCCGCACGCCGTAGCTGTGGTACAGCATGATGTCGATCTCGCCCCCGCCGGTCCACAAGGGTGCGGCGTCCGTGCTGTAATAGCCGGTGAGCGCATCGACCCGGCCGTCGAGCAGCGATTGCGCCCTGACATTGCCGTCGAGGAAGCGGAACGTGACCTTGGAGCGGTCGACGCCCGCGGCCTTCGCAAACGCCGGAAACAGATGATAGTCGCCGGTCGTCGGCGTTGCGCCGATCGTCTTGCCCTCGAGATCCTTCGGGCTCTTGATGCCGCTCTTCTTCAGCGTGAACACCGCGAGCGGCGAGATCTGCATATGCAGGCCGAGACCGACCAGGTCCATGCCCTGCGCCACGGTCTGCAGCATCACCGAGAAGCTGGCGTCGCCGTAGTTGAACTGGCCGAGACCGACCTTCTTGCTGGCGTCCGCCGATCCGTAGCCGCGCGCCACCTCGACATCGAGGCCGCGCGACTTCCAGTAGCCGAGATCGCGCGCCACGATGAACGCGGCATAGGACCCGATCGGCAGCCAGGGCAGCGTGAGCTGCACCTTGGTCGGCTGGTTCTGGCCGTAGGAAACGACGCTGAAGGACGGCAGCGCCGCTGCCGCCGCGACACCCGCCAGCGCCTTGTTAAATGCCCGTCGATTAAGAAGATCAGCCATGGTTCCGTACTCCCCCTCCAGATGATCGAAACAGCCTATCTCTCCCAGTAGACGATCGCCTTGCCGAGCAATTCGATCGCAAAGTAAAGCGCGAGCCCGATCACGCTGAGCGTGACGATCGCGGACAACATCATGACGGTGTTCAAAAGGCCGGTGGCGAAGACGATCAGATAGCCCAGGCCCTGGTCGGAGGTGACGAACTCGGCGACGATGATGCCGATCACGGCAAGCGACATCGCGACCTTCATGCCATCGACCACATAGGGCAGCGCGGTGGGGACGCGCAGCGACCAGAAAATCTGCCGCGGCGTCGCCCCGAAGGCGCGCGCCATCCTCAGCAGCGCCGGATCGACGCTGGTCAGGCCGGAGGCCGGGCTCACGACCATCGGGAAGAACGCGACGAAGAACACCAGCGAGACGCGGGAGACCGCGCCGGCGCCGAACCACAGCGTGAACAGCGGCGCGACCGAAATTTTCGGAATCAGGGCGATGCCGACCACCAGCGGATAGAAGCCGCGCTTGATCGTCACCGACTGCGTGAGCAGCACCGCGATCAGGATGCCGCCGACGACCGCGAACGCGAAGCCGAGCAGGCACTGGTAAAGCGTGGGCCAGGCGTTCTCCAGGAGCTGCACCCGCTGCTGCCACATGTACACGGCGACATCGGACGGCGCCGGCAGGATGATCGGCAGGACGCCGGAGACGCGGACATAGACCTCCCAGGCCACCAGCAGCGCGGCAAACACCGTTGCCGGCCACAGCGGCGAGGCGACAAAGCCGCGCCACAGTGCGGAACCAGCGGGCGCATCGAGCGCGGGATTCTTCAAGCCATCCATCGGTTCATCCGGCCGCAAAGGCTTGTGCTGGCACCCTGCCCCGCGAAATCGATTCGCGGATCTGGTGGATCAGCTCGTTGAAATGCGGGTGGGTTTCGATCGCGAAGGTCCGGGGACGCTCCAGATCGATCGCGAACTCCTCGACGATCCGCCCCGGCGCCAGCCCCATCACGACCACCCGATCGGAGAGGAACACCGCCTCGCGGATGCTGTGGGTCACGAACAGCACGGTCTTGCCGTGCTTGCTCCAGATGCTCTGCAGCTCGACGCTGATCTCCTCGCGCGTGAGCGCATCGAGCGCGCTGAACGGCTCGTCCATCAGCAGGATGTCGGGGTCGCTGATCAGGGCGCGGCAGATCGCGACCCGTTGCCGCATGCCGCCGGAAAGCTGCGCCGGATAGTGGTCGGCGAATTTGCGCAAGCCCGTCAGATCGAGCAATTCCATCGCCCGCTCGCGGAACGGCTTTTCCCGCAGCTTCCGCAATTCGATCGGGTAGAGGATGTTGGAGACGACGGTGCGCCACGGCATCAGGCTCGCATCCTGGAATACCGTGCCGATTTTCATGCTGGGGGCAGCGACCGCCTGGCCCTCGACACGGACCTCGCCCGCGGTCGGCGCCTGCAGGCCCAGCACCATGCTGAGCAGCGTGCTTTTGCCGCAGCCGCTCGGACCGCACAGCGAGACGAAGCTGCCGCGTTCGATCGCTAGATTGACGCCCGACAGCGCCAGCATCGAGCCGCCGCCCGAGGCGAAGCGCTTTTCGACATTGACGAGTTCGATCTGAGGCACGCCGCACAAATCCCGTGGCTAAGACAACCGCCGCTTATTCATAGAACAAAATGGGCGATTGTCGACAATAATAATTGGGCTGAATTGCCCGACTTTTGGTCTACGGGCCGCGCCTGCACGACCGAATGTCGACATTATCGGCGCAACCAAACCGGCACTTCCCGACGACCCATCGGCCAGCGGTTGTCCGCGCCGATCGCGAAGCACCGACGCGTCTCACGTTTTCGCAAGCACTGCCTTCGTCTCCTCCAACAGCCGCGCCGCGTGGCTTTCGGAAAACACCAGCGGCGGTCTGATCTTGAGGACGTTGGCGTGGAAGCCGGTGGCGGAAATGAGCACACGCCGCTCGCGCAGGCCGTTGACAATGGCGGATGCGAGCACCGCGTCCGGGGTCTTCGACTTGCGGTCGCTGACCATCTCGACGCCGATATAAAGGCCGGCGCCACGCACGTCACCGATGCGCTCATGGCGCTTGGCGAGCTCGGAGAAGCCGTCGCGGATCACCTTGCCGACGCGCTTCGCGTTTTCCTGCAGTCCCTCGTCGCGGATGACGTCGAGTGTCGCCTGCGCCGCGGCCATCGCGACGGTGTTGCCGCCGAACGTGTTGAAGTAGCGCGTGTCGTGGCCGAACTTCGCAATGACGGCGGGCGCCACCGCGATGCCGGCGACCGGAAAGCCGTTCCCCATCGGCTTTCCCATGGTGACGATATCGGGAACGACGCCATGGCGCTGATAGCCCCAGAAGCGATCGCCGGAACGCCCAAAGCCGGACTGCACCTCGTCGGCGACGAAAATGCCGCCCGCTTTGCGCACCGCTTCGGCGACCGGCGCCAGGAAATCGGTCGGATCGGCAAAGATTCCATCAGACGAGAACAGCGAGTCCGCGATGAAGGCGGCGACGCCTTCGCCGTGCCGCTCGAGGTCGTCGATCTCGGCCTGGACGTTCTCGACGAAGGCGCGCGCCAGCGCCGCCTTGTCGACGCGGTAGGAATCCGGCGCCGGAACCTGCCGCACCCATTGGCCGAGCGGCGAATTGCGCCCCAGCGAGGGCGAGAAGCCGGCGGTCAGCTCGGAGTTGCCGTGATAGGCTTCCGACGTGATGATGATGCCCTTGTTGCCGGTGTGATGTTTGGCAATGCGCATCGCGAGGTCGTTGGCTTCCGACCCCGTGCAGGTGAACATCGCATGCCCGACATCGCCCTTGAACGTGCCCAGCAGGTCTTCCGCATAGTTGAGGATGCCTTCCTGCAGGTAGCGCGTATGGGTACAGAGCGTCGCAAGCTGCCTGGAAACGGCCTCGACGACGCGCGGGTGACAGTGTCCGACCGACACCACGTTGTTGTAGGCATCGAGATATTCGTTGCCCGCGCGATCGTAGAGATGCACGCCCTTGGCGTTCGATACCTCGACCGGGTTCTTGTAGAACAGCCGGTAAGCGGGTCCGAGCAGGCGGTTGCGCCGGTCGATCAGGCCGCGCTCGGTCTCGCCCAGGCTCGCGAGCGTCGAGGGGTCGAATGCATTGACCATCTTGCCGCGGGATTTGGTGCCTTGGTCAGTCATCTTCTGTCCTTATCGGCGTGCGGTGAGCAGAAAGTCGTCCGAGATATCGGCCATCGGGCGCGCCATGAACCACGCCAGCTGGTGCCAGCCCTGGTCGGTATTGCGCAGGATGTAGCGCGCATTGTCCGGGAAAAGGCGGCCGCGCCAGGTCGTGAGCAGCGCACGCGCCACGGCTCGCCCCATGACGAGGTGCGGAAGCAGGCGAAGCTCCTCATCCGTGAGATCGGCGACCCGCAGATAGCCACGCAGCAGATCGTAAGCCTGCGCGAACAGCGCTTCAGTCGGCTGCGACGGCAGCTGGTTGAGCAGCGCGGTCGAAACGTCGATCACGACAGCAGTGCGCACCGCGTCGCCAAAATCGATGATCCCGGTCACGAAATGCGCCGCCGTCTTGTCGACGACGATATTCGACTTGCTGAAGTCGTTGTGCAGCACCTGCGTGCGGCACTGCGCGAGCCGGTCGGCGATCGAGGCGAAGCGCTCCAGCCCGGACTCGAGCAGACGCCGCCTCGATGGATCCGCGATCTCGCCGAGCAAGGGCGAAAGCTTCAAGAGGTGCTTGACGTCCCAGGCGATCTCGCGGCTATCGGCCGGGTGCGCGTAGCCGGCCATGGCCAGCCGCAGCCGGGCCAGCACGTCGCCGATTTTTTCGCGCTCTTGCGGGTTCGAACCGACCTCGCTCAGCGGCACGCCTTCGAGATAGGTGAGAAGATGCACCTCGCGCTTCTGCCCGGCGGCGTCGGTATAGGCGAATTGCGGCCGGCCGGCGCGGTTCGGAACGACTCGCGGCACCGGCAAGGCCGGGTTCGCCGCCGTGATATGGCGAAGCAGGTCGATCTGGAATGCGATCTCGCCCGGATCTTCCGCCGGATTGGCGATCTTCAGGATGTAGTTGCGGCCGTCCCGCGAGGTCAGCCGGAACGTATCATCCTTCTCCGTTTCAAGCCGCTGCACCCTGCCTTCGATGTCGAAATGGGTTTTCGCAAGCGTCAGCGCCTCCTGGCTCGCCATGCGCGCCGACGAGGCCGACAAGGATCCATGGGTGACGAAGGAATTGGCGGTCTCGTTCATCAAAACTGTCCGTCCACTGGCGTCACGCTGTATGGACGATTGTCGACAATTCTGCAAGATGCTATCAGTGGCAAACGAACCCGAGCCGCCCGCGCACCCCAGGCGTGAAAACCCGTGGATATTGTCGCGGCGGGGCTGTTTGGCGATGGACTGGCCGGCGCCGCGCCCGAAGCCTCGTGGTAGTCGACCATCTACGGACGGCTTTTGCGGCCCGGCTTGGGCGACGGGCTTGGGCGACAGACTTGGGCGAAAACGGCAGGCGTTGCGGAGAGCAGGAGACGGAGATGGCCCGACTGACAATCCCGCCGGTCGTCAAAATGCCGGTGGAAGCGCAAGCGACCGACACGCTGCGCGACTCCATCGTCAACGGGACAATTCCCGCGGGCGCCCGCATCACCGAGATCCAGCTCTCCCAGCAGCTCAACCTCTCGCGTGCCACGATCCGCACCGCCCTGCACCAGCTCGCCAAGGAAGGGCTGCTGAACCTCGTTCCCTATACCGGCTGGACGGTGCTGTCGCTGTCCGCCCGCGATGTATGGGAGCTCTATACGCTGCGCTCGGCGGTCGAACGGCTTGCCGCGCAGCTCGTCGCCACCTCGATCAACTCGGCAAAATCCTCGCGGCTGAACTGGGCGTTCGAGGGACTCGTCAAGGAATGCAAGCGTGGAATCCCCGCGCGGGTCGCGGAAGCCGACTTCGCCCTGCACAAGACCATCATCCAGATGGCGGACCACACGCGGCTTGCGTCGCAATATGCGCTGATCGAGCAGCAGATCAGGATGTACATCCGCTCCAGCGACGCGCTGATCACGGAAATCTCCGCCATCATCGACCAGCACCGGCCGATCGTGGACTCCATCCTGTCCGGCGATGTCGAAGCGAGCGGCCACCTCTCCGAGCAGCACAATCTGACCGAAGGCAGGAAGCTGTCGGAGCACATCGAGCGGCTGGAAGCACGCGCGGAAGCGGCAAAGGCCCCGGCGGCACCGGCAAAAAAGACGGCGACCGCGAAAAAGGACAAGAACGCGCGCCGTCCGAAATGACGTGGGCGAAAGGCGCCTGCGCGACCGGTCCCGATTTAGGGGCGGCGCGGAAATCACCCGTGCAGAAAGACGGTGGAAGTCGGCGGGCGATGGCCGCTGACCTCCACTGGGCGTGGCTCGCGGCCTAGTTCGTAGCCGGCTTCGCGGCTGCCTTCGCGGCGAGACGGCTGCGCTTCTTCTCGGTCCAGTCGTTGAGGTGCGCATGCGCGGACTTCGCGGCCTCGGCCATGTAGGCCTCGTCTACGGTCCGGCAGGTCAGCTCGACGCGCAGGCCATTGGGATCGAAGAAGTAGATCGAGTTCATGATGTGGTGGTCGGTGATCCCAAGCACCTGGATGCCGGCGGCCTCGAGGCGCTTCTTGTAGGAAACAAGCTCTTCCTTGCTGGCGACCTCGAGCGCCAGATGGTTGACCCAGGCCGGCGTATTGGCCGACGGCGCGGGCGCCACGTCGTCGCCGAGGTCGAAGAAGGCGACGTACGAGCCATCGTTCATCTTGAAGAACAGATGGCAGAACGGATTGTACTCGCCGGTCGACGGCACATGGTCCTCGCGAACGATATGGGCGAGCGGAAGACCGAGGATGTCTTCGTAGAAGTGCCGGGTCTCCTCGGCATCGCGGCATCGATAGGCGAAGTGGTTGAGCTTCTGGATCGCGATGGTCATGCGTCTCTCCTCGGTTGCGGGTCGGTGTTCAAGCGGTCCTCACAGGCGCTCGGCAAAGCTGGCCAGCCGGTCCGCCGTCTCGGCGACCAGATCGGGCCGGCCGGCGAGGTAGTGATCGGCGCCGACCAGCCGATGGCGCTGGACGCGATCCTTGGCGGCCGCGGCCCAGGTGTCGTTGTCGCTCGGGAAGGTCGAGGCATCCGCCGTATGTTCGAACAGGAGCACCGGTACGCTGGTTCGCGCCAGATTGTTCGGCCCGTCGCCGCGGCTGCGCGGTGACCACTGGCTGAAGAAGCCGGTCAGGGACGTGTAGCGTCCCATGCTGTTGGCGGCATAGTTCAGTTGCCGCGGCGCACCCCAGATCGTCGTCCGCGGCACGCGGTCGTTCGGATCGAGCGACGGATCGAGGCTGCGCGGATCGGCCAGCGTGCGATTGATGATGAAAGCCATGTCGCGCGGCCCCTCGGGAAGCGCGCGGAGCTGGCGCAGCCTGGCATCGGCCCACGCCGTGATGCGCGCGAGCCGTTGCTTCTGCGCCGCGCGGTATCTTGTCATGAAGGCCGCCGAATAGGGCGGGCCGTTGTCGGGATTGAACATGTCGAGCGAGGGGTCGCTCGACAGCAGGTCAGCCTCGTCGATCACGGCAGGGTCGATCCAGGTCTCCATGATGCGGGACCGGCCGAGATGCGCCGCGCTCAGCGCGATGCCGTTCGCCGGCGGCATGTCCTCGGGCAGTTGCTCGATCGGGTCGCCGGCGGGCGTCGCGGTGATGTCGGGCTTCTCGGCCTGCGCCTGGTAGAAGCTGACCAGCGCGCCGCCGCCGGAATTGCCGATCAGGAGCACGCGCTCGATACCCTGGCCGTGCAGCCATTTGACGCCGGCGCCGAGATCCTGGATCGCGCGTTCGAGGATCAGGACCGTGTCATTGCCGGCATAGCGCGTGTTGAGGCCGAGCGTTGCGATGCCGCGCTGGGCCAGCGGCTCCAGCAGATAGTGAGCATGAAAATTCGACGTCGGATGGATGACGATCGCGGCGCAGCGCGCGCCGGGCGGTCGCCTGAACACGCCCCAGATCCGCGGGTTCATCATCTGCAGGCCGGATTGACTCTCCTGCATCGCCCCCTGACGGACGCTAATGCTGACCAGTTCAGACGTCATGCCAAAACTCCGGGGTTGTTGCGGCGGCCGCCGCTGGCCGATAGCCCTCGGCCGCCTTCTCGATCAAAGCCGTTGCGCTGGCGACATCGCCCGCCTGCTGCAACAGCAGCATGGCGAGGCGCGCCAGCACGATGTTGGTGTTCTCCTCACCCGCCTCGGTCAGGCGAGCGCACAGCGTCCCATAGAGCTGCTCCAGATCGTCGCGCGTCATGCCGAAAGCGCCTCCTTGTCACGCCGAACGGGCAAACGTCCGAGCGCAGCGTCGAGGTGACGCGGCTCGGCCTGCTTCCAGCGCGCCATCACATGGCCGTCGGGCCTGACCAGATAGAGCGTGCCGGCTTGCGCGCCGTACAGCGGGAACAGGCGCCCGGCGTCGTCTTCCGCGCTGACGCTTCCCCGCGCGGCGCCGCCGCGCGACAGCACCCGCAGCGCAAATGGCAAGGCTCGCGCGAAGCGTTCGCAGGCCTCGCCGAGCGCCTCGGGCATTTCGCCGGCCTCGCTGAAATAAAGCGCGGTGAAGTACGGGCCGAGCAGATCGGTCAGATGACCGCTCGACACCTCGTTACCGCGGTGAATGCGCAAGGGACATTCCGGCAGGACCGCGCCCGGCGCGGGCCCCGCGGCAAACGCTCCCGGCTCGTCGGGCACCGAGAGCGGGGATTCGCTCAAGGGGATGGCGGCGTGCTGGCGCGGAATCACGAGCTCGCGCAGCGCCGGCGTATCCTTGGCCAGCGACAGCACGGCGTCGCGAACGACCTTGTGCGGCGCCGTCGGCGGCGACATGAACTCGGCGCCCTGCGAGGCATAGCGCATGTTCTCGAGCGCGGCGAAGCGCCGCTCGGCCGAGAAGCCGTCGAGCAGGTCGTCGGAGACCAGGCCCTTGATGGTGAAGGCAAGCTTCCACGCCAGATTGTGCGCATCCTCGACCGCGGAATTCATGCCGCGCACGCCGAAGATCGGCACCAGATGCGCCGCATCGCCGAGGAACAGCACGCGCCCGTGGCGATACTTGTCGAGCGTCATCGCGCTAGCCCGGTACAGGCTGATCCAGACCGGCTCCCAGGGCCGATCGATCCCGATCATGTCGAGGTGCTTCTGCACGCGTTTGAGCACCTCATCGGGCTTCGAGGCCCATTCCTCCTCTTCCTCGCGGATCTGGTAATCGAAGCGGATCATGCCGCGCGGCTGCTTGTACATCAGCAGCGTGCCGCCCGGCAGCGACGGCGGATTGAACCAGCAGTGGCGTCCGGCCCGGATGGCGTCATTGTCGACGCGAATGTCGATGATGACATAGCGGCCGACATGGCGGCGCCCCTGCATCCGCAGGCCGAGCTCCCTGCGCACCGTGCTCTGGCCGCCGTCGCAGGCGATCAGCCAGTCGGTATCGAGCTCGTAGGAGCCCGTGGGCGTCTCCACCGCCAGATGCGCGCCGCGCTCGGAGTGGGTGACCTGCTTCACGCGCGTTTGCCAGCGGATATCGATCAGATCGGCCCTGCGCTCGGCCTGCTTGACCATGCAGTGCTCGATGTAGTTCTGCAGCTGGCTGATCGAGGCCGGAAATTTCTGCGTCTCGTCGGTCGGCAGCGACAGCCGCGCGATCTCGGTCAGGCCGAGAAATGTCCAGCCCTCGTTCCAGCGCAGGCTGGTATCCAGCACGGCCTCGGCGACGCCGAGCCGGTCGAATATTTCCATGGTGCGTCGGGTGAAGGCGCCGGCACGGCTGCCGGTGCAGATCGTTTCGTCGGCCTCCAGCACGACGCTGGGAATGCCGTAATTCGCCAGGCCCAACGCCACGGCCAGCCCGGTCGGGCCGCCGCCGGCGATCACCACCTTGTGCCGCGCGCGTTCCTGTCCGCCGTTCAGCTCGGGCAGGCGCGCGGTGTGATGTTCATATGGAAAGTACTCTGAAAAGGTCGCTTCCACGGCAATCCCTACTGCTCTTCCAGTCTGCGCAACGTCCTCTGCCAGCCAGGCTCGCGGAGGACGTCAACAGGTGATGGCCCGTGCCCGCCTCAATGCGGCGAGCCGGTCATGATATCTCCGGTCGGCACCAGAAGCCCGTCATGGACCACGACGATCTGCATCTGGGTGATCGGGAAGCCGTTCGTCGAGGCGTTGTTGAAGGTGACGCCGGGCAGCAGGAAGGCGTTTTCCTGCTTGTCGACCTTGCGCACGATCTCCATCAGCTCCGACCGCTGCCCGGTCTTGAGCTCGCGCAAATTCTTCACGAAGGCCTCCGCGAGCGCGACGCCCATCGGCTGCGCGGTCGGGTCGAAACCTGCGCCGAAGAACTTGTCCATCGCGGCCTTGTAGGTCTTGACGCCCTCATCATCCTTGAAGCGGTCCGACGCCGGGTCCTTCAGATAGGCGGCGCTGACCACGCCCTCGATCATGGCGGACGGAAGCCGCTTCAGCAGGCCCGAGGACGCCGTCGACGTTTCGACGAAGCGCAGCGGCGACCAGCCGACTTCGGACGCCTTCTGCAGCGCCTGCGCCGCCGGCCGGCCGACCGCAAAATTCAGGAACACGTCGGCGCCGCTGCCGGCGAGCTTCACGATCTGGGAGTCGACCGTGGTGTCGGTATATTCATAGCTTTCGGATGCGACGACCTTGGCATTGCTGCCAGCGAGCGCGTGCTTGATGCCTTCGAGGCCGTCCTTGCCGTATTCGTCGTTGGCATGGAGAACCGCGACCTTGGCGTCGGGCTTCACCTGCTTCAGGTACGCGCCGAAGATCGCGGTCTGGGTGGCCGGCACCGGGGGAAAGCCGATCGTCCACGGCCGCCCCTTGGGATCGGCGCCCCAGGCGGTGGCCGCGCTGAGCAGATAGAGGTGTGGTACCTTCTTGGCGTTCAGATAGTCGACGATCGCCTGGTTCTCGTTGGTGCCGAACACGCCGAGAATGGCGAACACCTGATCCTGCTCGACGAGCTCGCGCGCCGCCGAGACCGCGCGCGACGGCTGGCCGGCCGCATCGATCAGGCGAAGCGCGATCTTGCGCGTCTTGCCGTCGGCCATCTTCACGCCGCCCTGCTCGTTGACGTATTTGAAGTAGGCGTCGATCTGGCGGTTGTAGATCGAAAGCGGCGCGGTCGGGCCTGACAGCGGCGCGATGGTGCCGACGGAAACCGTGTCGTCGGTGATGCCGGGCGAGCGCTGCGCCCATGCCGATGAACCGAGCAGCGAGAGGGACAGGCCGATGGCGGCCGCAAGGCACGATCTATGACGCATTTTCCAGTTTCCTGCGTGAACGAAGGGAAGAAAGGGATCGCGGCAGCCAACGAACGCCCCGCGCAAGCTGTCCTGGCAGGCTGACCAGCCCGCCCGGGAGCAAGAGAATGGTGAGAACGACGGCGACCGCGAAGCAAAGCCCCGACAGCGCCGGATCGATGCGGCCGGCGTAGATCGGCAGCACGACGATGAACAGGCTGCCGATCACCGCGCCCCACTCCGAGGTCTTGCCGCCGATCACGAGCCCGATGATCAGCAGCGCCGCGAGACCGATCGTGAAATTCTCCGGCGCGACGTAACCGACTGTCACGGTGAAGCAGCTTCCGCCGAGCCCGGCGAGCAGCGTGCTGTAGCCGAAGGCGGCGACCTTGAGGCGGGCGACGTTGATGCCGAGCGAGGTCGCAACCAGCTCGTTTTCCTGGATCGCGCGCAGCGCCCGTCCGATCCGGCTGTTGCGCAGCGCAAAGGTGGTTGCGAACGTGACCGTCGTGACGAACAAGGCGACATAATAGGCGCGCTGGGTGGCGTCGATGCCGAGCCATTCCGGCGGGTCGGGCAGGATCACGTTGATGCCGCGGACGCCGTTGGTGAGCCACGCGAAATGCTTGATGACCTGCGGCGCGGCCACCGCGATCGTCAGCGTCAGCGCGGCAAGGAAATGTCCGCGCAACCGCAGGCTCGGAATGCCGATCAGAAGGCCGGTCAGGAGCGAGAGCACGGCGGCGATCGGAAAGGTCGCCCAGTAGGGAAAGCCGTAGGTCTTGACCAGGACCGCCGTCGTATAGGCGCCGAGCGCGAAGAATGCGCCGTTGCCGAGCGCGACCTGGCCGGCGAGGCCCGTGATGATCACGAGCCCGAGCACCGCGGGCGCATAGGAGAATGTCGTCGCGAGCTGGAAGGTCGCAAACGAGCTCAGCACGAAGGGCGCGGCGATCGCAGCGGCAAGTGCCGCCGCGCTGCCGATCCACTCGCCGGATATGGGCCGCCCGCTCATACGCGCACCCTCCATTTCCGTCCGAACAGGCCCTCGGGCCGCAACGTCAGGATGGCGATGATCAGCACCAGCGGCACGCAGACCCGCAGGTCCGAGCCGACGAGATAGCTGCCGGCAAGGTTTTCCAGAACGCCGATGCCGAGCCCTGCGACGACGGCGCCGAGCGCACTGTCGAGCCCGCCGACGGTCGCCGCGGCGATCGCGAAGATGATGATGCCCTGCATCACATTGGGATCGAGGAAGAGGCGCGGCGTCACCAGCACGCCCGCCAGGCACCCGAGTGCGGCCGCCAGGCCCCAGCCGAGACCGAGCATGGTGCCGGGATTGATGCCGAGGATGCGGCAGGACTCACCGTTGGAGACCGCCGCCCGCATCATCAGGCCGATCTTGGTGTGCGCGAACAGGAGATGAAGGGCGAGGCAGATCAGGAGCAGCACGGCAAGCGTGCCGATCATCTGGTAGCTGAATACGCTGCCCGCGACCCGGAACAGGCCTTCCGGAAACAGCGCCGGCATACGCTGCACCTGATAGGACCAGATCAGTCCGGCGGCGGTGTTGATGCCGATGAAGAGGCCGAGCATGATCACGACTGCTGTCAGCGGCTGCCGGCTCGCCGGCGCGCGGAACAGCGCGCGCTCGATCAGCATTCCGCCGGCGAGCGAAAAGGCCATCCCGAGCACGATCGCGACCACAAGCGGAAGCCCGGCGGAAAGCGCGGTGAACGTGACATAGGTCGAGAACATCGCGATCTCGCCCTGCGCGAAGTTGATCAAGCCGGTCGATCGGTGGACCAGCACCAGCGCGAGCGCCAGCGCGGCATAGACCGCGCCGCTTTCCAGGCCGTCGATGACTTGCTGCAAGAATGAGATCACGTCTCCTGCCCAACCCCTCAGATGCCGAGATAGACGTGGCGGACCTGCTCGTCGTTGACGACGGCGGACGCGTCGCCCTCGAACGCGATCGATCCGGTTTCGAGAACGTAGGCCTTCTGCGCGATCCGCAGCGACAGCGCGGCATTCTGCTCGACGACGAGCATCGTCAGGGCGCGCTCGACGCGAAGACGGTTGAGCGCGACGAAGATCTCCTCGGTGAGGCGCGGCGAGAGCCCGAGCGACGGCTCGTCCAGCAGCAACAACCGCGGCGCCGCCATCAGCGCGCGACCTATCGCGAGCATCTGCTGTTCGCCGCCGGACAGGCTGCCGGCAAATTGCGTTCCGCGCTCCTTCAGTCGCGGGAACAGGTCGAACACCATGTCCAGATCGGACTGCACCGCGCGCTTGTCGCCGCGGCGCGCGGCGCCCACGGCGAGGTTGTCCATGACGGTGAGATCGTTGAAGGTGCCGCGCCCCTGCGGAACGTGACCAATGCCGGCCCGCGCGATCCGCTCGGCCGACCAGTTCGAAATGTCGACGCCGTCGAACCGGATGACGCCGCGCCGCCAGATCAGCCCCGAGATCGCCCGCAGCGTCGTGGTCTTGCCGGCGCCGTTGACGCCGAGAATGACACAAGCCTCGCCTGCGGTGACGTCGAGGTGAACCTCCCGGAGCACGGTGATGGGGCCGTAGCCCGCAACCAGATGCTCGACGTGCAACAGGCTCATGCCGCGCTCCCGAAATACACCGCGGCAACCTCTTCGTTCTTCTGGACCTCCTGCGGCGTTCCGTCCGCCAGCACCGCGCCCTGGCTCATGACCACGACATGGGTGCACAGATCCATCACCATGCGCATGTGATGCTCGACCAGCAGGATCGTCAGGCCGCGCTCGGCGCGCAAACGACGCAGCATTTCGCCGAGCTCGTCGACTTCGCCATGGCTGAGGCCGCCGGCCGGCTCGTCGAGCATCAGAAGCTTCGGCGAGGACATCAGCGCACGCGCGATCTCGACCCGCTTGAGCGAGCCGTAGGGCAGGCTGGAGGCCTGCACGTCGGCAAGATGCGCGAGACCGACTTCGGCAAGGCGGGCGAGCGCCTCGGCGCGGAGCCGCGCTTCCTCCTTGCGGGCCGAGGCGAGCCGGAGCGAGGTGGCGAGGAAGCCGGCCGAGGACATCGAGTGTCCGCCGAGCTGGACGTTCTGCAGCACCGACAGATCGCCATACAGGCCGACATTCTGGAACGTGCGGCTGACGCCGAGATAGACCACCTCGCGCGGCGGAATCTCGCCGAGCGAACGGCCGTCAACGCGGATGTCGCCGCCATCGACCGGGATGAGCCCGTTGACACAATTAAATAGTGTGGTCTTGCCGGCGCCGTTCGGGCCAATCAGACCGCAGATTTCCTGGGCGCGCACCACGAAGGAGACGCCGCGCAGCGCGGCGATGCCGCCAAAGCTGACGCTGACTTCGCTGACCTCGAGCAACGCCTTCGCCGCGCCGGCCGCATTGTTGGAAGAATGGATCAGGCGCGGGGCGGACTTCATGCCGCAGTCCCGCTCGGCCGAGGCGGCACCGAGGGCAGCCGGAATGAGCCGTCCGACGCCGGAGAAAGACCGGCGGCACATCGCTCCCGAACCGTTTCGCTTGAAGAAATTCCCCGCCCCGCCATGACGTCTTTCGTTATTTCATAGACATCATAACGATAATATATCTTCATTTTGTCATTATCAAGCGCCGCGTCGCGGATGCGGCAGCAGGGCGCGCCTCTCCCGCGCGCCGGAAAATCAGCCCGGAATACGTTCCGGGCCAAGTCGGATGGCGTTACGCGTGCAAAACGTCGTGGATTCGTTGCTGGCCTTCTGCAGCCTGAAGGGCTGCCTGACTCGGCCGCGTGCTATAGTACGCTCACCACTTTATCGGCATGAGCTTGATAAATTATCAATAAAATGACAGTCTAACAGGGAGGGCCCATGACAAAGCCAAAAGACCAAAACGTCGCTCTGCACGACACGCTGCACCCGATCGTCTCCTCCGCACATCTCGCCGAGGGCGGATCACCGGCCCTGTCGGAGGTCGAGTTCGGCCTGATCCTTGCTGTCCACGCCTTCGACCGCTGGATCGTCCGCTGCATGGCCGCCTCCGGCGTGCCGAACCTGTCGCGCCTCGAGGTCCTGATCCTCCACATTGTCAGGCATCGCGACCGCTCGAAGAAATTCGCCGACATCTCCCTCATCCTCGACATCGAAGAAGTCCACCTCGTCACCTATGCGCTGCGCAAGCTGGAGGCCCAGGGCCTCGTGAGCACGCAGCGCCAGGGCAAGGAGAAGCTGGTCTCGGTGACCCCACGCGGCGCCGAGGTCTGTGCACGCTATGCGGCGGTGCGCGAACAGTTGCTGGTCAAGCCGCTGCGCACGTCGGGCCCGTCGGAGGAAGCGCTGTCGGGTCTTGGCGAAATGCTGCGCGCGGTATCCGGCTATTACAATCAGGCGGCGCGATCCGCCGCTACGGTGTGATCGAGGAGGCGCGGTGAAAGTCGCGTCGCGGGGCTGAGGGCGTTGATGAAGGCTGCGGAGGAGACTGCTCGCTATATTGGTCGCGCGGTCTCGCGACTTGAAGACGCGGCGCTGTTGCGCGGCCAGGGTCGTTTCACCGACGACATCCATTTGCCCGGAATGCTGCATGGCGCGTTCCTGCGCAGCCCGGTCGCGCACGGCAGAATCCGATCGATCGACACGTCCGCGGCGCGGAGTCTCGCCGGTGTGCACCGCGTTCTCACCTATGCCGATCTTCGTCCGCTCCTGACGTCGGACCGCATTCCGCTCGCAACCCCGTCGGCGGCGATCCGCTTCGATGTCGACCCGTTTGTGCTGGCGCATCAGGAGGTGTGCCATGTCGGCGAGCCGATCGCGCTCGTGGTCGCCGAGACGCGCCACATCGCCGAGGACGCGGTCGCCCTGATCGAGCTCGACGTGGAATCCCTTCCCGCCGTGGTCGATCCCCGCAGCGGGTTGGAGCCGGACGCACCGCACGCGCGGCTCGACTGCACCGATAATCTGGTGGCGCAGACCAAGGCGCATTACGGCGACGTGGAGGGCGCCTTTGCGCGGGCCGCCCATCTCATTCGCGAACAATTCCATCTGCAGAAAGGCGGCGGTCACTCGATCGAACCGCGCGGGCTCGTCGCGCGCTTCGAGGACGGGCTGCTCACGGTCTGGGACAGCACTCAGATGCCACATCAGGCCAAGCGGGTGCTGGTCGCTTCCCTCGGCCTCGACGAGACGCAAGTGCGCGTCATCGCCCCCGACGTCGGCGGCGGCTTTGGTCCGAAATTCGTGTTTCACGCCGAGGAGCTTGCCGTCGCGGCAGCCGCCCTCGTGCTGCGCGCGCCGGTCAAGTGGATCGAGGATCGCCTCGAAAACTTCACCGCGACGGTCCAGGAGCGCGATCAATATTGGGACGTCGAGCTCGCCGCCGACGCGGATGGCAAGCTGCTCGGCATCCGCGGCCGGCTGATCCACGACCATGGCGCCTATACGCCCTACGGGATCGCCCTGCCCTTCAATTCCGCGACCAATTTGCTCGGACCCTACGTCCTGCCGGCCTATCGCCTCGACATCTCGCTCTGCCTGACCAACCTCGTTCCGGCGACGCCGACGCGCGGCGCGGGCCGCCCGCAGGGCACATTCGTCATGGAGCGTCTGCTCGACCGGCTTGCCGCGCAGCTTGGCGTCGACCGCGCCGAGATCCGCCGGCGCAACCTGATCCAGCCGGAACAGATGCCGTATCGGACGCCGCTCACCACGCGCGACGGCAGCGCCATGGTCTATGACAGCGGCGACTACGTCGAATGCCAGCGGCGGGCGCTCGAAATTGCCGGATGGTCCGACTTCGAGGCGCGGCGGCAGGCCGCGCGGCGCAGGGGACGATGCCTCGGCATCGGACTTGCCAACTATGTCGAGGGATCGGGCCGCGGCCCGTTCGAGAGCGCGGCCGTGCGCATCGGCCCGTCGGGCAAGATCGTCGTCAGCACCGGTGCTGCGGCGCAGGGCCAGGGCACCGTCACCATGCTGGCGCAGATCGTGGCCGACGTGCTCGGCGTGCGGCCGGATGCGATCACCGTGATTGCCGGCGACACCGCCGCCAGTGCGCTCGGCCTCGGCGCCTTCGCCAGCCGCCAGGCGGTGACGGCAGGCAATGCGGCGCACGGTGCGGCGATCGAGGTGCGCAAGAAGATCCTCACCGTCGCCTCGCACGCGCTGGAAGCCTCGCCGGACGATCTCGAACTCGAGGACGGACGCGTCTACCTGAAGGGCGTGCGCGAGGTCGGGCGCAGCTTCGCGCAGGTCGCGAGTGCGCTCGAGGGCATGCCGGGCTTTGCATTGCCGCCAGGACTGACGCCGGGCCTCGCCGCGGCCTTCGATTTCCAGCCGGCCGGGCTGACCTATTGCAACGGCACCCATGTCGCCGAAGTCGAGGTCGACGCCGCAACCGCGACGGTGCAGATCACGCGCTACGTCGTGGTTCACGACTGCGGCCGGCTCGTCAATCCCATGATGGTGGACGGCCAGGTGATCGGCGGCGTGATCCACGGCGTCGGAAGCGCGCTCTATGAGCGGATGATCTATGGCGAGGACGGACAGCCTCACACCGGCACCTGGGCCGACTACCTGATGTGCACGGCCGATGTCGCGCCGCGGATCGAGGTGCATCACATGGAATCCCCGAGCCCGCTCAATCCGCTCGGCCTGAAAGGCGCCGGCGAGAGCGGCACCATCGCGGCACTCGCGGTCGTCGCGTCCGCCGTCGAGGACGCGCTGCGCGATACCAACGTGCGAATCTGCCAGCTCCCGATCACGCCGGCGCGCCTGCACCGGCTGCTGCGGCCTGAGGCCGCGACGGAGCCGGCATGAAACCCGCTCCTTTCACCTATCACCGGCCGACGTCCCGCACCGAGCTGTTTGACCTGCTCGGCAGTCTCGACAACGCGCGCGTACTGGCTGGCGGCCAGTCGCTGATGCCGATGCTCAACCTGCGCATCGCGGCGCCCGATCACCTGATCGACCTGAATGCGGTGGCGGGCCTCGACGGCATCGAGCTTTCGAACGGTATCTTGCGCATCGGCGCCATGACCCGGCAGCGTGCCGTGGAACGCTCGCCTGTCGTCGCCCGCCATCTTCCACTGCTGGGTGAAGCGATGCGCCATGTCGGCTTTCAGCAGACCCGCAACCGCGGCACCATCGGCGGCACCATCGCGCATATGGATCCGACCGCCGAGATTCCGGTGGTGGCGCTCGCAGCCGATGCCACACTGGTGATCGAGAGCGCGCGCGGCGAGCGCAGCATCGCCTTCGCCGATCTATCGACCGGCTACCTAACGACGCAAGTCGAACCCGACGAAGCGCTGGTGCGGATCGATTTTCCGGTCTGGCCGGAGCGGCATGGCAGCGCGTTCGAGGAAGTCACCCGACGCGGCGAAAGTTTTGCGATCGTCTCGGTCGCAGTGCTCGTCGCGCTGGATTCCGCAGGCCGCGTCGCCCGCGCGGCGATCGCCGTCGGCGGACTGGTCGAAGCGCCCTTGAGGGCCGAAGCCGCGGAGACTGCGCTCATCGGGCACTCCCCCGACGCCGGCGCAATTGCCGCAGCGGCCGCGGCGGCGGCAACGCTGCCGGCCGAAGGCGATATCTACGCCCCCGAGGACTACAAGCAGCATCTGGCTGGTGTCCTGACCGAGCGAGCCTTGCAGCGCGCATTGGCCCGCGCGGGAGACGACCGGCATGTCTGAACAGCGCGCAATCCGCATCGTCGTCAACGGCACCGCGCATGACGTCTCGGTCGAGCCGCGCGTCCACCTGGCCGACGTCCTGCGCCACCAGCTTAAGCTCACCGGAACCCATATCGGCTGCGAGCACGGGGTCTGCGGCGCCTGCACCGTGCTGCTTGACGGCGCGACCGTGCGCTCCTGCCTGCTGCTTGCCGCTCAGGCCGATGGATGCACGATCGAGACCATTGAAGGCGTCGCCGCGCCCGACGGCGCGCTTCACCCGATCCAGTCTGCGCTCGCCAAGCACCATGGGCTGCAGTGCGGTTATTGCACGCCGGGCGTCGTGATGACGCTGATCGAATTGCAGCGGGAGCTCGCCGGTCGCTCCATCGACGAAACCGGCGTCCGCCATGCGCTCGCCGGCAATCTCTGCCGCTGCACGGGATATCAGGGCATGGTCGATGCCGCCCTCGCCGTCCTCAATCCATCCGCCGAAGCACAGATCGAACCGACCGTGGCGAAGCGCCGCTAGAGGCACGCGAATGAAACTTGCGATTCCGGACCTGATCTCCAACTCCTATTTCCCTGCGCTCGCTGCAATCGAGCTCGGCTTCTTCGCCAAGGAAGGCCTCGAAATCAGCCTCGAGGTCGTCTTCCCGGTCGACAAGGCTTACGCGCAACTGCGCGACGGCAGCATCGATTTCGTCGCAGGCGCGGCCCATCCGGCACTCGCCGCCTTCCCCGAATGGCAGGGCGTGAAGCTGCTCTGCGCGCAGGCGCAGGGCATGTACTGGTTCCTGGTCATGCATGCCGATTTCGGCGCCAGGCGCGGTGATCTCGACGTCATCAGGGGGCGCCGCATCGGCGCCGCACCGTGGGTCGACATGGGGCTGCGCGCGCTGCTGCGTGACGCCGGATACGACCTCGAGCGCGACAAGATCGCGATCGCACCCGTTCCGCTCACACCCGGCATCGGCGTCAATTTCGGCCTGTCGGCGGCAAGGGCGCTGGAAGATCGCAGGATCGACGGCTTCTGGGCCAATGGCATGGGGGCCGAAGTCGCGATCCGGCGCGGGGTTGGCACGCTCGTGCTCGACGTCCGGCGCGGCGATGGTCCCAAATCCTGCTTCGACTACACCTTCGCTTCGCTTGCCGCGACCGATCGGCTGGTCCAGGAGACGCCGGAACGCGCGGCCGCCGCGGTGCGCGCCATCGCGCAGACCCATGCCGCGCTGAAGCAGGATGTTGCGCTCGCGGCCAAGGTAGGCCGAAAGCTGTTTCCACCCGAGGAAGCCGAGCTGATCGTCGAGCTGATCAAACGCGACCTCCCCTATTACGATACGACGATTTCGGAAGCGGCTATCGCCGGCTTGAACCGGTTCGCGAAAGGGCTCGGCATCCTGAAGGCCGACGCTTCGCGCCGGCAGATCGTGGCCTGACGCCGCGTCAGCCGACCGCTTCCGGCACCTTGGCGCAGTGCGCGAGCATCTCGCGCACGCTTGCAAACTTGCGGCGCGGTGATCCCGCACGGGCGGCGGCGATCTCGGCGCCCTCAATGCGCTTCCAGTCGGCGAAATCGGTCCAGCGCAAACCTCGCTCGCGCAGGATCTTTTCCAAACCCACGAATCCCGGCTTGCCGCCCGCCACCACTTCGGACCGGATCCGCTCGGCAATCTCATCGCCGTCAGCGCGGTTGGTGCCGATCTTGCCCGAGGGGCCGCGCTTGAGCCAGCCGACGACATAAAGCCCCGGGCCGATCCGGCCGTCGACATTCTGCAGGCGGTCGCCGCTTTCGGCCAAGGCGAGGCCGCCGATCATCCGCGCGCGATAGCCGATCGCAGAGACCACAAGCCCGCACGGGACATCGAACGTCTCGCCGCTTCCCACGACCCGACCGTCCCTGACCTCGGTGCGCTCGAAGCGAACCGCCTCGGCGCGGTCGCGACCCAGCACTTGTATCGGCCTGGCATGGAAGCGGAAACGGATGCGGCGCGCGGCCGATGACGCATCCGATCTTGCAAACGCCTGGAAGCATTCGAGGTTCTTTGCCTTTACCCGCCGTTCGCGCGGCGGCAGGCCGTCACCAAGGGATTGCGGAATCTGCTGCGGCTCGGCGAGCGCCACGACATCGCGCAATTCGCCAAGCTCGCCCAGCTCGATCGTGGTGAACTTGGCGTCGAGCGGCCCCCTTCGTCCCGCGATGGTGACATCCGAAATCCGCGAACCGCGCAGCCGATCCAGCGCGTGATCGGCGATATCGCTGCCCGCAAGCTCCGAAGGCGCCTTCGACAGGATGCGGGCGACATCGATCGCCACGTTGCCGTTGCCGATGATGACGGCGGCTTCGCCGTCAAGCCGCGGGTCGAGCGCGGCATGGTCCGGATGCGCGTTGTACCAGCCGACGAATTCCGAAGCGCCATAGACGCCGGGAAGATTGCCGCCTGGAATATCGAGCGGCGCGTCATGCGGTGCGCCGCAGGCCAGCACCACCGCGTCGTAAAGCTCTGTCAGCTCGTCGATGGAAATGTCCGTGTCAACGGCAACATTGCCGACCAGCCGCAGGTTCGGCAGCCGGGCAATCGCCTCGAACGTGTCCTGGATCGTCTTCGTTGTCTGATGGTCGGGCGCAACGCCCGAGCGGATCAGGCCGAACGGTGTCGGCAGCCGCTCGATCAGATCGACCGCGCTGGTCGGATGCGCAGCGACCAGCGCTTCGGCCGCATAGAACCCTGCTGGGCCAGCACCCACGACCGCGAATTTGGGCTGGGAATCGTTGGCCGGGCGATCCATGCAAGCGTCTTTCCTGCGATCCGTTCAGCGATCCCGCGTCAGATCGGAATCGGGCAGCGCTCGCACTGCACCTCGAGCTTCTTCACCTGCGCGATGAACTGCGCCGCGCGCTTGATGGTGACGTCGAGCACGGCCCGGCCGATCTCGGCGGAAGCGCCGCCCGGATTGGAATAGGTGCCATGGCCCCCGGTGCGCTTGTAGAACTCTGCCGCGGTCGCCTGGCTGAACGCGATGTTCTGGTCGAGCGGCGGGTCCATCGGAAAGGTGCTTGCGAAATCGGCAAGCGGATGGTCCGGCAGGCTCATGATCTTGTCGGTCTTTACCAGTTCCGGATGCGCATGCAGCATGAAGGAGGTCTCGACATTTCCAGCGTGGTGCGAGGCGTCGCGACCGTTGCCGGCGGCCTCGCACACTTCCTTGCGCGCGATCAGATGGGTATCGATGATCGCCACATAGGCGCCGGTGTTGAAGCGCAGCTTTGCCATCGCGATCTGCAGCGGCGGGAGGTTGGCGACGCGATTGCCGTTGACGAAGATGATCTTCTTGAAGCCGTGCGAGATCAGGCTTTCGCCGATATCGACGGCAACCTGGGTCAGTGTTTCCGGCCGCAGCGTGATGCCGCCGGGATAGGCCAGATGGTGCGGCGACCAGCCGAAATGCATCGGCGGCGCGACCAGCACCTTCTCCTGGCGCGCCACGGCCTCGGAGACGTCGCTGGCCCAGGCGGTATCGACCAGAAGCGGCGTGTGGTGGCCGTGCTGTTCGGTGGCGCCGATCGGCACCATCACGAGGTCCTGTGACTTCAGATATTCCGCAATATCAGGCCAGGTCAGTTCGTGGAGCCATACGCTGTTCGCCATTTTTCTCTCCCAGAGGATGCCGCTGTCCTTGATCAGCGCGAAGCCGGTGCGGGGTTGAATTCGGTTTCCAGTTTGCCTTCGACGCCGATCCAGTCCTCGGCATCTTCGGGGACCTCGCCGGGCTTGCGGATCTTCGGCCACACCGCCGCATATTGACGGTTGAACGCGACCCACTTTTCGGCGCCGGCCACGGTGTCGCGAATGATCGCTTCCGCCGGGCACTCCGGCTCGCAGGCGCCGCAATCGATGCACTCTTCCGGATTGATGACGAGCATGTTCTCGCCTTCGTAGAAGCAGGTCGCCGGGCAGGATTGCAGGCAGTCCTGAAACTTGCACCGGATGCAGGATTCGGTAACGACGAAGGTCATGAGGAATTCCTTGGCTGGCGCAGCGGTTCTTCAGCGCCGCGGCTTGAGCGCGGCTGCGAGATGTTCCTTCGCGGGCAGGATGTCCGTCACCAGATCGCGGATCAGCGTCTTGCCCTCCAGGGGCTCGACCTTGGCGCCCGCCGGCGTCAGGCGCGCGGTGCAGGCATAGGTCACCTCGCCATCGACCATCAGCGAGCATTCCTTGCAGGCATTGGCGTTGATGCAGCTGTAACGCACGGCAAGCGTCGGATCCTCATGGGCGCGAATCCAGATCAGCGCGTCGAGGACCGACATTCCCTCCGCGAATGGGACCTGGAATTGCTGAACGCGAGTACCGGCTTCTTCCGTTCCTCGCGTGACCGAGAGAGAGACCAGAGCTGTCATCGAACTACCTGGGCTGAAGTGATGCGGAAGCGGCGGCGTCCCCGACCGGAATCCACCGCGAACCGATGGAATCACCGTCGAGGTGCAGGATCTGATTGCGCTCGAAGTCGGTCTTGGTCTCGGGATGGTCGAGGCGCTGGTGGGCGCCGCGGCTCTCCTTGCGATTGAGCGCAGCCAGCGCGATCATTTCCGCGACGTGCAGGGAATTGCGCAACTCGAACCATTCTTCGACGGTCGTGTTGAACAGCTTGCCCGGGCTGAGCTTCAAGCTGGCGAGATCGGATGAGCGCATGGCGCGCAGCCTGTCGAGCGCCTCGCGCAGGGACTTTTCCGTGCGCGACAGGCCGACCTTGCTCCACATCAATGCCTGAAGCTCCGCCCAGAGCTGCGTGGTGCCCGCCCCTTCTCCACTGGTGCCGGCCTCGCCGCGCGCGCTGATCTCGTCGATCAGGGCGAAGATCGGTGCTGCCGCGGCGTCGTCCCATTCATGCGCGCGATTGGCGGCATCGGCGGCCGCGAACCGTCCGGCGCGCTCGCCGAACACCAGCGCCTCCGGCAACGCGTTGCCCGAAAGCCGGTTGGCGCCATTGGCGCCGCCGACGGCCTCGCCCGCGGCATAAAGGCCGCTCACGCCGCTCTGCATCTCGGCGTTCACCCGGATTCCGCCCATGTGATAGTGCGCGATCGGCGCAACCTCGACGCATTGTTTGGTGAGATCGATGCCGTTGCGGGCCAAAAGATCGATAATCGGACCGAAGGCGGCGCGCAGGTCGGCTTCCGGCACATGCATGAAGCTGAGATAGGCGCCGCCGGCGGGCGAACCGCGGCCCGCCTCGTTTTCCTTGACGATGGCGTAAGCCGTCACGTCGCGCGGCGCCCTGTACACGCCGCCGTCCTGCAGGCCGTAATTTTCGAGGAATTCCTCCATGCGGCCGTTCAGCAGGCGTCCGCCGAGCTTGTAACGGAACGGATCCCACATGATCGGATCCATCCCGACCAGCCGCGGTGCGAGATGTCCGATCGGGAAGAACTGCGGAAACTCCATGTCGATCAGTTCAGCGCCCGCCCGCAGCGCCAGCGCGTAGGCATCGCCATTCATGTTGGCCGAGGCGCTGTTGCGCTGGAACAGCTTGGTCAGGCCGCCGGCGGCGAGGATGGTCGCCTTGGCGGCGATCGTGACGCGCTGGCCGTCGTCGAGATTGACGCCGACGGCGCCGACCACGCGTCCATTGTGTCGCACCAGTTCGCGGATCGACAGGCCGCTGACGCGCGTGACGGCCTTCACCCGCGACACCTGGGTGCGCAGCGTCTGCGCGATCGCAGTGCCGGTCTCGAGGAAATCGACATAGACGCAGCGGCGAACGCTGTGTCCTGGCGCCTGCACGCCGTTGATGCGGCCATCCGCATCGCGCGCCCAGCCCACCTTCCAGCCATCGAGCTCCCGGATGCGATCCGGCGCTTCGCGGCACAGAATTCCTGCCAGCCCCTCGTTGCAGAGTCCGCGGCCAGCCTTGAGCGTATCGGCGAGATGGCGGGTCCAGTCGTCGGCATCCTGCTCGCCCAGAGCGGCCGCGACAGTCATCTGCGCCATGATGGTCGCGCCACCGCGGCCGACGAGGCTCTTGTCGACCAGCAGCACCGATGCGCCGGCCCTGGCTGCGGCCATCGCCGCCGACATGCCTGCGGCGCCCGCCCCAACCACCAGAACATCTGTCACAATATCCGGCATTTTCGCCTCCCGTCGCTAGGGCGTGTTAGATAACATCTCTTGACATGTCAATTCTATCTATCTGAAATGTTGTAGCACGACGATCTCGGGAAACGCGCGGCCGGCAGGACAGCCGCGCCGCGGCGTCAGGAATCAGGTTGGATAGGGAAAACGGGGGAACGAACCAGAGCGCGACGGCTTCAGGCTGCATCGCTATCGCGCTTTGGCTCCTCGATTTGGCATGATGTCTTCGGAAAGCCGGTGCCCGCTTTTCCGCATCATGCCTGATCGCGCCGGAAGCGGAGATGCCGCGCAGGAGGGAACGATGCGTGCAAATGCGGGAGGCCGCCCCAAGCAGGCGCTGAACGAACGGGCGTTCGACCAGATCAAGCATGACATCGTGTGGTGCCGCCTCTCGCCCGGCGAGGAAGTCAGCGAGGGCAGGCTGACCGAACTGTACGGCTTCGGCAAAGCGCCCATCCGCCAGGCGCTCTCGCGGCTCGCGCAGGAAGGTTACGTGATTCCGATTCCGCGCTCGGGGCATCTCATCGCGCCGGTGACGCTGCAATCGGTCAAGGAGGTGTTCGAGCTGCGGATGCTGCTCGAGCCGGTGGCTATGGAAAAGGCCTGCGGCAATGTCGACGAGGCCAGGCTGCGGCGGCTGAACGCCAGATGCGCCGCCGGCTACGTGCCCGGCGACACCGCGAGCGAAGCGCGCTTTGTCGAGGCCAACCGGGATTTCCACATGGAGATCGCGCGCTGCTCCGGCAACTCGCGGCTTGCGGCGGCACTATCGCAGATCATCGACGAAATGACCCGCCTGCTGCATCTCGGCTTCGTGCTGCGCGAACGCCCCGAGGAGCTCAACCGCGAGCACGACGGGCTGATCGAGGCATTGCTCAAGAACGACAAGGCGCGCGCCCGCGACATCACCGTCGCCCATATCAATACGGTCCGCACCCTGGTGATCGATGGCATCATCCGGCACACCAATCTGAGCAACACCAACATCGCGCCGATCTAGTAGTACGCTCCCGTTTGCCGCGGCCTGGCTTGATGCGCGACCCGCATTGCCTTTGGCGGCGGCACAACACATCCAGCATCACGCCGCTCACGCGCGCTTGCACGCGGCGCGCGTGCGACCGCGCCCGGTCTGTTGTATAGTCGAGCGAGTGGGGGCTGCGGCGTTGTAACGGAGGTCCTCCATGAAAGTCAGGGACGTGATGCACAAGGGAGTCGATTGGGTAAGCCCCGACACCCCAATCACCGAGATCGCCAAACTGATGCAGGGACACGACGTCGGCTGCATTCCGATCGGGGAGAACGATCGGCTGATCGGGATGGTGACGGATCGCGACATCGTCTGCAAAGGTCTCGCGAGCAAAGACTTCAGCGCGGCGCGCACGACGGCGCGGGATGTCATGACGGAAGGTATCCACTGCTGCCGCGACGACGATGATCTGGCCAAGGCAGTTCATCACATGGAGACGCTGAAGATCCGCAGGCTGCCCGTGATCAACAAGAGCAAGCGGATGGTCGGCATGATCAGCCTGGGCGACGTCGGTCAATATGCCGCCGCCGATCTCGTGTCCGGATGCGTGAAAGGCGTGTCGGCGCACCACTGAGGCGAGGCCGGCTCTGTTGCGGAAACGTCAGGCAGACCGGCCCGCACCGCGGCCTGAAACAAACGCTGCCGAAGACGAATGGCGCGCCCGGAACGATTCGAACGTCCGACCCTCAGATTCGTAGTCTGATGCTCTATCCAGCTGAGCTACGGGCGCGTTTTCCGCAGACCATATGGGGCCGCAAGGCCCGATTGCATCCGACAAGGCTCGGATGGCCGCGAAAGAGCGCTCTAGCTACCGGCTTCCGCCTCGCTTTGCAAGGTCCGCCGTCGCATCTCGGCTCGTGCCGCCCCAGCGCAGGCACGCGCCCACGTCCTTCGCAAAATCCTCTGTCATTACAAGGATATCCGTGCTCGCCGCTCATCCGCCGCGCCGGAACGGCGAAGCGGCGCCTACGCCCGTGCCCGCTCGTTGCGAACGCTCAGGAGTTCCACCGGCCGGTCCGGAATCACGATCCGGAAGGTGGCGCCGATGGTGCCCTCGACCAGATGGATATCGCCGCCATGGGCGCGGACGAGCTCGGCTGCGATCGCAAGCCCGAGTCCGCTGCCCCCGGGTCGGCTGGAGGTCTGGAACGCCTCGAACAGGTGCTCGCGCGCTTTCGCCGGCACGCCGGGCCCGGTGTCCGAGACTTCCAGGATCGCGACCGCGCCCTCGCGCCGCCCGGTGATGCGGATCTGCATGGTGCCGGTGTCGCTGCGCGGATTGCCTTCCAGCGCCTGGGCCGCGTTGCGCACCAGGTTGAGGAGCACGCGGAACAGCTGATCCGGATCGGCATCGACCGCAAAGCCCCGCTCGATGGCGCTGATCCAGGTGATGGAGGCGTCGTTGGCAAGCCCCGCGGTCTCGCGGACTTCGGTCACGACGGGTTCCAGCAGGATCATGCGACGATCGGGCGCGGCCTCCTGCGCCCTGCCATAGGACAGCGTCGACTGGCAGAAGGCGATCGCCCGCTCCAGCGAACGCATCAGCTTGGGCGCAAAGCGCTGCACCCGCGGGTCGGGCACGCTGGCGAGCTGGTCCGACAGCAATTGCGAGGAGGCGAGCAGGTTGCGCAGGTCGTGGTTGATCTTCGAGACCGCGAGCCCCAGAGCCGCCAGCCGGCTCTTCTGATGCAGCATCGAGACGAGGTCGCGCTGCATGTCGGCAAGCTCGCGCTCGGCGACCCCGATCTCGTCGCCGCGCTGGCTCGGCACGATGATCCGCGCGGCATTCTCGGGATCGTCGTGGAACGCGGCAACGCTGGCGGTCAGCCGCCGCATCGGCCGCACGAACAGGAAATGCAGCGCGAGATAGACCAGCGCCGCGGTCAGCATCGCGATCCCCAATGAGACCAACAGCAGATTGCGGGAAAAGCGGTACATCGACTGGCGCAGCGGCAATTCGTCGATCACGGTCTCGATGAATTGCGCCCCGCCGGGCGCCGGCCCGATCACCCGGATCGACTGGTTGCCGGTTTCCAGCATCATCTCGAAGGAACCGATGATGGCCCGCCACACCGTCATGGTGCGCATGTCGATGTCGTGGTCGATCGAGGCCGGCAGGTCGGCGCTGGCGAGCAGGCGGCGCTGCTGGCCCATCTTGATGGCCACCGCGCGCGCCCCGATGCTGGTGAGGATCTGCCGGGCCAGCGAATCCGGAACCATCCCCGAGGGAGCGGCGTCGAGCACCAGCGCCGCGGTGTTGGCGGCCGCAAGGCGGTCGTTGAGCCGGTTGATCCGGAAGTTCGCGATCGCGGGCACGTAAATCAGCATTCCCGCGATCATGACCAGCGGGATCGTGAGCAGCAGGAGCTTGCCGGAAAGGCCAAGACGGCGCGACGGCTTCGCGCGCGGCCCGTTCTCGGTCGGCTGTGCGTCGGTCAATGACACGATGACGGCCCTTCGTCGCTACCAGTGAGGATGCGTTTCACCCCCGAGCCGGTCAAATTACGGATCGCTAATGTCGGCTCATTCCCTGATCTAGGATGGAAGAGCCGGAGCTGCTATCCGCGCCTCTAAAAAACCCCGGAAACTTCAATATATTCACTCTAATTGCGACGTTTCAAAGAAGGTCGCCCCGGACAGTCCGCGACATTGACGAAAACGGGGCGCTCCCTTATAAGCCGCGCCAACTGTCCGGAGGCGGCCCATCGGGGCCGGAACGGCCTTTTGGGTCGGCCAGCATCACCGGACTGATCTCAATTCAGCGGCAAATTGCCCCCTCAGCGGAGAAGGACCCGTGAAGCGGACTTATCAACCCAGCAAACTGGTGCGCAAGCGCCGCCACGGTTTCCGCGCCCGTCTCGCCACCGCCGGTGGCCGCAAGGTTCTCGCCGCACGCCGTGCGCGGGGTCGCAAGCGACTGAGCGCCTGAGCCGGGCGACTTCCGGAGATTCAAGCCATGGATCGGCTGAGGCGGCGGGCAGACTTTCTCGCCGTTGCCAGTGGCGCGCGGGTCAGCACGGCGGCCTTCGCGCTGCAGGGCCGCCGCCGCGACGACAATGGGCCGGTTCGGATCGGCTTCACCGTCACCAGGAAGAACGGCACCGCGACCGAGCGCAACCGCATCCGGCGCCGGCTTCGCGAATTGGTGAAGCGGCTCGATGTCATAGCCATGCGACCTCACCATGATTATGTGCTAGTCGGCCGCCGTGCCGCGCTCAGTCGCGACTTCGAGGCCATGCTCGACGAACTGCGCAGCGCGTTCCATCGCATCGACCGGCAGCCCGAAACCAGGCGCAGCGACGCCAGGACCTAGAGAAATACCTGGACAAATCAGCCCCGGCCGATCAGGCCGGATGAAGGACGAGAGTTTTCGATGAGCGATAATCGCAACACCATCCTCGCGATCATTCTGTCCGGCCTCGTGCTGATCGCCTGGCAATATTTCTACAACATCCCGCAGATGGAAAAGCAGCGCGCGCAAAGCCAGCTGCAGTCCGAACTGACCAAGCAGGCGCCCGCGCCAACCCCCGCCAATCCACCGCAGACCGGTGCGGCGCCAGCGCCCGCCGCCAATGCGCCGGCGGCGCCGGCTGCATCCGCAGCGCCGGTGGTCGACCGTGCCGCCGCCATCGCCGCCACGCCGCGGGTCAAGATCGACACCCCGCGCCTGTCGGGCAGCATCTCGCTGAAGGGCGCGCGGGTCGACGACCTCTCGCTGGTCCAGTTCCGCGACACCGTCGACCCGAACTCGCCGGCGATCGTCCTGTATTCGCCCTCGGGCACGGCGGCGCCCTATTACGCCGAGTTCGGCTGGGTGCCGGCAACGGGCTCCACGGCGCGGCTGCCCGACCAGAACACGATGTGGCAGCAGGAGGGTTCCGGCAACCTGACGCCGTCGAGCCCGGTGACGCTGAAATATGACAATGGCGAGGGCCTGACCTTCCGCCGCACCATCGCGATCGACGACCGCTACCTCTTCACCATCAAGGACGAGGTGACCAATGTCGGCAGCGCGCCGGTCACGCTCTACCCGTTCGCGCTGATCTCGCGGCACGGCACGCCGCAGGTTTCCGGCTACTACATCCTGCACGAAGGCCTGATCGGCTATCTCGGCGACCAGGGCCTGCAGGAATACGCCTACAAGAAGATCGACGACGCCAAGCAGGTCGCCTTCAGCGTCACCAACGGCTGGCTCGGCATCACCGACAAATACTGGGCGTCCGCGCTGCTGCCGGACATCAATGCGCACCTGCAGGCACGCTTCTCCTCGAACCTTGTCGGCACGGTCAGGACCTACCAGACCGACTATCTGCAGGACGCGCAGACGATCGCGATCGGCGGCACCGGCAGCGCCAATGCGCGGCTGTTCGCCGGCGCCAAGGAAGCGAGCGTGGTCGGCATCAACTTCCCGCTGGCCGGCTTCGGCGGCTACAACAAGCAGCTTTCGCTGAACCATTTCGATCTTCTGATCGACTGGGGCTGGTTCTACTTCATCACCAAGCCGATGTTCCTGGCGCTCGACTTCTTCTATCGCCTGTTCGGCAATTTCGGCATCGCCATCCTGCTCGTCACCGTGCTGGTGAAGCTGCTGTTCTTCCCGCTCGCCAACAAGTCCTACGCCTCGATGGCGAAGATGAAGTCGGTGCAGCCGCAGCTTCAGGCGCTCAAGGAGCGCTATCCCGACGACCGGGTGAAGCAGCAGCAGGAGATGATGGAGATCTACAAGAAGGAGAAGATCAACCCGATCGCGGGCTGTCTTCCGGTCGCCTTGCAGATCCCGGTGTTCTTCTCGCTCTACAAGGTGCTGTTCGTCACCATCGAGATGCGCCACGCGCCGTTCTACGGCTGGATCAAGGATCTCTCGGCGCCCGACCCGACCAACCTGTTCACACTGTTCGGGCTGCTCCACTTCGACCCGACCCAGCTTCCGCTGTTCGGGCACTACCTCGCGCTCGGCATCTGGCCGATCATCATGGGCATCACGATGTGGTTCCAGATGAAGCTGAACCCGACGCCGCCGGATCCGACGCAGAAGATGATCTTCGACTGGATGCCGCTGATCTTCACCTTCATGCTCGCGGGCTTCCCGGCCGGCCTCGTGATCTACTGGGCTTGGAATAACCTGCTCTCGGTGCTGCAGCAGAGCTTCATCATGCGCCGCAACGGCGTGAAGGTGGAATTGTTCGACAACCTCAAGTCCACCTTCATGCCGAAGAAGGCGGAATCGAAGACGTAAGGCGACCGCTCGGGTTCTCTCATTCGTCATGCCCGGCCTTGTGCCGGGCATCCACGTCTTAGAGGATAACCCAAGGCGAAGACGTGGATGGCCGGGGGAATTGCGAAGACGCGCTTCGCGCTTTAGCCCGACCATGGAGCAGCGGAAAACCTTCGCATGACCGCCGACATCGATGCTGACCTGATCGAAGAAGGGCGGAAATTATTCGCCGGCGACTGGCAGTTCGTCTACGCCTCCCCTTCGATCGAGACGCTGCCGCCGATGGGCGCGACCGAGATCGCCTTCGCCGGCCGCTCCAATGTCGGCAAGTCCTCCCTCATCAATGCGCTGACCGGCCGCAACAATCTGGCGCGCACCTCGCACACGCCGGGCCGCACCCAGGAGCTGATCTTCTTCGAGGCGCCCGCGCGAGGCGGCCTGCGGCTCGTCGACATGCCCGGCTACGGCTATGCTTCAGCCCCCAAGACCAAGGTCGCATCCTGGACCGCGCTGATCCACAAATTCCTGCTTGGCCGCGCCAGCCTCGCCCGGGTCTATGTGCTGATCGACGCCCGCCACGGCCTTAAAGAGGTCGACCTCGACGTCTTCAAGACGCTCGATCGCGCGGCCGTGAGCTACCAGGTCGTGCTGACCAAGGCCGACCAGGTCAAGGCCGCCGGGCTCGAGGCGTGTCGCGCGGACACCGCCACAGCACTTGCGAAACATCCGGCCGCCTTTCCTGACGTGCTTGCGACCTCCTCGCGCACCGGATCGGGGATCGCCGAGCTGCGCGCAGCGATCGTGCGGCTCCTGGAGGAACGCCGGGCATGAGCGCGGCGCTGCGGATCCTGATCGTGCTCGCCGCCATCATGGGCGGCGACGGCGTCATCCTCGCGGCCGCAGGCGCGCACCTTGCCGACGCCTCCCGGCTTGCCGCGGCCTCCTCGATGCTGCTGTTTCACGCCAGCGCGGTGCTCGCGACCGCGGCGCTTCTTGCCCGCGGCACCGTCCATGCCAGGATCGGCCTTGCGGCCGGCTCCGGCTTCGTGGTCGCAGCAAGCCTGTTCGCCGGCGACCTCACCTTGCGCCAATTCGCCAGCCACGGCCTGTTTCCGATGGCCGCCCCCACCGGCGGCACGCTGCTGATCGCGAGCTGGCTGGCGCTTGCGGTCGCGGCCGCCTGGCCGAACCGCGCCCAATAATTTTGCGCTGCTGACGCCAATCAGATAGAAACGCGGCGAGTTTTTCGACCGAGAGACCGCTTCATGACCGACGCGTCCCACATCACTCCGCTCGATCAGGCCCGCATCCTCTCCGAGGCGCTGCCTCACATGCAGGAGTATGACGAAGAGACCATCGTCATCAAATATGGCGGGCACGCCATGGGCGCGGAGGACACAGCGAAAGCATTCGCGCGCGACATCGTGCTGTTGGAGCAGACCGCGATCAATCCGGTCGTGGTGCACGGCGGCGGACCGCAGATCGCCACCATGCTGAAGCGGCTCGGCATCGAGTCCGAATTCGCCGCCGGCCTTCGCATCACCGACGCCGCCA
Source organism: Bradyrhizobium sp. NP1 (assembly GCF_030378205.1). Classification (NCBI taxonomy): domain Bacteria; kingdom Pseudomonadati; phylum Pseudomonadota; class Alphaproteobacteria; order Hyphomicrobiales; family Nitrobacteraceae; genus Bradyrhizobium; species Bradyrhizobium sp. NP1. The sequence goes on from NZ_CP127385.1 coordinate 7,337,330, forward strand.
CCATCGAGATCGTCGAGATGGTGCTCGCCGGCTCCGTCAACAAGCAGCTCGTCGGCTACATCAACGAGGCCGGCGGCAAGGCCGTGGGCCTCTCCGGCAAGGACGGCAACATGGTGAAGGCGTCGAAGACGACGCGCACCATGATCGATCCCGGCTCCAACATCGAGAAGACGATCGATCTCGGCTTCGTCGGCGAGCCGGAAAAGGTCGACCTCACCCTGCTCAACCAGCTGATCGGCTATGAGCTGATCCCGGTGCTGGCGCCGCTTGCGACCTCGCAGCACGGCCAGACGCTGAACATCAACGCCGACACCTTCGCCGGTGCGGTGGCCGGCGCGCTCAAGGCCAAGCGGCTTTTGCTTTTGACCGACGTGCCCGGCGTGCTCGACAAGTCGAAGAAGCTCATTCCCGACCTGTCGATCAAGGACGCGCGCAAGCTGATCGCCGACGGCACGATCTCCGGCGGCATGATCCCCAAGGTCGAGACCTGCATCTATGCGCTGGAGCAGGGCGTGCAGGGCGTCGTCATCATCGACGGCAAGATGCAGCACGCGGTGCTGCTGGAACTCTTCACCAACCAAGGTACCGGCACGCTGATCCACAAGTGACGAGCGCGACACGATCGCCGGGCATGTCCGGGCGCCGCTCCGCCTCCCGGTGGCGGCGGTATGCGGCGCGCACGGCGCTCGCGCTGCCGGCGGCCGTGGCTTCGTTCATTGCCTCCTCCGCGCCGGCCTTCGCCGATTTGAAATTCTGCAACCGCATGAGCTACGTGGTCGAAGCCGCGATCGGCATCGACGACAAGTCGGCGACCGCGACGCGCGGCTGGTTCCGCATCGACCCCGCCGCCTGCCGCGTGGTGCTGCAGGGCCGGCTCGCGGCCGACCGTATCCTCCTGCATGCGCGGGCGCTCGGCCTCTACGGCACCTCGCCGATCCCGCAGAACGGCAGCGACACGCTGTGCGTCGCCTCGGACAATTTCGTCATCGCGGCGGCGCGGCAGTGCCGCCCCGGCCAGACGCCGGCACCCTTCACCCAGATCACGCCGACCCAGACCGACGACGGCAACCTCGTCGCCTATCTCGCGGAAGACTCCGAATATGACGACGAGCAGGCGCGGCTCGCCGGCATCCAGCGGCTGCTCGTGATCGCGGGCTATGACGCAGCCCCGATCGACGGCGTCGACGGTCCGAAGACGCAAGGTGCGCTGGCGGCTTTCCTGAAGAGCCGCGGGCTCGCGGCCGACATCGTGCAGTCGCCGAACTTCTTCTCCACCATGATCGACGCGGTGCAGTCGCCCTCGCCGACCGGGCTGACCTGGTGCAACGACACCCCGCACAAGGTGATGGCGGCGGTTGCGACCGATGACGGCAAGAGCGTGGTGAGCCGCGGCTGGTACCGGATCGATCCCGGCAAATGCCTGCATCCTGACGTGGCCGGCCAGCCCAGACAGATCTTCAGCTTCGCCGAAGCCGTCGATGCCGAGAACCGCACCGTCCGCTACAAGGACAAGCCGCTGAACTGGGGCGGCCCGACACCGCTCTGCACCCGCGAGAGCAAGTTCGAGACCAACGAACAGGGCGATTGCGCGAGCCGCGGTTTTGCCGCCACCGGTTTTTCGGCCGTCGACATGTCGGGCGGCGGCAAGACGCTGCGATTTGCGATGCCGTGATGATGTTCAAGTCTCGCCTCACCCCAACTCGTCATCACCCGCGAAAGCGGGTGATCCAGTACTCCGAGACATCAGTGCTTCGCTCCAAGGCCGCGGCGTACTGCATGCCCGCCTGCGCGGGCATGACAGCCGGAGGGACGCCATGAAACCCCGCTCCTTCACCCACATCGACACCTGGGTGTTCGACCTCGACAACACGCTCTATCCGCATCACGTCAATCTGTGGCAGCAGGTCGATGCGCGGATCGGCGAGTTCGTCAGCGCCTGGCTGAAGATCTCACCGGAAGAGGCGCGGCTGATCCAGAAGGACTATTATCGCCGCTACGGCACCACCATGCGCGGCATGATGACCGAGCACGGCGTGCGCGCCGACGACTACCTCGCCTATGTCCACAAGATCGACCACTCGCCGCTCGAGCCCAACCCCGCGATGGGCGCGGCGATCGCCGAGCTGCCCGGCCGCAAGCTGATCCTCACCAACGGCTCGACCGATCATGTCGGCAAGGTGCTGGAGCGGCTCGGCCTGACGGGTCATTTCGAGGCGGTGTTCGACATCATCGCCGCCGAGCTCGAGCCGAAGCCGGCACCGCAGACCTACCGGCGGTTTCTCGACCTGCACCAGGTTGATCCCACGCGCGCGGCGATGTTCGAGGACCTCGCGCGCAACCTCGTGGTGCCGCATGAGCTCGGCATGACGACCGTGCTGGTGGTGCCTGACGGCTCCAGGGAAGTCGTGCGCGAGGATTGGGAGCTGGAGGGCCGCGGCGCCTCCCATGTCGATCATGTCACCGACGATCTGACCGGATTCTTGCAGCGGCTGACGAAGCAGCAGGCGAGCTGACGTTCCGCTTACTCCCGTCATACCCCGCGAAAGCGGGGTATCCAGTACGCCGCACTGCCGCAGCTCAATCACTACCGCTTCTGGAATACTGGATCACCCGCTTTCGCGGGTGATGACCGCGACCCAGCCTTGACTCCGCTCCCCCAAATTCCGAAAAAGCGTCCCGTTCGTCCGCCAAGCGCCTTCCGCCAGAGGAAACCCCGATGTCTCTCGCCAGCCTCGAATCCACCGTCAATGCCGCCTTCGAGGCGCGCGACGGCATCTCCGCCGCGACCAAGGGCGAGGTCCGCGAGGCCGTCGACAGTGCGCTCGAGCTGCTTGACAAGGGTGAGGCCCGCGTCGCGGAGCGCGAAGCCAGCGGCAAATGGAAGGTCAATCAGTGGCTGAAGAAGGCCGTGCTGCTGTCGTTCCGCCTCAACGACATGACCGCGATCGCGGGCGGTCCCGGCAAGGCCTCGTGGTGGGACAAGGTGCCCTCGAAGTTCGACGGCTGGGGCGAGAACCGCTTTCGTGACGCCGGCTTCCGCGCCGTGCCCGGCGCGATCGTGCGCCGCTCCGCCTTCATCGCGCGAAACGTCGTGCTGATGCCCTCCTTCGTCAATCTCGGCGCCTATGTCGATGAGGCGACCATGGTCGACACCTGGTCCACCGTCGGCTCCTGCGCCCAGATCGGCAAGCGCGTCCACATCTCCGGCGGCGTCGGCATCGGCGGCGTACTCGAGCCGCTGCAGGCGGAACCCGTGATCGTCGAGGACGACTGCTTCATCGGCGCGCGCTCGGAAGTCGCCGAAGGCGTGATCGTGCGCAAGGGCGCGGTGCTCGCGATGGGCGTGTTCCTGGGCGCGTCCACCAAGATCGTCGACCGCGAGACCGGCGAGACCTTCATCGGCGAGGTGCCGGAATATTCGGTCGTGGTGCCCGGCGCGCTGCCCGGAAAGCCGCTGAAAAACGGCCAGATGGGCCCCTCCACGGCCTGCGCCGTGATCGTCAAGCGGGTCGATGAGCGCACCCGCGCCAAGACCAGCATCAACGAGCTGTTACGCGACTGATCGAACCGGCCAACGCCGGGACGCGACCAATATCCGGAACCCCGCAAGGGAGAGCTGAGCGGCTCCGGAGGTCGCGATGGACTGGCTTTGGTACCTGTTCAGCTTCAAGGGCCGCATCAACCGCGCCAAATGCTGGCTCGCCGGCCTCGTGATCGTCTGCTGGATGATGCTCCTGGGCCTTCTGGTCGCCTGTATCGGCAAGCTGTTCGGCGGCCCGACGTCGATCCATTTCGGCATCGATGATATCTTTGAGATCATCGATCCGCGCGCGATGCGCGCCTGGCATTCCGCCAGCCCCGTTTCGCTTGTCGTCCATGGGTTCGGCACCCCCGTTTTCCTGTGGATCTATGCCGCCACCGCGATCAAGCGGCTGCATGACCGCGACAAGAATGGCTGGTGGATGGTGCCATTCTTCGTCATCCCCGGCCTCTACAGCCAGTTCGCCGACCGGCTCGGCGATTCCTATGCGGTGACCGCAGCCGCCGTCATCGTCGCCATCCTGATGGCCTGGGGCTTCATCGAGATGTACTGCCTGAAGGGTACCCGATGGACCAACCGCTTCGGCCCCAATCCGCTGCCGAAAACCCGGACCCAGCCCCGCGGCACGCCGACGCGCTGGAATCAGGACCATGAAACCGAGCCGGTGCCGCACCGCGCCGCGGCGCCGATTCCGGACGTTCGTCTTGTCGTGCCGCCGCTCGGACCAGCCGCCAAAACGCGGTAGAAGGCGCGCTAGAAGACGCGCTGGCGATTTGCCGTTCCGCGGGTCGTCTCCGCATGGTAAGCGGACGGCATGACCGACGCCCTTTCCATTACCCGCGACCTCGTCCGCTGCCCTTCCGTCACACCCGCCGACGCCGGCGCGCTCGGCGTGCTCGAAACCCTTCTGAAGGCTGCCGGCTTCGCGACGCACCGCGTCGCCTTCTCCGAACCCGGCATCGCCGACATCGACAACCTCTATGCCCGTATCGGCAACGAAGGCCCGCACATCACCTTTGCCGGCCACACCGACGTGGTGCCGCCGGGCGATGAGACCGCCTGGAGCGTCGGCGCATTTTCAGGCGAGGTGAAGGACGGCTTCCTCTATGGCCGCGGCGCGGTCGACATGAAGGGCGGCATCGCCTGCAGCGTCGCCGCGGTGCTGCAGCATCTCGCCGACCACGGCGGCAAGGTCCGCGACGACGGCAAGGGCTCGATCTCGTTCCTGATCACCGGCGACGAGGAAGACGTCTCGGTCAATGGCACCGTGAAGCTTCTGCAATGGGTCGCCGCGCGCGGCGAGAAATTCGACCATTGCGTGCTGGGCGAACCCTCCAACGTGGAAGTGCTCGGCGACTGCATCAAGATCGGCCGCCGCGGCTCGCAGTCCGGCACGCTGCATGTCGAAGGCCGGCAGGGCCATGTCGCCTATCCGCATCGCGCGGCGAACCCGGTGCCGGACATTTCGCGGCTGATCGTGGCGCTGAGCGAGGAGCCGCTCGACAATGGCAGCGCGCAGTTCCAGGCCTCCAACCTTGAATTCACCTCCGTTGACGTCGGCAACACCGCCTTCAACGTGATCCCGGGTCAGGCACGCGCCCGCTTCAACATCCGCTTCAACGATCACCACACGCAGGAGACATTGCGCAAGCTGGTCGAGGAGCGGCTGGCGAGAGCCGCCGGCAACCGCGTCCGCGCCCGCATCGTCTGGGAGTCCTCGAACTCGAACGTGTTCGTGACAAAGCCCGGCCCCTTCACCGACCTCGCGGTCTCGGCGATCGAGGAGGTTACGGGGCGCAAGCCCGAGCTGTCGACATCGGGCGGCACGTCGGATGCGCGCTTCATCGCGAGCTACTGCCCGGTGATCGAGTTCGGGCTGGTCGGCCAGACCATGCACCAGATCGACGAACGGGCCTCGGTCGCCGATATCGAGAAGCTGACGAAGATCTATCGCGGGATTTTGGCGCGGTATTTTGCGTGAGAGAGCAGTCGTAGGATGGGTTGAACGCAGCGAAACCCATCGCATTCGCGGGGCATGACTGCTTCTAATACTGCACCCGCACCAGATAGAGCCCCTCGGGCGGCGCAACCACGCCGCAGGCTGCGCGGTCGCGCGCGGCAAGCGCGGCGGCGAGATCATCGGCGCTCCAGCGCCCCTCGCCGACCCACACCAGCGAGCCGACCATCGAGCGCACCTGGCTGTGCAGGAAGGAACGCGCCGAGGTCATGATCCGGACCGCGTCGCCCTGCCGCACGACATCGAGCTGGTCGAGCGTCTTGTCCGGCGATTTCGCCTGGCACTCGGTGTCACGGAAGGTCGTGAAATCATGCTTGCCGACGAGCCGTTGCGCGGCCGCGTGCATCGCGTCCGCATCGAGCCGCCGCGGCACGCGCCAGACGCGGCCGACATCGAGCGCGAGGTTCGCCCGCGTGTTGGCGATGCGATAGAGATAGTGTCGCTTCACTGCCGAGAACCGCGCCTCGAAGGTTTCGGGCACGATCTCGGCGGCGAGCACGGCGACCGGATCGGGGCGCAGATGCGCGTTCAGCGCGTCACGCAGACGATCAGGCCTGAAGGGTTTTGCGATATCGCAATGGGCGACCTGCCCGAGCGCGTGGACGCCGGCATCGGTGCGGCCCGAACCGTGCACGCGGACATCGTCGCCGCAGGTCGCCTTGACGGCGGCTTCCAGCGCGCCCTGCACCGTCGGCAGGTTGTCCTGAAGCTGCCAACCGGAGAACGGCGTGCCGTCATATTCGATGGTGAGCTTGTAGCGCGGCATCAGGTTCAATCTATTTCGATCGTCATGGCCGGGCTTGACCCGGCCATCCATCATCCTTCAGGAGGTTGTTTTCCAAGATGGATACGCGGGTCAAGCCCGCGTATGACGATCTTATTCAATTCGGGCTTCCTTCTTCAGCGGCGTGCCGCGCAAAAACTCCCCCGCCTTCATCGGCGCCTTGCCGGCCCGCTGCAGCTCGGTGATGCGGATCGCGCCATCGCCGCAGGCGATCGTGAGGCGCTCGTCGAGCACCGCTCCGGGATGGCCCGCGCCGCTTGCAAGCTGGCAGCGCAGGACCTTGATGCGGACCGGTTCGCCCATGCCCGCGATCTCGCTCCAGGCGCCGGGAAACGGCGACAGCCCGTGGACGTGGCGCAGCACGGCATGCGCCGGCCTGCTCCAGTCGATCCTGGCTTCCGCCTTGTCGATCTTGGCGGCGTAGGTCACGCCCTGCTCGCTCTGCTTTTTCAGTTGCAGCGCGCCGCGCTCCAGCGCCGCCATGGCCCGCACCATCAGGCCGGCGCCGAGCGGCGCAAGACGATCATGCAGGTCGGCCGCCGTCGTGGCGTCGGTGATCGGTACGCGCTCGGCCATCGCGACGTCGCCGGTGTCGAGGCCGGCATCCATCCTCATCACCATGACGCCTGATTCGAGATCGCCTTCCATGATGGCGCGGTTGATGGGCGCCGCCCCGCGCCAGCGCGGCAACAGCGATGCATGCAGGTTGAAGCATCCGAGCCGCGGCGCATCCAGGATCGGCTGCGGCAGGATCATGCCATAGGCGACGACGACGGCGGCATCCGCATTGAACGCGCGCAGCTCGGCAAGCGCCTCCTCGCTCCGCAGCGTCTTCGGCGTCAGCACCGGAATGGCAAGCCGCCGCGCTTCCTGCTCCACGGGCGTCGCCTGTGGTTTCATGCCGCGGCCGCCAGGTTTTGGCGCGCGGGTGTAGACGGCTGCGATCTCATGGCCATGGCCTGCGAGCTCGAGCAGCGTCGGCACCGCGAAATCTGGCGTGCCCATGAAGATCAGGCGGAGGGGCATGGAACTATCCTGCGACGCATCAGCTCAATTTATCCGTCATGGCCGGGCTTGTCCCGGCCATCCACGTCCTTGATGTCGCGAGAAAAAGGAAGAGGTCGATGCCCGGCACGAGGCCGGACCATGACGAGCAGGGGGCCTACTCTCCCGTACGCTTGGCGGCCTTGGTGAACTTCTTCAGCACGCGGTCACGCTTGAGCTTCGAGAGATAGTCCACGAACAGGACGCCGTTGAGATGGTCGATTTCGTGCTGGATGCAGGTCGCATACAGCCCCTCGGCATCTTCCTCATGCACCTTGCCGTCGAGATCCGTGTAACGCACCCGCACCTTGGCCGGGCGTTCGACCTCCTCGTAATATTCGGGGATCGAGAGGCAGCCCTCCTCGTAGACCGACATTTCCTCCGAACGCGCGAGGATCTCGGGATTGATGAATACCCGCGGCTGCGGGGTCGTCTCGCCGTTCTCGTCGCGCTTGGCGAGGTCCATCGTGATCAGCCGCAACGGCTCCGCGATCTGGATCGCCGCGAGCCCGATCCCGGGCGCGGCATACATGGTCTCGAACATGTCGTCGGCAAGCCTGCGGATCTCCGGGGTCACCTTTTCGACGGGCTTGGAGACGAGCCGCAACTGTTTGTCGGGCAGGATGATGATTTCGCGGATGGCCATGGCGGGCGATTTAAGCTGCTGATCTCTGGGGGTCAATCCGCGCGGGGAACCATCGCGCCACGGCGGCCCAGGAATTTTAAGCCAGCCTTAACCATCGGATTTAGCCCCTGATTGACCAAATACGTTCTCTCTTCGTTCGCGGAACCCTGCGAATCGGCTACTAGTGGCGCATGAACCAGATTCTGTTCGTCGTCGGCGACTGGCCGATCCGCATCAACGAGGCGCTGATCGGCTTTGGCGCGCTCACCCTATTGCTGCTGCTCGTCATCGCGATCGTGATTGCGCGATCGGGACGGCGCAGCGCCGCGCTTGCGATGGCGCAGGCGATCCGCGCCGACGAGCTGGAGGAACGCCTCTCCGAGATGATGCGCGTGCAAAGCGAGGCGAGCGGACGGGTCGACGCCATGACGCAGACCCTCGCCGGCCGCCAGGCCGAGCTCGCCCGCTCCGTCAATGAGCGTCTTGATTCGGTCACCCATCGCGTCGGCCAGTCCATGGAGCAGACCACGCGCAACACGATGGACTCGCTGCGCAAGCTGCACGAGCGGCTCGGCATCATCGACCATGCGCACAAGAATCTCACCGACCTGACGACGCAGGTGACGACCTTGCGCGACGTGCTCGCCAACAAGCAGGCGCGCGGCGCGTTCGGCCAGGCGCGGATGGAAGCGATCGTCCAGGACGGAATGCCCAAGGGCTCCTACGAATTCCAGCACACACTCTCGACCGGCAAGCGGCCCGATTGCGTGGTGTTCCTGCCCGACCAGCGCCCGCTCTGCATCGACGCCAAATTCCCGCTGGAATCGGTGACCGCGCTGCATGTTGCGCGCACCGACGAGGAGAAAAAGCTGGCAGGCCAGCGGCTGCGCAACGACGTGCTCAAGCACGTCGCCGACATCGCCGAGAAATATCTGATCGCCGGCGAAACCCAGGACACGGCCTTGATGTTCGTGCCCTCGGAATCCGTCTATGCGGAAATCCATGACGGATTCGACGACGTGATCCAGAAGGCCTATCGCGCCCGCGTGGTGCTGGTGTCGCCCTCGCTATTGATGCTGGCGATCCAGGTGATGCAGCAGATTCTGAAGGACGCGCGCATCCGCGACGCCGCCGACCAGATCCGCACCGAGGTGATGAATCTCGGCGACGACCTGACTCGCCTGCGCGACCGCGTGCTCAAGCTGCAGAAGCACTTTGGCGACGTCAACGAGGACGTCAGGCAGATCCTGATCTCCGCCGACAAGATCGAGAAGCGCGCCGGCCGCATCGAGGAGCTGGACTTTTCCAAGGAGCCGCCGGCGGAAGCCCCGCGCCTGGTCAAGACCACACCCGATCTGTTCCCACTGCCGCGCAAGCTGCAGGCCGGGGAGTGATCCTCCGCAAGAACGATCTGCTATTGTCGCCGTCATCGCCCGGCTTGACCGGGCGATCCAGTATTGCAGAGACGATGGATGCAGGAACGCCAGCTTCTACGTCTACATTCTGGCCAGCCGGATCGGCGGAACACTGTATATCGGCGTGACCAACGACCTGGTTCGCCGCGGGGCTGAACACAAACTAAAGGTCGCCGAGGGCTTCACTGAAAGATACAATGTCATCGGGCTCGTGTACTTTGAGCTGTTCGACGATCCTGAGAACGCAATCCGACGTGAAAAGCGCTTGAAGAAGTGGAATCGAGCCTGGAAGATTCGTCTGATCGAAGAGCACAATCCAAATTGGGACGATCTTTATCCCAGCATCGCCGCCGCATGATCCTATCGTCATGCCCCGCGAAAGCGGGGCATCCAGTACGCCGCGGCCCGGGTAGCTGGAACGAACCTTCACGGAATACTGGATCGTCCGCCTTCGCGGACGATGACCGCAGAATGGACAAATGACTGCTCCCGAAGCGACATCGGAAAGCGCCGCTGTGACGCACAAAGCGCCGCCCACCTCCTGGCGCGACAGCCTTGCCGTCTATCTGCAACGGCGCGTGCTGATCGTGCTGCTGCTCGGCTTTTCGTCCGGCCTGCCGCTCGCGCTGTCCGGATCGACGCTGCTGGTCTGGATGCGCGAATCCGGCGTCGACCTCGGCACCATCGGCCTGTTCGCGCTGGTCGGCACGCCCTACACGCTGAAGTTCCTGTGGGCGCCGCTGGTCGATGCGCTGCATGTGCCGCTGTTCACACGCGCCTTCGGACGCCGGCGGGGCTGGCTTTTATTCTCGCAGCTGCTCCTGATCGCGGCGATCCTGCTGCTGGCGCTCGCCGACCCCGCGCGCTCGCCGCTGTTCGTCGCGGTCGCCGCGCTGCTGGTCGCGACGGCCTCCTCGACCCAGGACATCGTGGTCGATGCCTTCCGCGTCGAAAGCCTGCCCGAAAGCGAGCAGGCCGCCGGCATGGCGTCCTACGTCGCGGCCTATCGCATCGGCATGCTGGTGTCGACCGCCGGCGCATTGTTCATCGTCTCCGGCTTCGAGAGCACGGGCCTGACCCGCGGGGCGGCCTGGATGTGGGGCTATGTCGTGATGGCGGCGCTGGTCCTGATCGGCACCGTCACCGCGCTCGCGGCGACCGAACCCGATCAATCGGCACGGGTCGAGACCGCGACCGAAGCGGAAAGCGCGTTCGCGCGCGTCCTGCATGCCGCGGTGGGCGCATTCTCCGAATTCCTCACCCGTCGTGACGCGTTCGCCGCGCTCGCCTTTGTCGTGCTGTTCAAGTTCACCGACGCCTTCTCGGGAACCATGACGGCGCCGTTCGTGATCGACCTCGGTTTTTCCCGCAACGATTACGCCGCCATCGTCAAGGGCGTGGGGCTTGCGGCAACGCTGATCGGCGGCTTTGCCGGCGGCTTCGTGGCGCGGCGCTATTCACTGGCCGCGAGCCTGTGGATCGGCGGCGTGCTGCAGGCGCTCGCCAATCTGTCGTTCTCGTGGCTGGCACTGGTCGGCATCAACCAGTGGGCGCTGGCGCTTGCGATCACCGCCGAGAATTTCACCAGCGCCATCGGCACCGTGATCTTCGTCGCCTACCTGTCGGCACTGTGCCGCAACCCGCTGCACACCGCGACCCAATATGCGCTCCTGACCGCGCTCGCCGCCGTCGGCCGCACCTATCTGTCGTCGGGCGCGGGCTATGTCGCGAAAGCGACCGGCTGGCCGCTGTTCTTCGCGATCTGCGTGCTGGTCGCGATCCCGAGCTTCGTCCTGCTGGCGTGGCTGCAGCGGCGCGGACATTTCGAAAGTCTGGGACCGGTGAAGGTGTAGTTTTTCTCCGCGTCATCACCCGCGAAAGCGGGTGATCCAGTATTCCAAAGACAGCGGTAACAGGACGGCAAGGTCACCGCGTACTGGATCGCCCGGTCAAGCCGGGCGATGACATTGTCTACTGCTTCGTCACCACGCTCCATTTGGTGACGACCGCCTCGCTCATCTGGCCGGCGGCCTCCGCGCAGGCGATCTCGTCGACCTTCACCGAGATTTCCTTGCCGACGAACGCCCGCAGCTGCGCCGCCTGGGCATCGCTGGTCGTGACGAGCTGGAACGTTTCCGGCCCGGTCTCGAGGTTGCACAGCCCGTTCGGCGGCGGCAGCCGGCGCGGCTCGCTGGTGATCTGGTAGGTGGCGACACGCTTGCCGCTCTTGCCGCCGCGCACCTTCATCGCGTTTAGCTCGCCGGAGAGGATGTCGCCGGCCTTGATCGGCTTGCCGGCCTTCGGTGCGGCGCCGCCTTGCTGCGCGAGCGCGGGCGCGCTGACCGCTGCCGCCAGAACCGCCGCCAAAGCCCATCGTTTGCCGAATCGTCGTTTCGTCATTCCGTCATGTCCCGTCTGTTGTTGCTAGAACAGCGTGCGCTGGCGCATCGCCGCTGAAAGCGTGCCCTCGTCGAGATAGTCGAGTTCGCCGCCGACCGGCACGCCGTGCGCGAGCCGGGTCACCCTGACATTCGCCTCCTGCAGGAGGTCGGTGATGTAATGCGCCGTGGTCTGGCCATCCACGGTGGCATTGAGCGCGAGGATGATCTCGGAGACCTCGGGCTCGTGCGCGCGCTTGACCAGTTGATCGATGGTGAGGTCCTGCGGGCCGACGCCGTCGAGCGGCGACAGCGTCGCGCCCAGCACGTGATAGCGGCCCTGCGTCGCATTCGCCCGCTCCAGCGCCCAGAGATCGGCGACGTCGGCCACCACCACGATGATCGAGCCGTCACGCCGGGGATCGGTGCATACCGTGCAGGGATTTTGCGTGTCGATATTGCCGCAGGTCTTGCAGACCTGGACCTTGTCGATCGCGACCTGGAGCGCCGAGGAAAGCGGCGTCATCAGCGCTTCGCGCTTCTTGATCAGATGCAGCGCAGCGCGCCGCGCCGAACGCGGCCCGAGCCCCGGCAGCCTTGCCAGGAGCTGGATCAGGCGCTCGATTTCAGGACCGGCAACCGCAGGCATGATGTTATGTCGAGCCCAATAGTCCGGGCGGCAGCCCGAGCCCACCGGTCAGCGCCGCCATCTTTTCCTGCACGGCGGCTTCCGCCTTGCGCCGCGCATCGTTATGCGCGGTCACCAGCAGGTCTTCCAGGACCTCGCGCTCTTCCGCCTTCATCAGCGAAGGGTCGATCTTGACGCCCTTCACCTCCATCTTCGCGGTCATGCGCACGGCGACGAGACCGCCGCCGGAGACGCCCTCGACTTCGACATTGCCGAGTTCTTCCTGCATCTCCTGCATCTTCGATTGCAGCTGCGCCGCCTGCTTCATCATGCCGAGGAAATCGGGCATCGTGTTTCCTTCTCAAAAATCGTCGTTGTCCGGCGTCTCGGCGGGATCCTCACCGATAGAGTCGGATTCCGGCAGCTCGGGGGCAAGCCTGCGCACCTCGAGGATCTTGGTGCCGGGAAAGCGCGCCAGCACCTCCTGCACCCGCGGATCGGCCTCGGCGGCACGCTCGCGCTGGTTTCTCGCCGCTTCATGTTGCGAGCGCAGGGTCGGCTGGCCGGCCGCGTTGGAGACCACCACGGTCCAGCGCTTGCCGGTCCATTGATCGAGCTTGCGGGAGAGATCGTTGATGAGCGTCTTCGCGGCGTTCGGTTCGAGTGCGACCTCGAGCCGCCCGTCCTCGATGCGGACGAGCCGCATGTCGCTTTCCAGCGCGCCCTTGATCAGAAGATCGCGCTTTTCGGCCGCGAGCGCGACGAGCTGGGGGAAGCTGGTGATGCGCAAGGTCGGCGCGCCCTGGGCTTCCGCGGCAGGCGCCATTTGCGGACGGAGCGAGGCTTCAGCGCCGGAGCGCGGCGCGGGAGCCGCCGGGCGCGCCGGCGCGGACGCCATGGCGGATGCAACCGGGGCCGGCGTGCCGCGTGGAACCGCAGCGGTCGCAGCAGTGGAAGACGCGCCGCCGTTCTGCTCGATCATGCGGATCGCTTCATCCGGCGTCGGCAGATCGGCGACATAGGCGATGCGCACCAGCACCATCTCGGCCGCAGCCGCTGGCCGCGTCGCGCCCTGCACCTCGGCGATGCCCTTGAGCAGCATCTGCCACATCCGCGACAGCACGCGCATCGAGAGTTTTGTGGCGAAATCGCGGGCCCGCACGCGCTCGGTCTCGCCATAGGCGACATTGTCGGCGGTCGCCGGCACGATCTTCACGCGGGTGACGAAATTGACGAATTCGGCGAGGTCCGAGAGCACGACGACCGGATCGGCGCCGGTGTCGTATTGATCGCGGAACTCACGGAAGGCGCTCGCGATATCGCCGCGCGCCAGGCTCTCGAACAGGTCGATCACCCGGGTGCGGTCGGCGAGCCCAAGCATCTGCCGCACTTCGTCGGCGCGCACCTTGCCCGCGGCATGCGCGATCGCCTGGTCGAACAGCGACAGCGAATCGCGCACCGAGCCTTCGGCTGCCCGCGCGATGATGCCGAGCGCCTCCGGCTCGACCTCGACGCCTTCCTTTTTCGCGATGTTGGAAAGGTGCGTCATCAGCACGTCGGCCTCGACGCGGCGCAGGTCGAAACGCTGGCAGCGCGACAACACCGTGACCGGAACTTTTCGGATCTCGGTGGTCGCGAACACGAACTTGGCGTGCTCCGGCGGCTCTTCCAGCGTCTTCAGGAACGCGTTGAACGCGGCCGTCGACAGCATGTGGACTTCGTCGATGATGTAGACCTTGTAGCGGGCGCTGGCCGGGGCGTAGCGCACGCTGTCATTGATCTGGCGGACGTCGTCGACGCCGGTATGGGAGGCCGCGTCCATCTCCAGCACATCCATGTGCCGGCTTTCCATGATCGCCCGGCAATGCACGCCGAGCGTCGGCATGTGGATGGTCGGCCCCTTCACCGAACCGTCCGGCAGCTCGTAATTGAGCGCGCGGGCGAGGATCCGCGCCGTGGTGGTCTTGCCCACGCCGCGCACGCCGGTCAGGATCCAGGCCTGCGGAATCCGCCCGGTCTCGAACGCGTTGGAAACCGTGCGGACCACGGCGTCCTGTCCGATCAAATCTTCGAATCCGGAAGGGCGGTATTTGCGCGCCAGCACGCGGTAGGGTGCGGGGGCGCCAAGGCCGAGGCCACCCTGGTCGGTGCTGTCGGATTTCTCGGGCGGAGCGCCAGCGTCGGTCATCGATCGATCCGCAGTTCTGTCTTTCTCGGCCGGCGTTTGCGGAAAGGAGCGAGCGCCGGGCGCAGACTTCGGCGCCGCCGGCGCGATTCGCTCGAAAAAACGGTAGGAGACTGACGAGCGACCCGATCCGGACCTCGTTAGGGCTGCTTCCTTCCGGACCTGACCCGGTTGGCGAGTGGCTCGTCCACCGCCAATCTCCCGACCCCTATTTGGGGCCAAAAGGCCGAGAAAGCAAGCGGGGCTGCACCCCCGTTTGCGGGACTTGTGCAGGAATACGGAAAAGCATTAGTTGCCGTCGTGCCCGGCCTTGTGCCGGGCATCCACGTCTTTCTTAATCTGGCAGCAGATCAAGACGTGGATGGCCGGGGTCAAGCCCGGCCATGACGAGCGTCATTTTTATGCCCGGGAACCCCCATGTCCGATCCCGCCTGGTCGCTGCATTCCCAGCTCAAGAAGGACACCATCGACATCGGCGACCTGCCGCTGTGCCGGGTGCTCGTCATCAAGGATGCGCATTATCCCTGGCTGCTGCTGGTGCCCCGCCGCCCGGACATCGTCGAGATCATCGACCTTGCGGAGGTCGAGCAGGCGCAGCTGATGACGGAGATTTCCCGCGTTTCGCGCGCGCTGAAGGAGGTTTCCCGCTGCGACAAGCTGAACGTCGCCGCGCTCGGCAACCTGGTGCCGCAGCTCCACGTCCATATCATCGCCCGCCGCTCCAGCGACGCCGCCTGGCCGCGCCCGGTCTGGGGCGTGATGCCGCCGCTCGCCCATGACGCCGAAGAGGTGCAGAATTTCATCAGCGCGCTCAGGCGCAAGATCTGGCTAGGTTGAGAAGACGAAAATGTCAGCCTTCGACGCATTTCCACTGGGCCAGCCGGCCTTTGTTTCCAACGTCCTCGATCGCGCCGCGCATCTGCGCATGAATGACGAGAAGCTGATGGCGCTGGAGAGCGACCCCCGCTCGCGCGCCTATGTGGTCTATCGCGACTCCCTCGTCGTGAAAAAGGAGGCGGAGCGCACGCGCGCGCTGCTCACGCTCGACGAGGCGGTGAAATTCGGCGCCAATCCCGGCACGATCTTCCTGGGGCTGCGCGACGGCGCCGCGGTGTTCGGCATGGGCGTCTCCGCCGCCGCCGCCGAAAAGCTCGTGAGCCGCGACGATGTCGCCGTCAACGAATTGCGCGGCATGGCGATGCAGGGGGCGGTGCCGCCGGGCGAGCTCGCGGCGATCGCCGCGGCGAAGTCGATGGTGAACTGGCATCAGCGCCACGGCTTCTGCGCCAATTGCGGCACGCGCACCGCGATGCGCGAAGGCGGCTGGAAGCGCGAGTGCCCTTCTTGCAAGGCCGAGCATTTTCCGCGCACCGATCCGGTCGTGATCTCGCTCGTCACCCTGGGCGACAAATGCCTGCTCGGCCGGCAAAAGCACTTTCCGCCTGGCATGTATTCCTGTCTCGCCGGTTTCGTCGAAGCGGCCGAGACCATCGAGGACGCGGTGCGCCGGGAGATCTTCGAGGAGTCCGGAATCCGCTGCACCGAGGTGCAATATTACATGACGCAGCCCTGGCCCTACCCCTCGTCGCTGATGATCGGCTGCACCGCGCGCGCCCTCAACGAGGAGGTCGTCGTCGACCGTTCGGAACTCGAGGACGCGCGCTGGTTCGACCGCGAGGAGGCGCGCCTGATGCTCGCCCGCAAGCATCCCGATGGGCTCGCGGGCCCGCACCCGTTCGCGATTGCCCATCATTTGGTCGGACGCTGGGTGCATGATGGCAAGCCCGCAAGCGCATAACGTGGAACGGCCGATGACCTTATTCATTGATGCAGCAGCCTGGTTCCCAGCGAATGGGGAACCGTCATGACGGACCCCGGCATGAATTTTCAGTCGGCCGCACCAAGGATTCCGCCGCGCGTTCTTTGCATCGGCATGCCGGTGCGCGACCTGACGTTCCGCGTGACGGGTGTGCCGGCGCGCGGCTCCAAGGAGAACGCCAGCCACTTCGAGGAGATCTGCGGCGGCAACGCGCTGAACGCCGCGATCGCCATCGTGCGGCTCGGCGGCCGCGCCACGATCTGCGGGCCGATGGGCGACCAGAAGGAGACCTCGAGCCGCTACATTTTCGAGATGCTCGCGCATGAAGGAATTGAAACCAACCACATCATCCACATGCCGGGGCTGGTGACGCCGATCTCGACCATCATGATCGACCCTTCCGGCGAACGCACCATCGTCACCTTCCGCGACCCGGAACTGTGGAAGGTCCGCCTCCCCGCCCCCGACACGCTGCTGGACGATTGTCACGCCATCCTGACCGAGAGCCGTTGCGCCGAATTCTGCACCGACCTCTGCGCCGAGGCGCGGCGCCGCGGCATTCCCGTCGTCGTGGACGCCGACCGGGCGATGTCGATGCGGGAGGGCCTTTTGACCGTCTCCTCGCACCTGGTTTTCTCGAGCGAGCCGCTACAGGAAACCGCCGGTGTGGCCGACGATGGCGAGGCGCTGAGGCGGGTGGCCAAGGTGACTTCCTCGTTCCTCGCAGGCACCAGGGGCGCCCAGGGCACCATCTGGCTCGACGAGAACGGCAACCTGCAACAGACACCGGCTTTCCCGGTGCATACCGTGGACACGCTCGGCGCCGGCGACGTCTTCCATGGCGCCTTTACCCTCGCCATCACCGAAAAACAGGAACTCCAGGACGCCCTGCGGTTCGCCTCCGCCGCTGCAGCCCTGAAATGCACCCGCTTCGGAGGAGCCCTGGCCGCCCCGCGACGTGCTGAAGTTGTGGAGCTTTTAAAACAGGGCCGGACCTCCAGCCCGGTCGGAACTGCCCATTAGGCTCTTGCCATAGAAGATTTTTCTATATATCAGGGTGTGAGCCCTCGCATATGGAACTTTCTTCTCATGACCGAGCTTGCTGTTCAGCTTCATGAACCCAATCGCCGCCTCGACGCCATCGATCGCAAGATCCTGATGGTGCTGCAGGAGGATGCCTCGCTGTCGGTTGCCGAGATCGGCGACCGCGTCGGCCTGTCCTCGACCCCCTGCTGGAAGCGCATCCAGCGCCTGGAAGCCGACGGCGTGATCCTGCGCCGCGTCGCGCTCGTCGACCAGAACAAGGTCGGGCTCGGCATTTCCGTGTTCGTCTCGGTGGAGAGCTCCGACCATTCCGAGGCCTGGCTGAAGAAATTCGCCGACGCCGTCAGCGCCATGCCCGAGGTGATGGAATTCTATCGGATGGCGGGCGACGTCGACTACATGCTGCGCGTCGTGGTCGCGGACATGCAGAGCTACGACGTCTTCTACAAGAAGCTGATCGCAACCGTGCCGCTGAAGAACGTCACGTCGCGCTTTGCGATGGAGAAGATCAAGTCGGTCACCGCGCTGCCGGTGCCGGCGGTCGCTTAAAGCCGCCACCACTCGTCGTCGTCACCCGCGAAAGCGGGAGACCCAGTATTCCAGAGACGGCAGCTATAGACCGAGACGCCGCTGCGTACTGGATGCCCCGCTTTCGCGGGGCATGACCGACAAATATGCGTCGAACGGCCGGCGCGAAAATCAGATCTTCTGATTGTACTCGCCGACTTCGGGGTGGGTGCGCAGCACGCTGTCCACCGCCTCGAACATGTCGCGCATCCGCCGCTCGGAAACCGGGCTTTCCACCACGACCACAAGCTCGGGCTTGTTCGAGGACGCGCGCACGAGACCCCAGCTGCCGTCCTCGACGGTCACGCGCACGCCGTTGACGGTGACGAGATCGCGGATGTTCTGGCCCGCGACTTTTTCGCCCTTCTTCTGCAGCGTCTCGAAATGCTTCACCACGGAGTCGACGATGCCGTATTTGACCTCGTCGGCGCAGTGCGGCGACATGGTCGGCGACGACCAGGTTTTTGGCAGCGCGTTCTTCAGGTCCGCCATCGACTTGCCCTGCGCGCGATCGAGCATCTCGCAGATCGCGATCGCCGACACCAGGCCGTCGTCATAGCCGCGGCCGAACGGCTTGTTGAAGAAGAAATGGCCGGACTTCTCGAAGCCCGCGAGCGCGCCGAGTTCGTTGGTGCGGCGCTTCATGTAGGAATGGCCGGTCTTCCAGTAGGTCGTCTTCGCACCCTGCTTTTGCAGGACGGGATCGGTGATGAAAAGCCCGGTCGATTTCACGTCGACGACGAATAGCGCGTCCTTGTGGATCGCCGACATGTCGCGCGCCAGCATGACGCCGACCTTGTCGGCGAAGATCTCCTCGCCCGTATTGTCGACGACGCCGCAGCGGTCGCCGTCACCGTCAAACCCCAGGCCCACATCGGCCTTGTTCGCGAGCACGGCATCGCGGATCGCGTGCAGCATCTCGAGGTCTTCGGGGTTCGGATTGTATTTCGGGAAGGTGTAGTCGAGCTCGGTGTCGAGCGGGACCACCTCGCAGCCGATCTTTTCCATCACCTGCGGAGCGAACGCGCCCGCGGTGCCGTTGCCGCAGGCGACCACGGCCTTCAGCTTGCGCTTCAGCTTCGGCCGGTTGGTGAGATCGGCGATGTAGCGCGCCGGAAAATTCTCGTGGAATTGATAGGAGCCGCCGGTCGTGGACTTGAACGCGGCATTGAGCACGATCTCCTTCAGCCGCGTCATCTCGTCGGGGCCGAAGGTGAGCGGGCGGTTGGCGCCCATCTTCACGCCGGTCCAGCCGTTGTCGTTGTGCGAAGCCGTCACCATGGCGACGCAGGGCACGTCGAGATCGAATTGCGCGAAATAGGCCATCGGCGTCACCGCAAGGCCGATGTCGTGCACCTTGCAGCCCGAGGCCATCAGGCCGGAGATCAGCGCATATTTGATCGAGGCGGAATAACTACGGAAATCGTGCCCGGTGACGATTTCCTGCTTGACGCCCAGTTCCTTGATCAGCGTGCCCAGCCCCATGCCGAGCGCCTGCACGCCCATCAGGTTGATTTCCTTGTTGAACAGCCAGCGCGCGTCGTATTCGCGAAAGCCGGTCGCCTTCACCATCGGCTCGGATTCAAAGGCATAGGTATTGGGAACCAGTACGGATTTCGGCTTTGGAAACATGAGGATTGGCCTCGTCGGGGGTACAGCAATGATCCGCAGCCATAGCGAATGCGAAGGCCGAGCGGAAGGCGGGACAGCGGTTTTGTGGCGATTAAATTAGGGTGGATGGGCGAAGCGTCATCCACCCATCTTTGCACAGCGGCGCAATACGCCACGCTATTGCGCCCTACGAGTTGCCTAACCGCCATCACTCCGACCCAGCATGGTTTCCGCAGGGGTGGCGCTAGGCATGGACAGGCATTGCCGCGCGGTTGTTATTTCAGCCGCTCCCGGCGCTCTGCAATCTCCGCGTCAAATAATTTGACACGTCGGGCAAATCACCGGCATATCATCATCGTCGCAAGAATTAAGCCCGCGCTGGAAAGTCCGCCGCGGGCTTTTTGAATCAGACAAAACGCTGTCAGGCAATACGCTGCCGAGCGCGCCGAACCTGGCCGCCACAGCGAACCGAATGGGCTGACAGCCAAGGCCGACCCCGCAGACAGACGTGCGCCCGGCGAAAACGATGGGCAAGCCGAACCGGACTCGACGCTCCCGCGCCTTTGCGCAAGCCATCCTTCAAGCACTTGCCTTCAAACACTTAAAACCAACCCAGCCCTCTCCGCGAGGGCGCGGTCACATCACGGGCCCATCCGAAAGTGTCCGCAAATAACTGTAGGTGATTCATCATGCCTGATTACTCTCTGGTGCCGGTGGACCATCAGCCGGATTTCGATGACTACTCGCTCGTTCCCGTTGACCACAATCCGTTCGCCGCGGGTGTCCCTGCTCAGCAGGCGCAGATTCAACAGACCCAGGCCCAGGTCCCGCCGCAAGGCTCGCCGCAGCAACCGCCAGCAACGGGAGCCGGTCAACCCGATGCCGGTGCACCGGCTACAGGCGGTGGCCTAACTTTCTTGCGTGAAAATGGTATGGTTGACAGCTACGTTTATGCAAAAAACTCGACTGGCACCCCACCAGCAGGCCCTCAGGTTACTACTGCCAACCGTAATCTCACAATCACTGCCACTGACAACGCCAAACCCACGAATTTCGGTGGGGTTTACGGACATACACTGACGTTCTCAGAACCCGGTAGCAATAATTTGAGAACAATCGCCGCTGCCGACCCGACTGGTTTGTTGGTAGCTATCCCGGTTGAAGGAGATCCAAACTTCCTGAGTGTCAGAGAGTACAAGGGCTACTAGGCCGTGTACTCATAAGCTTGGAGGTCTGCCCTATTGCCGACCAAGGCAATGCGGCAACGGGATATGTCGCCAAGGGCCACAATCTGAAATTCGCCTCCATTTCTGCCGGCCTGAGGATATGGTCCGCATCACAGGGGGAAGACATCGAGAGTTCTATGAAACTTCTGAAGACCGGAATACTCGCGCTTCCGCTAACCGTGACGGCGACCGCTGGGCTGGCTGCGGATTACGAAATTGTCGCTGACATTGCGACTGTGGAGACCGGGGTAAACCATTATGCTGCCGAGCGCCTCGACCACAAGAACAAGAAGCTCTATCACTGCACCGCAGTCCTCGACGCCAGGACTGAGCAACTGACCGGTCAATGCACCGAGAGACCCGGCTTTCCCGAGAATCCGATCAGCAAAGGACCGAACGTGCAGGGAGGGATGTCAAACAGGTTTGGCGGATTGCCGGTGTTCGGCTCTTGGAAAATCGACCAGAGTTCGGGAAAAACTGAGTTCTGTATTTCAGGCACTGCTCAGTGCGTGGAGGTAACTCCGCAACCCTAATCCAAACTTTGATCGAGAATCCCGAACGCGAATTTTCCACGAAAAACGTTTAAGGCCTTCAGAGCATGTAGGTGGATTGGCAACCAAGGGCCTTACTGCTCCAGCACCATCTGCCCGTTGGCATATTCGAAGCGCTTCAGCTTCGACAGGAAGGACAGCCCGAGCAGGTTTTCCGACAGCGCCTCGTCAGGCAGCACCATGGCGTCGACATCGCGCACGACGATGCCGCCGAGATCGACCATGGCAAGATGGGCAGGCGCCGCCTTGATGGTGCCGTTGGCGGTCGAGACGCTCGCCTTGTACTCGCTGGGCGCAGGCCGCAGGCCGAAGCGCGCCGCCGAGGTCTCGTTCAGCGCCACCACGGAAGCGCCGGTATCGACCATGAAGGCGATACGCTGACCGTCGATCCGACCGTCGACCCTGAAATGGCCACGCGCATCACGCGGAATGTTGAGGCTGCGGACGTCGGCCGGCGCCGCAGTGGCGGCCATGGCAATCTTTTTCGGTGCAACGGTGGCGGCAGCCGGCGCGGGCGACAGCTTGTCCGCGACCTGCGCCATGAAGACGCCAAGCCCCGTCATGACGGCCGCAGTGATCATGATGGTACGCATACGCTACTCGCTACGCTGACACTCAATTCCACCATAGTCGCGGCCAAACCGCGACAAAGGGCTACCGGTCGAGGCCGCCATTTTCGCGAAAAGGATGAGCGAAGCGTTAACGGGCGGGCTGAAAGCGAAAAAGCGGACGCCAATTGCCGATTTGGCCGAAGCCGCGACGCCTTACGTGCCGCGCGGCTTGACCCGCCGGGTTGGCGGTGCGGTCGCCGGATCCTCCGGCCAGGGGTGGCGCGGATAACGGCCGCGCAGGTCGGAACGCACCGCTGCATAGCTGCCGCGCCAGAATCCCGGCAGGTCGCGCGTCACCTGCACCGGGCGGTGCGCCGGCGACAGCAGTTCCAGCACCAGCGGCACCTTGCCCGTTGCGATCGACGGATGCGTGGTGAGGCCAAACAGCTCCTGCAGCCGGACCGCGATCGTCGGGCCCTGCTCGGCTTCATAGTCGATCGCAAGCTGGGTGCCGGTCGGCGCCTCGAAATGCGTGGGCGCCTCGCGTTCGAGCCGGCCGCGCAGCTCCCAGGGCAGGAGCGCCAGCAGCGCATCCGACAGATCGCCGGCGGAAATCTCCTTCAGCGAGGTCTTGTCGTAGAGCGCCGGCACCAGCCAGTCTTCACGTCGCGCGGCGAGCGCATCGTCGGACAGATCGGGCCAGCTCTCGCCTTGAACTTGCCCCTGCGCCTTGCGCAGGAACATGACGCGGTCGCGCCACTGCTTGGCGGCCTTCGACCACGGCAATTTGTCGAGACCCGCGGCAAGCAGCCCATCGGCCAGGACGCGCGCGGTTTCCGCTGACGGCGTCAGCGCCAGCGGCGCTTCGGAAAGCGTGATCGCGTGCAGGGTGCGTTTGCGGCGGGCCCGCAGCGCCATCGCGCCACGATCGAACGAAATCTCGTCCGTGGTTTCGATCTGCTCGGCAAAACGCCGCTCGATCTCGTCCGCCGAGATCGGCGCCGCCAGCAGGATCCGGCCGTTCGCCGCCGTACCGGTCAATTCCGCAACCGCGATGGTAGGCGTGCGCGCCAGGGCCGAGGTCTGCTCCACCGCGGCACCGCGCCCGTTGGCCAGCACGAAGCTGCCATTGCCGCGGTTCTTCGCGATGCGGTCGGGGAAGGCAAAGGCCAGCATGACGCCGGTGCTAATCTCCTCTCCCGCTTGCGGGGAGGGAGGAGATGCCACCTGCTGCGCCCAGCGGCGGGCGAGGTCGCGCGCGGCTGTCGCGCGCGGCGAGCGATCGCGCCGGAACTGGTCGAGCCTGACGTCGAGGTCGACGCTGTCGCCGCCGAGCCCGCGTTCGGTGAGAACAGCGGCGATCTCGGCGGCCGCCTCGGCCGCGCCGAGCCGCTGCGAGTCGACGATCATGCGCGCGAGCCGCGGCGGCAGCGCCAGCGCGCGCAACGCCTGGCCTTCAGCGGTGATGCGGCCGTCGGCGTCGAGCGCGCCGAGTTCGCGCAGCAGGCTTTTCGCCTCCTTCAGCGCGGGCGCCGGCGGCGGATCGAGAAAGGCAAGCCCGGCCGGATCGGTGACGCCCCATTGCGCGAGATCGAGCACCAGCGACGACAGGTCGGCGCTGAGGATCTCGGGCTGCGTGAACGGCGCCAGCGAAGCGGTCTGCGGCTCGTCCCATAACCGGTAGCAGATGCCGGGTGAGGTGCGGCCGGCACGGCCGCGGCGCTGGTCGACGGCGGCGCGCGAGGCTCGCACGGTCTCGAGCCGCGTCAGCGCGATGTCCGGCTCGTAGCGCGGCACGCGCGCCAGCCCCGAATCGACCACGATGCGCACGCCCTCGATGGTCAGCGAGGTCTCGGCGATCGAGGTGGCGAGCACGACCTTGCGATGCCCGTTCGGCGCTGGCGCGATCGCACGATCCTGCACGGCGGCATCCAGCGCGCCGAACAGCGGCACGATCTCGATCCGGTCATCATGGATACGCTCGGCGAGGAAATTCTGGGTGCGGCGGATTTCGGCGGCGCCAGGCAGAAACGCGAGCACCGAGCCGGGATCGGCGCGCAGACCGCCGGCGATCGCCTCCGCCATCTGCCGTTCGACAGGCGCGTCGGTCTTGCGGCCGAGATAGCGCGTTTCGACCGGAAAGGCGCGGCCCTCGCTCTCGATCACCGGCGCCTCGCCAAGCAGCCTGGCGATCCGCGCGCCGTCCAGCGTTGCCGACATCACGAGGATGCGCAGGTCCTCGCGCAAGCCGGTCTGCGCGTCGCGCGCCAGCGCGAGCCCCAGATCGGCATCGAGCGAGCGCTCGTGGAATTCGTCGAACAGCACGGCCGCGACGCCGGTCAGTTCGGGATCATCGAGGATCTGGCGCGAAAAGATCCCCTCGGTCACCACCTCGATCCGGGTCGCGCGCGAGACCTTCGAGCCGAAGCGGACGCGATAGCCGACCGTCTCGCCGGCGCGCTCGCCCAGGGTTTTGGCCATGCGCTCGGCGCTGGCGCGGGCCGCGATGCGGCGCGGCTCCAGCACGATGATCTTCTTGTCCCTGGCCCAGGGCGCATCGAGCAGCGCCAGCGGCACGCGCGTGGTCTTGCCGGCGCCGGGCGGCGCGACCAGCACGGCGGTGTTGCTTTTTTCCAGCGTGCGCGCCAGCTCGTCGAGGACGGCATCGATCGGAAGCGGCGTGTCGAAGCTGCGGGGCACTATTTCACCACTCGTCGTGCCCGGGCTTGACCCGGGCATCCACGTCTTTCCCTAGCTGAAGAAAACAAGACGTGGATGGCCGTGACAAGCACGGCCATGACGGAACGAGCACAGATTCACCGCCGCCGCGGCGGCCGGCCGACGCTCTCATAGACAAAGCCGTGCGCCACCATCTCTTCGGGGCGATAGATGTTGCGCAGATCGATCACCACCGGTTGCGCCATCGCGCTCTTGAGGCGTTCGAGGTCGAGCGCGCGGAATTGCGCCCATTCGGTCACGATCACCATGGCGTCGGCGCCGTTCACGCAAGTGTAGGGATCGTCGCAATAGTCGATCTCGGGCAATTCCTTCCGCGCCTGCTCGATACCGACAGGATCATGCGCGCGCACTTTCGCGCCCATGTCGAGCAGCCCCGTCACCAACGGGATCGACGGCGCCTCGCGCATGTCGTCGGTATCAGGCTTGAAGGTCAGCCCGAGCACGGCCACCGTCTTGCCGCGCAGGCTGCCGCCGGCCGCAACGGCCACCTTGCGCGCCATTGCACGCTTGCGATTGTCGTTGACCCCGAGCACGGCCTCGACGATGCGCAGTTGCACGTCATGGTCCTGCGCGATCTTGACCAGCGCACGCGTATCCTTCGGAAAGCAGGAGCCGCCGAAGCCCGGACCCGCATGCAGGAATTTCGAACCTATCCGGTTGTCCAGCCCGATGCCGCGCGCGACTTCCTGCACGTCGGCGCCAACTTTTTCGGCGAGATCGGCGATCTCGTTGATGAAGGTGATCTTGGTCGCGAGGAACGCGTTCGCGGCGTATTTGATCAGCTCCGCGGTGCGCCGCGCGGTGTACATCAGCGGCGCCTGGTTGAGCGACAGCGGCCGGTAGACTTCGCCGAGCACCTTGCGGCCGCGCTCGTCCGCGGTGCCGACCACGATCCGGTCGGGGAACTTGAAATCGCGGATCGCCGCGCCCTCGCGCAGGAATTCCGGATTGGAAGCCACCACCACGTCGGCGGATGGATTGACCTCGCGGATGATGCGCTCGACCTCGTCGCCGGTGCCGACGGGAACGGTCGACTTGGTGACGACGACCGTGAAGCCCTTGAGCGCGGCGGCGATCTCGCGCGCGGCGGCATAGACGTAAGTAAGGTCGGCATGGCCATCGCCGCGCCGCGACGGCGTGCCGACCGCGATGAACACCGCATCGGCTTCCGCGACCGGATCCTTGAGGTCGGTCGCGAAATCGAGCCGCCCCGCCTTCACATTGCCGGCGACCAGCGCGTCAAGCCCCGGCTCGAAGATCGGAATCTCGCCGCGCCGCAGGCTTTCGATCTTCTCACGGTCCTTGTCGACACAGGTCACTTGATGACCGAAATCCGCAAAACAGGCACCGGAAACCAGTCCCACATAGCCCGTGCCAATCATGGCAATCCGCATGAAACAACCCGCATCTCTATGGTTAACGATCCTATTTCCGGGGCGGTCTTAGATGATTTTCGGCGCCGGGGAAACGGTCCGCCGGCGATAAAGCGGCATGCTGTTTGAATGAATAAAGGAGAAAGAAACCACCGGGGCCGAAGATGCCGCGTCCGCACAGCAAAACAACACACCAATGATAGCAAACGGCACATCCAGGCTGATTACCCCTTCCGCGCCATCGCCCGCCGAGGCCCGGGTCGACTGGGTCGACTACGCCAAGGGCATCTGCATCGTCATGGTGGTGATGATGCATTCGGTGCTGGGGGTCGAACTGGCCGCCGGCCAGACCGGCTTCATGCACCCCTTCGTGGCGTTCGCAAAACCGTTCCGGATGCCGGATTTCTTCCTGATTTCAGGGCTTTTCCTGCCGCTCGTGATCGATCGCGGCTGGCGCACCTACCTCGATCGCAAGGTGGTGCATTTCGCCTATTTCTATGTGCTCTGGGTGACGATCCAGTTCGGCTTCAAGGCGCCCGCTTTCGCCGCCGAATCGGGCTGGCCCCATGTCGGCTATCTGTATCTGGAATCCTTCATCGAGCCGTTCGGCACGCTGTGGTTCATTTATCTGCTGCCCATATTCTTCGTTGTCACAAAACTGACACGCGGGCTCCCGCCGCTCGCGATCTGGGCGGTCGCAGCCAGCCTCGAGATGGCGCATGTCGCGACCGGCTGGACCGTGATCGACGAGTTCTGCGCACGCTTCGTCTATTTCTATTCCGGCTACCTGTTCGCCGATTGGGTGTTCGCACTGTCCAACCGGGCGCGAGCGCACCCCGTGCTTTCGCTCGCGGCGCTGATGCTGTGGGCGATCATCGACGGCGGCCTCGTTGTGCTGGGCGCGAGCGAGTGGCCCCTGGTCTCGCTGATGCTCGGCGTTGCCGGCGCCTGCGCGATCGTCACGATCGCCGCGCTGCTTGCCAAAATGCGCTGGCTCAATTTCCTCCGCTTCTGCGGCGAGCATTCGATCGTGATCTACCTCGCCTTCTTCCTGCCGATGGCGACGACGCGGACGGTGCTTTTGAAGACCGGGCTGATCCCTGACATCGGCGCGGTCTCGCTGGTGGTGACGCTGGTAGGCGTTGCCGGTGCGCTTCTGATCTGGCGGCTTGCACTCGGCCTGCGCGCCAATTTCCTGTTCGAGCGGCCCGAGGCGTTCTGGATCGCGCCGAAAAAGGCTCGCCCCGTCCTGCAGGCAGCGGAATAGCCTTCGCCTTGCTTGCCGTCCGCGTACGGGCCACGAAGGCGGATTTAGCTGTCCAAAATCCCGCCTTCTAGGCTGTCAATCGCCGCAAAAGTTCTTAAATTGCGGCCATGCCGAAATCCCCCCAGAAGGCCGCCGCGAAGCCGGCCGCGACCAAGCCCGCCCCCGCCAAAGCCCCTGCCAAACAGCCTGGCAAGGGCGACCATGTTTTCCTGGTCGACGGTTCCTCCTACATTTTTCGCGCCTATCACGCGCTGCCGCCGCTGAACCGCAAGTCCGACGGGCTGCAGGTCAATGCCGTGCTCGGCTTCTGCAACATGCTGTGGAAGCTCTTGCGCGACATGCCGGAAACCGACCGGCCGACGCATCTTGCGATCGTCTTCGACAAGTCCGAAATCACCTTCCGCAACAAGCTCTATCCCGACTACAAGGCGCACCGGCCGCCGGCGCCCGACGACCTGATCCCGCAATTCGGGTTGATCCGCGACGCCGTGCGCGCCTTCGACCTGCCCTGCCTGGAACAGAACGGCTTCGAGGCCGACGATCTGATCGCGACCTATGCGCGGCTTGCGACCGCGCGCGGCGCAACCACGACCATCGTCTCCTCGGACAAGGACCTGATGCAGCTCGTGACCGACAAGGTCACGATGTACGACACCATGAAGGATCGCCGCATCGGCATCCCCGAGGTGATCGAGAAGTTTGGCGTGCCGCCGGAAAAGGTGGTCGAGGTTCAGGCGCTCGCCGGCGATTCCACCGACAACGTACCCGGCGTACCTGGCATCGGCGTCAAGACCGCTGCGCAACTGATCGTGGAATATGGCGATCTGGAACAGCTCCTGTTCCGTGCCACCGAGATCAAGCAGCCGAAGCGGCGCGAGGCCCTGATCGAGAACGCCGAGAAGGCACGCATCTCGCGGCAGCTCGTGCTGCTCGACGACAAGGTCGATCTCGAAGTGCCGCTCGACGACCTCGCGGTGCACGAACCCGACGCGCGCAAGCTGATCGCGTTCCTGAAAGCGATGGAATTTTCCACGCTGACCAAGCGCGTCGCCGAATATTCCGAGATCGATCCCGCAGACGTGACGGCGGATGCCGGTGGCAAGAGCGCCGCGTCGGCCCCTGCTCCTTCGAAGGCCGAATCAAGCAGTGGCACAGCCGATCTCTTTGCCGGCAGCGCGCCCGCACCCGCCAAGACCGGCACGGGAGGCAAGGAAGACAAGACCTCCAGCCTCAAGGGTACGCCAATCTCGCTCGCCGAGGCGCGCAAGGAAGCCGCGCGGAAATTGCCGTTCGACCGCTCCAAATATCAGATCATCGGCGCGGCAGACGAACTGAAAGCCTGGGTGGCGCGCGCGCGCGACACCGGCCGGTTTGCGATCGAAGCCAAGGCCAGCTCGATCGACCCGATGCAGGCCGATATCTGCGGCATCGCGCTGGCGCTGGCGCCAGGCGATGCCTGCTACATCCCGCTGGCGCACAAGCGCTCAGGTGACGGCGTCGGGCTGTTCGACGCCGGGCTGGCGCCCGGCCAGATCAAGGAAGGCGAAGCGCTGGAGGCGTTGAAGCCGCTCCTGGAATCGGCCGGTATTCTCAAGATCGGCTTCAACGTCAAATTCAACGCGGTGATGTTCGCGCAGGCCGGAATCACCCTGCGCAACATCGACGATGCCCAGCTCATGAGCTATGCGCTCGATGCCGGCCGCAACGGCCATGGCCTGGAGACGCTTTCCGAGCTCTGGCTCGGCCACACCACGATCGCCCATGGCGATCTCATCGGCAGCGGCAAGGGCAGGCTGACCTTCGATCAGGTCGCGATCGACAGGGCGACCGAATATTCCGCCGAGAGCGCCGACGTGATCCTGCGGCTATGGCGGCTGTTGAAGCCCCGGCTGGTCGCCGAGCGCATGACCGCCGTCTACGAGACGCTGGAGCGGCCGCTGGTTTCGGTGCTGGCGCGAATGGAGCGGCGCGGCATCTCGATCGACCGGCAGGTGCTGTCGCGGCTGTCGGGCGAGTTCGCGCAGACCGCCGCGCGCGTCGAGGCCGAGCTGCAGGAGCTCGCTGGCGAGCCGATCAATGTCGGCAGCCCGAAGCAGATCGGCGACATCATCTTCGGCAAGATGGGGATTCCCGGCGGCACCAAGACCAAGACCGGCGCCTGGTCCACCTCGGCGCAGATCCTCGACGAGCTTGCCGAGCAGGGCCACGAGTTCCCGAAGAAGATCCTGGAATGGCGCCAGGTGTCGAAGCTGAAGTCGACCTATACCGACGCGCTGCCGACCTACGTCAATCCGCAGACCCATCGCGTGCATACCACCTACGCGCTGGCGGCGACGACGACGGGGCGGCTGTCGTCGAACGAGCCCAATTTGCAGAACATCCCGGTGCGTACCGAGGACGGCCGCAAGATTCGCCGTGCCTTCATCGCCACGCCGGGCCACAAGCTGGTGTCGGCGGACTATTCTCAAATCGAGTTGCGGCTGCTCGCGGAGATCGCCGACGTGCCGGTGCTGCGCCAGGCGTTCCGCGACAAGCTCGACATCCACGCCATGACCGCGTCCGAGATGTTCGGCGTCCCGATCAAGGACATGCCGAGCGAGATCCGCCGCCGGGCTAAGGCGGTCAATTTCGGCATTATCTACGGCATCTCGGCCTTTGGTCTGGCCAACCAGCTCGGCATCGCGCGCGAGGAGGCGTCCGCCTATATCAAGAAGTATTTCGAGCGCTTCCCGGGCATCCGCGCCTATATGGACGAGACAAGGGAGTTTTGCCGCAAGAACGGCTACGTCGCCACGCTGTTCGGCCGCAAATGCTACTATCCCGACATCAAGGCCTCCAACGCCTCGGTCCGCTCCTTCAACGAGCGCGCCGCGATCAACGCGCGATTGCAGGGCTCGGCCGCGGACATCATTCGCCGCGCCATGACCCGCATGGAGGACGCCCTCGCCGAGAAGAAGCTGTCGGCACAGATGCTGTTGCAGGTGCATGACGAATTGATCTTCGAGGTGCCGGACGAGGAGGTTGCGGCGACGCTTCCCGTCGTGCAGCGCGTGATGCAGGACGCGCCGTTCCCGGCCGTGCTGCTGTCGCTGCCGCTGCAGGTCGATGCCCGCGCGGCCAACAACTGGGACGAGGCGCATTAGAGCGCGGGACGTCAGGGAGCACCGCCGCTGAAGTGGTCGACATCAATCCGGTTCTCGCATTCGCGCTGACCGCGCTGATCATTGAGATCACGCCCGGCCCCAACATGACCTATCTCGCGGCGCTGTCGCTCTCGAGCGGCGCGCGCACCGGCTTTGCCGCCGTGGCCGGCATTGCGCTCGGGCTTCTGGTCTACGGCGTCGCGGCCGCGGTCGGCCTGGCAGCGCTGGTCGACCGCCTGCCCTGGCTGTATGAGCTTCTGCGCTGGGGCGGCGTGGCGTATCTCGTGTACCTGGCGTGGGAAAGCTGGACCAGCGAGCGAGAGGCTGCGCCTGAAGCGACGGATGGGCCCGACGTGCGGCCATGGCTTGCGTTCCGGCGCGGGCTCATCACCAATCTGCTCAATCCCAAGGCGGCCGTTTTCTATCTCGCCGTGCTGCCGGATTTCGTTCAGCCGAACGGCGTGCCCGTGATGACGCAGACGATGCTGCTGATCGCGGTCTACGTGGCAATCGCGACCCTCATCCATAGCGGGATCGTCGCGCTCGCCAGCGCGCTGCAACCGACACTGGCCGCGTCGGGACGTCGTCGCGTGATCCGGCGTGTGCTGGCGCTCGTCTTGCTCGGCATCGCTGTCTGGTTTGCGGCATCGACCGGCCGATCGGCCGCCTGAATTTGCCCGCCTTGTCCGACCGCCGAATGCTCCGAGTTTTCGGGCGATGTCGGAGCAATCGCGAAATGGCGGCGCCGAAGCGGGCAGGCTAGAAGGTGCACGATCACCCCTGCTTGCGAGTTGGAAATGCCTCAGGCGACTTCCCTCATCGGTTTTGCGCTGGTTTCGCTCGGCATCGTGCTGACGCCGGGGCCGAACATGATCTATCTGATCTCGCGCTCGATCACGCAGGGGCCTGCGGCCGGAATCGTATCGCTTGGCGGTGTGGCGCTCGGCTTCGTCTTCTACATGCTTGCCGCGGCGTTCGGCATCACCGCGCTGCTGCTCGCGGTGCCCTATGCCTACGATGCGCTGCGCCTTGCCGGCGCGGCGTATCTCATGTGGCTCGCCTGGCAGGCGGTGAGGCCCGGCGGCCGCTCGCCGTTTCAGGTGAAGAAGCTCGCCGTCGACGGCCCGCGCAAGCTGTTCGCGATGGGTTTCGTCACCAATCTGCTCAACCCGAAGATCGCGATGCTGTATCTGGCGTTGCTGCCGCAGTTCATCGACCCCACCGCCGGCCCCGTGCTCGCGCAATCGCTGGTGCTGGGCTCGATCCAGATCGCCATCAGCGTCAGCGTCAATGCGATGATCGCGCTCGCGGCCGGCTCGATCGCGCTGTTCCTGGGGACGCGGCCGAGCTGGCTGCTCGTGCAGCGCTACCTGATGGGAACGGTGCTTGCCGGCCTCGCGCTGCGGATGGCGTTCGAGGCGCGGCGAGCTTGATCCCGGAAAAACTCAATCCAGCTTCGCCTCCATGCCGCGCTTGACCGCAGGCCGCGCCATCAGCGCGTTGTACCAGCGCTCGACGTTCGGAAAATCCTTCAGCTCGACCTTGTGGCGCGGATGCCGCCAGGCCCATCCGAGGATTGCGAAATCGGCGACCGACAGCGCGCCTGCCACGAATTCATGGTCCGCGAGGCGGCGGTCGAGCACGCCGTAAAGCCGGCGCGTCTCGGCCATGAAGCGCTTCAGCCCGTAGGCGCGCTCCTGCTCGTTTTCCAGCGCGATGAAATGATGGACCTGGCCGGGCATCGGGCCGAAGCCGCCCATCTGCCACATCAGCCACTCATAGACCGGGATGCGTCCGGCAAGCGGTTTTGGCAGGAATTTTCCGGTCTTCTCGCCGAGATAGAGCAGGATCGCGCCGGACTCGAAGATGCTGACGCGCTTGCCCTCGGGCCCCTCGGGATCGACGATTGCCGGGATCTTGTTGTTGGGGCTGATCGCCAGGAACGACGGCGCCATCTGCTCGCCCTTGGTGATGTTCACCGGGATCACCTTGTAAGGCAGACCCATTTCCTCCAGCGCGACCGAGATCTTGCGGCCATTCGGCGTGTTCCAGGTGTGCAGCTCGATGGTCATCGGTCCTCCCGAAAGGTTTTTTATCCCGTAGCGGGAAGCCGCCGGCCTTACAACCCTCGCTGTCGCAACCCCCCGGCGGCCGAATCCGCAGGCGCTGCGCTGTTGATAACGACAAGGCGCTGGCATGTGCGGAAAACCGCCGATACATTGCGCGCCACCCCAAAACCAGCCGAGAAGCCGCCTTGTCCAAATCAGCCTCCCGTGCCCGCCTTCACGAGATCATCCGCAAGCGCTCGTTCGGCCGCGGCGAGGTGACGCTCGCCTCGGGACGCAAAAGCGATTTCTACTTCAACCTCAAGCCGACCATGCTCGATCCCGAAGGCGCAGCCCTGCTCGCCGAGCTCACCTATGAGGCGCTGAAGGACGACAACCTCGACTATGTCGGCGGGCTCGAGATGGGCGCGGTGCCGCTTGCCGGGGCGATCGCGCAACTGTCCTGGATCAAGGGCCACCCGATCGCCGCCTTCTTCGTGCGCAAGAAGCCGAAGGAGCACGGCGCGCGCCTTGCCGTGGAGGGGCTCGCCAAGGGCGAGAGCCTGAAAGGCAAGCGCGTCGTGATCGTCGAGGACGTCACTACGACCGGCGGCTCGGCGCTGAAGGCGGTCGAGGCGGTGCGCGAGGAAGGCGCCGACGTCGCGCTGGTGCTCACCATGGTTGACCGCGAGGAAGGCGCCGACGAGACCTTCGCGAGCGCCGGACTGCCGTTCCGCTCGATCTACAAGGCGGCCGAGTTCCTGAAGAGCTGACGGCTTTCGCCTCCCGCCTTTCTTGGCCCCCGGACGCGCTCCGCTCACCGCTCGTTTACCATCCGCGTTTAAGGTGAATCCGAGGCTAAGGCGCCAGCCGCCCTGGCCGTGGCTTCGCGTCAGGTGGAGTAAGCGTTGCGTAAAGAGTTGCCTTGCCTGCGGATACGGCGCCGCGCGCTCCTTGCCGCCGTCCTCGCCCTCACCGGATCGCTCGCGATCCTGCCGGGCAGCGCCTGCGCCGAAAACCTGTTCGACTTTTTCTTCGGCGGCTTCAAGCAACAGCAGCAGACGCCGCAGGCGGGCTTTTTCGCCGACCCGATGAATCCCGACCCGCAAGGCGCGCCGCCGCAGCAACGCATGGCGGTCGCGGGCTCCGGCCCGGCCTTCTGCGTGCGGAGCTGCGACGGCCGCTATTTCCCGCTGATGCGCGGCGCTGCCTCCCCGGTGCAGATGTGCCAGGCGTTCTGCCCGGCGAGCCCGACCAAGGTGTTTTACGGCTCCAGCATCGACGGCGCCTATGCCACGAACGGCGAGCGCTATGCGGACAGCGAGAATGCCTTCGCCTATCGCAAGGCGCTGCGCGCCGACTGCACCTGCAACGGCCGCGATCCGGCAGGCCTCGCCCCTGTCGACCTCGCGCTCGACAGTTCGCTGCGTCCGGGCGACGTGATTGCGACCACCGACGGGCTCGTCGCCTATTCCGGCACACGCGCCGACGGCCAGGCCGCCGAATTCACGCCGGTGGCATCCTATCCGGGCCTCACCGCCGCGGTGCGCGCACGGCTCGGCGAGATGAAGGTCGCCCCCGCCAGCGCCGAGCTGGGCGATGCGTCGATCACCTCCTCGATAACGCCGCTGCCGCCAAAGCCCGGCCCCAGGGCCAAGCGCGCGGATTTGAACTGATCGCGGCCGGCGAAAAGCGCGGTGGCTCAAATTGAACGCCCTCGCGCTTCAGCTCTTTGTTCGAGCATGATCTCCGTCGGAAAACCGGTCCCCACTTTTCCGGATCATGCTCAGCGCCCGACAATCACACCGATCACGTTGGGCGCCGCGCGATAGCGTTCCTCGATCTCGGCGCGCGCGGCGGTGCGGTTTTCCGGCGTCAGGAGCCCGCGCTTCTCGGCCAGGATCATCCAGCAGAAACCCCACCAGTCCGTCAGCATGCCCTGGTCGTCGACGAGGTCGTAGCCCTGCTCGGCGGCGAAGATGCGCGCATGCGCCTCGTCGAGCGAATCGAGGAAGGCGTGATCCTCATTCGAGAACAGCGCGTCGCTGATGTCGTCGACGGTGTAGCCCCAGATCGAGGAGCAGACCACGTTGAACTCGCGGTCGATCTGGTCGTCGTCGACGGCGCGGCGGCGCGAGGCCTGGTGCAGGCGCGACAGCGTGCGCGCGAAGTCGGCGATGCGGGTGAGCGCGAATTGATCGAAGGCGATGGTGGACATGTAGTCCTCGCAGAGGCTGACAGACCATAGATATTGTGTCGGCACGACGCCGAATCATAATGATATATCAAAGACTTGCTAAAGTGTTCTTAATCTGTTCCGATGACAATGAACTTTGATGCCGCGCCTTCAGACCAATTATTTCGAGGCTTTTTGCGATCGTCCCATGTCGATCAAAAAGATTGCGGACGGACTGGAAGTTGCGGCTGAGACCGCAATCGCCTTGATATGCCTTTGCGTTTGGATCGCGAGGGACCCTTCAGGCTTTCTTGTGGCCATTGTCTGCGTCTGCGCAGGCTTCGCCGCCGTCCGCATTTATCGCTGGTACCTGGTGTCCTCCCGACCGTGAAGTCTTTTCGCGGGTTAGTAGGGTGGGCAAAGCGTCAGCGTGCCCACCAAGACAGTATTGCGCTTGAAGTTGGTGGGCACGGCGCAAACGCGCCTTTGCCCACCCTACATTCCAAAGCCTGTGGCTATGGGCCCCCGCCTTCGCCGGGGCGACTCGTCATGGGATGCGTTTGGACCCGCCGCCTCACCCCGCCGACGGCAGCCACTGGCCGCAGTAATTGGCAAAGAACTTTCCGCCGCACTGGCGCTTGATCGCGGCGCAGCGCGCGGCCGGCGACGCATCCTGGGCGACATGGAAGGAGCAGGAAAGCCCGTCGGCGGTTCGGCCCGCCTTCTCCGCGGCAAAGGCCGCGCTACTGACGCTGATGCAGACCAGCAGCAGCACGGCGGCGATGATCTCGATGGTCAGCTTTTCGATCGTCAGTTTCATGGCGCGATCTCCCGGATGCTTCGTTCGTTTCTGCGTGCTTTTGCGTGTTTCTCCCGGCCGTTCCACCCCCACAATATCACCCAATTGCGGCCTGCTCGCGGTGGCAAATCGGCCCGGTCCTTGCATAATTTCATGGCCAGTGGTCCGATTCTAACATTCGCCCCCACTTTGGGAGCCACATTTGCGAATGTTAGAATCAAAGGACCACTGGCGGGTTGTTGATGCTAATGGAGCTTTGGATTTGACGTTCGCATCAAGGAATCGCGGCAATCGGGTAGCGAACGTCAAATCCGCTCCACTAGCGCAGTGCACAACCGGCGGCTCGGGCCATTCCGGCGACGCCGCCAGGCGCGTATCGTTGCAAGTGAGTCTCACGATTTGAGGAATTTGCGGGAAGTGCCAGACCAAGCGTTTACAGGAACTCACCCTTCTCCGGGGCAGCCGGTCGACGAACTGGCGCTGGCCGAGATCAAGGGCGCGATCCTCGGCAAGCTTCGCCTTGCGATCGGCAAGGATGCCGGCATGGCGACCAGGCATGACTGGTACATGGCGACAGCGCTGGCGCTGCGCGACCGCATCGTGCATCGCTGGCTGAGCGTGGAAAAGCAGAGCTATGACGCCGGCCGCAAGCGCGTCTATTACCTCAGTCTCGAATTCCTGATTGGTCGCCTCTTCACCGACGCGCTGAACAATATGGGGCTTATGCCGGTGTTCGAGGCCGCGCTCGGCGACCTCGGCGTCGGCCTCTCGGACTTGCGCAAATGCGAGCCGGATGCAGCGCTGGGCAATGGCGGGCTTGGACGATTGGCGGCCTGCTTCATGGAGAGCATGGCCACGTTGTCGATCCCCGCGATCGGCTACGGCATCCGCTACCATTTCGGCCTGTTCCGCCAGATCATCAGCCATGGCTGGCAGCAGGAATATCCGGACGAATGGCTGCGGCTCGGCAATCCCTGGGAATTGCAGCGGCCGGAAGTGGTCTATCTCGTGCATTTTGGCGGCAGCGTCGAGCATGTCGACGACAAGGGCC
Organism: Bradyrhizobium sp. NP1; assembly: GCF_030378205.1. Lineage (NCBI taxonomy): Bacteria > Pseudomonadati > Pseudomonadota > Alphaproteobacteria > Hyphomicrobiales > Nitrobacteraceae > Bradyrhizobium > Bradyrhizobium sp. NP1. The sequence continues at coordinate 7,373,909 of NZ_CP127385.1, forward strand.
GCGACCGCGCGATCTGGCATCCCGGCGAGACCGTGCAGGCGATGGCCTATGACACCCCGATCGTCGGTTGGCGCGGCCAGTACGTCAATGCGCTGCGGCTGTGGTCGGCGCAGTCGCCCGACCCCCTCAACCTCGATGTCTTCAATTCCGGCGACTATCTCGGCGCCAGCGCCGAGCAGGCCCGCGCCGAGGCGATCTGCAAGTTCCTCTATCCCAATGACGAAAGCCCGGCGGGGCGCGAACTGCGGCTGCGCCAGGAATATTTCTTCGTCTCGGCCTCGCTGCAGGACCTGGTGAAGCGGCACCTCTCCTCCGACGGCCAGTTGCGCAGCCTCGCCATGAAGGCCGCGGTGCAGCTCAACGACACCCATCCCAGTCTCGCGGTCGCCGAGCTGATGCGCATCCTTGTCGATCTGCACAATTTCCGCTGGGAAGAGGCCTGGAAGATCACGGTCGCCACCCTGTCCTACACCAACCACACGCTGCTGCCGGAGGCGCTCGAGACCTGGCCGGTCGAACTGTTCGAGCGGCTGTTGCCGCGACACCTGGAGATCATCTACCGCATCAACAGCATCCATCTGGCGCTTGCGGAAGCACGCTACCCCGGCGACATCGATTTCCGCGCCTCGGTCTCGCTGATCGACGAGCGCAGCGGCCGAAGGGTGCGGATGGGACAGCTCGCTTTCGTCGGCTGCCATCGCATCAACGGCGTCTCGGCGATGCATTCCGAACTGATGCAGGACACCGTGTTCCACGATCTGCATCACCTCTATCCCGGCCGCATCACCAACAAGACCAACGGCATCACCTTCCGCCGCTGGCTGATGGTCGCCAACCCGAAGCTGACGGAGCTGTTGCGGGAGATCTGCGGCGAGGCCGTGCTCGACGATCCCTCGCGGCTCGAACTCCTGGAGGCGCGCGCCAGCGACCATGCCTTCCAGCAGCAGTTCCGCAAGGTCAAGCATCACAACAAGACCATGCTGGCGCGGCTGATCAGCGAGCGGCTCGACGTGCTGGTGGATCCGGCGGCGCTGTTCGACGTGCAGATCAAGCGCATCCACGAATACAAGCGCCAGCTCCTCAACATCCTCGAAGCGATCGCGCTCTACCAGGCGATCCGGGACGAGCCGCAGAAGGACTGGGTGCCGCGGGTGAAGATCTTCGCCGGCAAGGCGGCGGCGAGCTATCGCTTCGCCAAGCTGATCATCAAGCTGATCAACGACGTCGCCGCGATCGTCAACAACGACCCCGTGGTCGCTGGGCGGCTGAAGATCGTGTTCCTGCCCGACTACAATGTCAGCCTCGCGGAGGTGATCATCCCGGCGGCCGATCTCTCCGAGCAGATTTCGACCGCGGGCATGGAGGCCTCCGGCACCGGCAACATGAAGCTCGCGCTCAACGGCGCGATCACCATCGGTACGCTCGACGGCGCCAACATCGAGATTCGCGACCATGTCGGGGCGGACAACATCGCGATCTTCGGCATGGAGGCGATGGACGTGACGGTCCGCCGCAAGCAGGGACTGGATGCGACCGACGCAATCCGGCGCTCGCCGCGGCTCTCCCGCGCCATCAACGCGATCGGCGCCGGCGCGTTTTCCCCGGACGATCCCGACCGCTTCGCGTCGATCGCGCACGCGCTGCGCAACCTCGACTACTACATGGTGAGTGCCGATTTCGACAGCTATCACGCGGCGCAGCGTGGCATCGACGCACGCTGGCAGGTGCAGCCGGCCTGGACCCGCGCCTCGATCCTCAATGTCGCGCGCATGGCCTTCTTCTCCTCCGACCGCACCATCCGCGAATATGCCGAGGAGATCTGGAACGTGCCGGTGCGCCCCGCGCCGACACCGACGCTGTCCGCGCAGCGGGGTCTCGCCGGCGGCTGAGTTTCCGCGTTCTCGCCGCGCAGATCGCGCCCGAGTTGTTCGCATCGTACCCTCGACAACAAGAGGGCGCAGGGAATGCCGGGTGCTTTGGCGCACCCGCAGCCTCGCGTGCAGCAAAGAAAAGCACACGAGTTAGTCACCACAGGTAGGCCGCAACATCACGGCATTCCCCGCGCGATTGGTTTTAACGGTTTCCTTCGTGCTCTCCCCGGTGATCGGGCTTTCTTGTCACCGTCGTCAGCGGGTCACTACCCGCGAACTTGATGCCAGCGTCGAGACGCCAGGACCACACGACTTCGCCGTCCGCGTTGGCATCGTTCGTCTTGCGATACCGATCGCGTCCATCGCATCCCGCACCCAACGTTCGTGACGATCGCGAAGCGCCCCTCTGGATCGAGCGCAGGACGGGCGGATTGGAGCCACTGATTTGCCCGACGGCTCAAGCGGAATATTTTTCGCTTGAGGACTGGACGGCCCAAATCAGTTTGAATCGGCTCGCGAATTTCGATCTTACGCGCAGCCGATTTTCGATCCCTTCTGTAATCCGATCCCGGAGCTCAAGCCCCCTTAGCGGCTAACCGGCGTCCGGTCCGGGGGGAGAAGCGGACGTGTTTCGGCGAAGCGGCCATGTCGCAGTTTGACCCAACTGAGACATGGGCGGCTCAAGACTTTGCGGCGCAAGCCCATCGTCTGCCTTGCGCCTAAGCGTGGTATAAGTGCCTCTATTGTATGGATCCGACCTCCAGCCGCCCAACTAATTCAGCGCGGCGTAGGAAAGGAGACCAATCATGTGGCGCAAGAGAGTGTGGCTCGTCGCTGCCCTGACCCTCAGCATCTTCGTCGCGCCGATCGCCGCCAAAGAGGGCTGGGCACAGAATCCTGGAAAGGTATATCGAGTAGGCGTGGTGCTTGTCCTCCCGCCAAATCTTCTCCCGCCTAATGCTCCGCAGCCGTCGTTTCCAGGCGGTCCGCTTGCCCGCGCGCTTCTGGATCGGCTGGCCGACCACGGCTACATCGAGGGAAAGAACCTCGTCATCGAAGCGCGGTTCGGAGGATACGAGCGATTGGCGGAACTTGCAGCGGAGTTAGTGCGCCTCCACGTTGACGTCATCTTCACTGGCGGCACGAAGGCGAGCCGGATCGTCAGCGACGCGGTGAAGGAGACGCCGCTGGTGATCCATTCTTGCGACCCGTTCGAGCACGTCACTCGGCTCGCGCGACCAGAGGGCAACCTTACCGGAGTGACCTGCATGACTACGGAGCTGAGCCCAAAGAGGCTCGAGTTGCTCAAAGAGGCGGTCCCGAACGCGGTCCGGGTGTCCTTCCTGTCCGACCCTGACGACGCCCCGCCCGGGCTCAAACTGACGCAGGACGCTGCTCCGCGCCTGGGAATCGATCTCCACATCACCGACGTGCAGGCCGCGGACCGCCTGCAGACCTGGGGCGACTCCGATCTTGGGACCGCCTTGATCGCGGTCGCGAAGGAGCACCCCGACGCGTTGTTCGTCTACCCCGACCCGATCCTCATAGCGGAGCGGAAGCGGATCGCGGAGTTCGCGGTGACGAACCGCTTGCCCACGATGTTCGCGTTCCGTGAGTTCGTCGACGCTGGCGGCCTCATGTCATACGGTTCCAGCCTCGGCGAGATGGGAGCCTCGGCCGGAGAGCTGATCGCGAAGATTCTGGCCGGCACCAGACCGAGTGAGCTGCCGGTGGAGCAAGCGACGCGGTTCGAGCTGGTGATTAACCTCAAGACCGCAAGAGCGCTCGGCCTCACTATTCCACCCTCGCTGCTCGCCCGCGCCGACAAGGTGATTGAATGAGTCCGCCTTTGGGTCCTTATGCAAAGTCCGGCAACGTCCGCTTTGGCGGCCACGCCCTAAAGCTGGTGCGCAATCGCAGACAATATGATGGGAGGGAGCGATGTTGAGCACACCCTACACCACTCTAGTGTTGGCTGCTGGAATAGGTTCTCTAGCAGCAGCGGCCAATGCCGCGGAGTCCTACGATATTACAAATTGTGGAGCAAGTACGGTGACCACCGTCTCGGCTACCGAGGAAGTGACCGTTATGAGCGCTAACACCAAGGGGATCACGCGCAGCAACTCGGCGAACAAAGCGTTCGATAACGCGACGTACGAGTGCGCCAGCGTCGTGAGCGTCGCTGGCGCCCAGCGGAACGGACTCGGCTACTGCAAGTTCATGGTCCCAGACGGCGACTTCGTCGTCGGCGAGCAGGTGCTTGACTCGACTGGTGGCGGAAAATGGAAGTTCTTACAGGGTACGGGAAAGTGGAAGGGTATCGCGGGCGGCGGCGAATTTGTCCCGCTGACGAGTGGAAAGCCGATTGTTGCCGGGACGGGGCAGGGTTGTGGCAGGGCGACCGGTACGTACGAACTCTCAAGTAAGTGAGACGCGCGGCCATCGCTCACCGGCCACTGATATCGCCCGAGTGAAACTCCCCGGGAATGTCCGAGTCTGGCCCGTTTGAGACATGCCGACAACATCGAGCAATGTCCGAGTTCGAGGGCGAAGCGGAAAACATCTGCTCGGGTTGAGCTTTACCGCTGTTGACCCATTTCAGACGTGGGGCATAGCCGGACGTCGGCCCACAATTGTGCTATATGAACATTCAATTTCCCCGAGCCCGGGGGTACATCTTGAGCAGCGAGCACGTGGAGCGGCGACTGGCGGCTATTCTGGCGGCGGATGTCGCGGGCTCTTGCCGCTTGATAGGGATCGACGAAGAAGGCACGCTAGCGCGACTGAAAGCTCTTAGAAAGACGCTTTTTGATCCCAAAATCATTGATCATCACGGACGCATCGTCAAGAATACCGGGGACGGCGCTCTCGTTGAGTTCGGCAGCGTCGTAGATGCCGTACGCTGCGCCATCGAAATTCAGCGCGACATGGCCGAACAAAATATCGATGTACCGCAGGTCAAGCGGATCGAATTTCGCATCGGCATTCACGTCGGTGATATTATCATCGAAGACGATGATATCTTTGGTGATGGCGTCAATATTGCAGTGCGTCTCGAAGGGATCGCAGAACCGGGTGGTGTTAGCATTTCCGACGATGCTCATCGGCAGGTTCGGGGCAAGGTTGAGAGCACCTTAGAGGATATGGGTTCGCAATCCTTGAAGAATATCGCCGAACCAATGCGGGCTTGGCGCGTGCGCATCGGCCCAAGCTCTTCGCCAGCAACAAAACCGCCGACCGAGACTGCGCAGCCGCTCGCTCTCCCCGACAAACCCTCCATCGCTGTTCTGCCATTCACCAACATGAGCGGTGATCCGGAACAGGACTACTTCGCCGATGGAATGGTGGAGGAGATCATTACCGCGCTGTCGCATTTCCGCCAGCTCTTCGTGATCGCCCGCAATTCGAGCTTCACATACAAAGGGCGCGCCGTCGACGTGAAGCAGATCGGGCGCGAGCTTGGGGTGCGCTACGTGTTGGAAGGTAGCGTTCGCAAATCGGCCAACCGGGTGCGCATCACGGGACAGCTTGTCGACACCGCCACTGGAGCCCATCTTTGGGCAGACCGGTTTGATGGTGGTCTCAGCGACATCTTCGATCTGCAGGACCAGGTGACTGAGAGCGTTGTCGGGGCGATCGCGCCAGCGGTGGAAAAAGCCGAGATCGAGCGTGCCAGGCGCAAGCCGACCGAGAGTCTCGACGCCTATGCCCTCTATTTACGCGGCTTGGCCGCGTTCTATCGGTTTGGCAACCGGCAAGCGAACGAGGAGGCATTGCGCCTGTTCAACAGCGCGATCGAGCTCGACCCGGATTTTGCCTCCGCCTACGGTCGTGCCGCCTCTTGCTACGTCATTGCCAGGAACAATGGCTGGTTTTCAGGCACTCCGAACGAGATTGCCGAAGTGACGAGGCTCGCCCAACGGGCGGTTGAGTTGGGCAAGGATGACGCGATGGCGCTGGCCGCCAGCGGGTTTGCATTGGTGATTGTTGCTCGCGATCTCGAAGTAGGCGCCGCCTTGATCGATCGCGCGCTTGTGCTCAATTCCAATTTGGCCGAGGCATGGAATTTCGGCGGCTGGGTAAAAATCTGGCTCGGCGAGCCGGAAACGGCGCTCGAGCGCTTCGCACGTGCCATGCGCCTGAGCCCACTTGGTCCGTGGGTGGCAGGGATGCGAGGCGGGACCGCGGTTGCACATTTCTTCCTGGGTCGCAATGACGAGGCGGCATCCTGGGCGGCAATGGCATTGCAGGACAATCCGGACGTTCCATTTGGATTACGCATCGCTGCCGCAAGCAATGCAATGGCCGGACGGCCGGAGCAAGCACATAAGGCAATGGCTCGACTGCGACAACTGAATCCCGCGCTGCGGATTTCCACTCTCAAAGACGTGGCGGGCCCTTATCGGCGTGCTGAAGACCTCTCGCGATTGGAAGAAGCATTGCGGCGAGCCGGGCTGCCCGAATGACCATCGCAGCCAAGTGCCCGCCTGTGGCGACGAGGTGATCGAGCAGAGCGGCGACTTCCGCTTATGGCCCTTCGCGACAGTCGGACCCTCGATGGGGAATGTCCGTTCCTGGTGTAGAAGGAGAAGTGTTTGTGGGCGGCTCCTCCCTCCGGTCGGCCATTGCGCGTCTCCTTTGCTGGGCCGAATCAATCCCAGAGTAGCGAGGGGCTGGGATCGGATTACCCCAGCTCGCGGACTGCGCATGGCACGACGAAAGGCAGAATCGCGCTGATGCGCTGCCGGCAAATCAGGCCGGATCGCGCAATGCTCTCATACCCCGCGAAATGCGGGGTATCCAGTACGCTGCGGCTCCTCAGTTCCAATGTCGGCGCCCCGGAATACCGGATCGCCCGCTTTCGCGGGCGATGACGCAAGCCCGCCTCAAATCCATTACCTCAGACATCATTGATTCTTCCGCGCCAGCGGCGATACTGGCGAAGCATGACGATTGACATATCAAACGAGTCCCAATGCTGACGAGAACCGAGCATCTGTTCGACGAGGCGACGCGGGTGAGGGCCGGCGACAGCCGCTGGCATGGCCGCACCAGCCCGGACTACTGGGCGTTCGTCGGCCCGTTCGGCGGCATCACGGCGGCGACCATCCTGCGCGCGCTGATGGAGCACGCCGATCGCGCCGGCGATCCGGTGTCGCTGACCGTCAACTACTGCGCGGCGGTCGTGGAAGGCGAATTCGACCTCGACCTGCGTCTGGTCAGGGCCAACCGGTCGAGCCAGCACTGGGCGGTTGAGCTGACGCAGCGCGACGCGGTGATGGTGCTGGCGACCGCCGTCTTTGCCGAGCGCCGGCCGTCCTGGTCGCAAACCGTAGCGGCGTTTCCGCAAGCACCGCCGTTCGAGACGATCCCGCCTTACACGAAGGTCACGGTGCCCTGGGTCAAGCAATATGACTTCCGCTTCGTCGAGGGCGAGCCGAAGCTCGGCGGCGCCGACAAGACGCCCGGCAGCACCACGTCCAAATTCTGGATCGCCGACCGCGTGCCGCGGCCGATCGACATGCCGGCGCTCACCGCGATGTCGGACGCGTTCTTCGCGCGCATCTTCCATGCGAGGCGCGAGCTGGTGCCGTTCGGCACGGTGTCGCTGACGACCTATTTCCACAGCAGCGTCGAGGAGCTCAAGGCCGAGAACATCACGCGCGCGCTGGGCGCGGCCGATGCAAAGATCTTTCACAGGAGTTATGGCGACCAGTCGGGCGAATTGTGGTCGCCGAACGGGCGCCTGCTCGCAAGCACGACGCAGATCACCTATTTCAAGGCCTGATCGGCGACGGCCGCAGCACAATGCTGCGCTGGCATCCGCCGGCCATGCCGGCGCCGGCCCCGCGCACAGCATCGATAGGGGAACTCACACCGGATTCGCCGTGCTATCTACCCGCGACCGATAACGAGGCGTGTGAGAGAGCGCACGAATGCTGGTCCTGACCTGTGCGATCGTGGCGATGACCATCGCCCTGTGGGCGACGCGCGCGCTGCCGGAATATCTCACCGGGCTGATCTTCTTTGCGCTGGCGACGGTGACCGGCGTGGCGAGCCCCGCCACCGTGTTCTCCGGCTTCGCCTCCGCCGCCTTCTGGCTGGTGCTGAGCGGCTTCGTGCTGGGCGGCGCGATCCGCAAGACCGGGCTTGCCGATCGCATGGCGCGCGCCCTGGCCCACCGGCTGCGCGGCTCCTACCTGCGGTTGTTGTGCGGCGTGGTGCTGCTGACCTACGCCCTCGCCTTCATCATGCCCTCCAACATGGGCCGCATCGCGCTGCTGATGCCGGGCGTGATGGCGCTGGCCGACCGGGCAGGCCTGCGCGCGGGCAACCCCGGGCGCTATGGTCTCGGCCTTGCCGTCGGATTCGGCACCTTCATGCTGTCCTGCTCGATCCTGCCGTCGAACGTGCCCAACCAGGTGATGGCCGGTGCGATCGAGGCGAGCTACCAGATCCATCTGGCCTACCTGCCCTATCTGGTGCTGCACGCGCCCGTGCTCGGGCTTGCCAAGGCGGTGGCGCTGACCGGCTGCATCTACCTGCTCTGTCCGGCGACCGTGAAATTCGCCAGCCTCGAGGGCAGCGCCGCGCCGTTCTCGCCGGCCGAGCGGCGGCTGATCGTGCTCCTCGGCGCCACGCTGGCGCTCTGGATGACCGACAGCCTGCACGGCATAGCGCCGGCCTGGGTCGGGCTCATCGCCGCCGTGATCTGCCTCATGCCGCGCATCGGCGTGCTGTCCGCCGACGATTTCGCTGACAACGCCAACCTGCGCACGCTGATCTATATCGCCGCGATCCTCGGGCTTGCGGCGGTGGTGGCGAGGTCCGGCCTTGGCGAGCTCGTCGGCCGCGCCATCGTGGCGCTGGCGCCGTTCGACAAGGCATCGCCCTTTGCGAACTTCCTCATGCTGACGGGGATCACGACGCTGTTCAATTTCATCGTCACCGCCAATGGCGTGCCGGCGCTCTACACGCCGCTGGCGCAGAGCTTTGCCGATGCCACCGGCCTGCCGCTCTTGACCGTGCTGATGATCCAGGTGATCGGCTTCTCAACCACCGTGCTGCCCTATCAGGCCGCCCCGATCGTGGTGGCGCTGGAGATGGGCGCGGTGCCGCCTGGCCTGGCGCTGCGCCTTTGTCTCGCGCTGGCGGCGATCACATTCGTGATCCTGCTGCCGCTCGATTTCGGCTGGTTCGCCTGGCTTGGCCGGCTGTGAGGATTTCGGCCGCCCGGCTCAGGTGGCCTGCGTGGCGTTGCCCTTGACCAGGCTGGTCTGGCCGCTCACGGGGTCGGTGACGGCGTTGGCGACGGTCGCGGTGCCCGATCCCGTCAGCACGAATTTGGTGTCGCCGATCCGGAACGAGGAATTGCCGATCAGCACCTGCTGGTACTGAACGGTGCCGCCGCTCTGATACTTGACCTGGGCGCGGAAGCCGTTGACCTCGGAGATCGTCAGCTCGAACTTCTGATTGTTCGAGTAGGTGCCGCTCCAGCTCCCCTGATAGCTCTTGGCATCGACCGGGGTGTATTTGACCGGAGGGCTCGCCGTCGGCGCCGACGAATAGGCACTCTGGAGAACGCTGAGAATATCACCCATGCCGTGCCCTTCCCCGACCAACCGCGATCGCCACCAGCGTGGCGGGTTCAGGCGTCCGCGAATTGCGAACTGCGGTATCAGGACACTAGAGGCGATCTAGGTTGATGCGGAGTTAAGCGGGCGGCGCCGGCGGACAAAATGCACCGGCAGACAAAATGCACCGGCAGGCAAAACGCAAAAGGGCGGCCGAACGACCGCCCTTTTCGATTTCCATCGCATCGAGATTCCCCGATGCGCAATGGCGCATCTGAGGTTCGTGCTGTCGCACGCCCCGGAATGACGCTAACGCGTCACTCCGCCGCGAGCTTCACCTCGGGCGCGGCGGCGCGCACGTCGGCATCGACCGAGCTCTCGAACTTGGCAAAATTCTTCTGGAACATGCCGACCAGCGCACGCGCGGTCTTGTCGAACTCGGCCTTGTCGGCCCAGGTCTTGACGGGATCGAGCATGTGCGGCTCGACGCCGGGCAGCGAGGTCGGCACCGCAAAGCCGAAATACTTGTCGGTGCGGAAATCGGCATTGCGCAAGCTGCCGTCCAGCGCCGCGGTCAAAAGCGCTCGCGTCACCTTGATCGGCATGCGCCGGCCAACGCCGTATTTTCCGCCGGTCCAGCCGGTGTTGACCAGCCAGCAATCGACATTGTGCTTCGCGATCAGGTCGCGCAGCAGGTTGCCGTAGACCGACGGATCGCGCGGCAGGAACGGCGAGCCGAAGCAGGTCGAGAATTCCGGCTGCGGCTCGTTGCCGAGGCCGCGCTCGGTGCCCGCGACCTTCGCGGTGTAGCCGGACAGGAAGTGATACATCGCCTGCGCCGGAGAGAGCTTGGCGATCGGCGGCATCACGCCGAAGGCGTCGGCCGCGAGCATCACCAGGTTCTTTGGATGCGGCGCCCGGCCGGTGCGCGAGGCGTTCGGGATGAAATCGAGCGGATAAGCCGAGCGGGTGTTCTCGGTCTTCGAGCCGTCGTCGAAATCAGGCAGATGCGTCCGCCCGTCGAGCACGACGTTCTCCAGCACGGCGCCGAAGCGCTTCGACGCCGCATAGATCTCGGGCTCGGCCTCCTTCGACAGCTTGATGCACTTGGCGTAGCAGCCGCCCTCGAAATTGAAGATGCCGTCGGGACCCCAGCCATGCTCGTCGTCGCCGATCAGGGTGCGCTTCGGGTCGGCCGAGAGCGTGGTCTTGCCGGTGCCGGACAGGCCGAAGAAGATCGCGGTGTCGCCGTCGGGTCCGACATTGGCCGAGCAGTGCATCGGCATCACGCCGCGCTCGGGCAGATAATAGTTCAGCGTGGTGAACACGCTCTTCTTCATCTCGCCGGCATAATAAGACCCGCCGATCAGGACGATCTTGCGGGCGAAATCGATGGCCACGACGTTCTCCGAGCGCACGCCATGACGTTTGGGATCGGCACGGAAGCTCGGCAGGTCGACGATGGTGAGCTCCGGCGCGAAGCCGGAAAGCTCGCTCACGTCGGGGCGGATCAAGAGCGTGCGGATGAACAGCGAGTGCCACGCGAGCTCGGTGAAGACGCGCGTCCTGATGCGATAGGTCGGATCGGCGCCGCCATAGAGGTCCTGCGCGAACAGCGTCATGCCTTCGGCATGCTTGAGGAAGTCCTGATACAGCGCCTCGAACTGCGCTGCAGATATCGACTGGTTGCCGGCCCACCACATGTTCTTGTCGGTGGTCGCGTCGCGCACCGTGAACTTGTCCTTCGGGCTGCGGCCGGTGAACTCGCCGGTGTCGGCGCAGAGCGCGCCATCGCAGGAGAGCACGGCCTCGCCCGTGCGCAGCGCATGTTCATAGAGCTGCGGCGCGCCGAAATTCCAGTGCACCGCCTTGAGCTTTTTGAAGCCGAATTTGTCGGCGCCGAAAGCACCGTTATGCACGCCCGTCTCTTGCACGAAGGATCCTCCTCGAAGCCGCGTTTTCCTGGGTGCGAATGCCGCCAAACGCGCCCGCCGCCGCGGTGACCGTCAAACATAGCATAGCCCTGCGGGCCCGATCCGGCGACCTATTACTTGGCAACGTTGCGGTTGCCAAGCCGATCCCGCATGTTTTGGTTTATTCTGCAGCAGTCCTTGATTTCGCTCAATGACTTGCCGCGGCGCATGCTGCCATGCACGGCCGGAGCGGCGCGACAACGGGCCGCGACGCCTTTGCCGGCCGTCTGCTGCGGCGCAAAAATTAAGCATGACGGCGTGATGTTTTTCACATCATGACAAGACACGACCCTGCCCTGCGCAACCAGCGCGGATGCACGCGCGACACGCCGCGTCGAGCCCTTGTCATGCCACCCTCACTGCTCGCGCGCTTTCGCCGCCAGGTCGACCAGCATCTTGCGCAGCTCGCCCGGCGTCGTCACCGGATGCGGAAAATCGAGCCGCAGCGTGGCGCGGCCCGCCTGCATGTCCAGGCCTTCCGGATCGCAGCCGGTGCAGCGCCACTCCGCACGCTCGGCGCCGAGCAATCGGGTCGCGTAGAGATCGAGCGCCTCGCGATGGTCCTCGTTCATGTGCTCGACCGCGCCCTGCTCGGCCTCGACCAGCGCAGCGGCGTTGTTGATATCGGTGAGGAACTGCGCGGGCTCGAGGTCGATGATCCGCCCGAATCCCGCCACCAGATGGGCGCCGGACGGCCTGATCCGGAAGAAGGAGAAATCCGCGAAATCCGCAAATTCCGCGGCCGCGGGATGCGCGTTCAGATAGCGCCGGCGCAGGGTGTCCGCCTCCTCCGCAGCCGCCACCTCGGCGTGACCCGCCAGCATGATCCGGGCGCCTTCCAGGGGGTCGCCGGCGGCCCGCTCGTCCAGCATCAGCGAGACCCTGTTGTCGGCCAGGATGTTTCGCGTATGCACGGCAAGGCGCGAAATCAGCAGGATCGGCGAGCCGTCGGCATGGCTTGCGACATTGACCAGCGAGCAGTAGGGATCGCCCGTTCCGGTCATCAGGGTCCCAAGCGCGCCCTCGCGTCGGCGCCGCAGCAGCGATTTTGCAAGCCTTTTCGGGTCGAAATCAGCGGTCGGCTGCATGTTTTTTTACCTGTCATCCTGTTGCAATAAGGCCCTTTTCTCGGGTAAACGAGCGTCACGATGGGTCGGGACGTCCAGCCGGGTGCTAGGCGTTTTTATGGAACTCGGTCACACTTCAGCCCAGCTTGCATTGCTCGTTGGACCGCGTTCGAAGCCCTAATGTGCGGCGCATCGCTGGATAGTCCGCCGTTTCAGCAACTCTCTATCTGAAAGCAGGCTCATGCCCACAATCGCTTTGGTCGACGACGACCGCAACATTCTGACATCCGTTTCGATCGCGCTGGAAGCCGAAGGCTACCGCATCATGACCTACACCGACGGCGCCTCGGCGCTCGACGGTTTTCGGACCAGCCAGCCCGATCTTGCGATCCTCGACATCAAGATGCCGCGCATGGACGGCATGGAGACGCTGCGCAGACTCCGGCAGAAGTCCGACCTGCCGGTGATCTTCCTGACCTCCAAGGATGAAGAGATCGACGAATTGTTCGGCCTCAAAATGGGCGCCGACGATTTCATCCGCAAGCCGTTCTCGCAGCGTCTCCTGGTCGAGCGCGTGAAGGCGGTGCTGCGCCGCTCGCAGCCGAAGGACCCGACCGCGGTGCCGAAGGAGAATGACGCCAAGGCGCTCGATCGCGGCCTCCTGCGCATGGATCCGGAGCGGCACACCTGCACCTGGAAGAACGAGCCGGTGACGCTGACCGTCACCGAATTTTTGATCCTGCAGGCGCTGGCGACGCGGCCCGGCGTGGTGAAGAGCCGCAACGCGCTGATGGACGCCGCCTATGACGACCAGGTCTATGTCGACGACCGCACCATCGACAGCCACATCAAGCGGCTGCGCAAGAAGTTCAAGATGGTCGACGACGAGTTCGAGATGATCGAGACCCTGTACGGCGTCGGCTACCGGTTCAAGGAAACCTGATTGCATTCCGCCGATGCGGGTTTGCAGACTGACGGCACCGTCAGTCTGAGGTAGGGTGTGACGGCAGCGCACATCGCGGGACCTTTATCTTGCTTGATCGAACGCAGCCTGATCCGGGCGTAAGCAGCGAGGACGCCTCGACGTCGCTCGTGCTCGAAAGTCCGGTCGCCGACAGCCCGAAGGTTACGGGCTGGCGGCCGCTGCGCTGGCTGAGCCGCGCCGGGCAGTTCCTCTTCACGCTCTCGTTTTCGAGCCTGACGCGCCGCATCGTCTCGCTGAACATCGCGGGTCTCCTCGCGCTGGTGGCGAGCGTGCTCTATCTGTCGCAGTTTCGCGCCGGCCTGATCGACGCGCGGGCGCAGAGCCTGCTGGTACAGGCCGAGATCATCGCGGGCGCGATCGCGGCTTCCGCCACCGTGCAGACCAACGCCATCACCATCGATCCCGACCGGCTGCTCGACCTGAAGCCCGGCGAAACCTACACCGCGCCGGACGAATCCTCCGGCCTCGACTTCCCGATCAACCCCGAACGCGTCGCGCCGGTGCTGCGCACGCTGATCTCGCCGACCAAGACCCGGGCGCGCATCTATGATCCGGGCGGCGGGATGCTGCTCGACAGCCGCAATCTCGAAAACGTGCTGCGCTTCGACTTGCCGACCCCGGCCTCGCAGCAGCCGAACGTCGCCGAGCGCGCGATGATCGCAATCCGCACCTGGCTGAACCGCGGCGACCTGCCGCTGTACCGCGAGCTCGGGCCGGAGAACGGCAACGGCTATCAGGAGGTCGCCGACGCGCTCAAGGGGCAGAAGCGCTCCATGGTACGCGTGAATTCGCGCGGCGAGGTGATCGTCTCGGTCGCCGTGCCCGTGCTGCGTTCACGCGCGATCCACGGCGCGCTGATGCTCTCCACGCAGGGCGACGACATCGACCAGATGGTGACCGCCGAGCGGCTCGCGATCCTGAAGGTCGGCGGCGTCGCCTCCGCCGTGATGATCGTGCTGTCGCTGCTGCTCGCCTCGACCATCGCCGGTCCCGTGCGCCGGCTCGCCGATTCCGCCGAGCGCGTCCGCCGCCGCATCAAGACCCGCGTCGAGATCCCCGACTTCACCCGCCGCCGCGACGAGATCGGCCATCTCTCCGGCGCGCTGCGCGACATGACGGATGCGCTCTACAACCGCATCGAGGCGATCGAGATGTTCGCCGCCGACGTGGCGCACGAATTGAAGAACCCGCTGACCTCGCTGCGCTCGGCGGTGGAGACGCTGCCGCTGGCGCGTACCGACAACAGCCGAGCGCGCCTGCTCGCCGTGATCGAGCACGACGTCAAGCGGCTCGATCGGCTGATCTCGGACATTTCCGACGCCAGCCGGCTCGACGCCGAGCTGCAGCGCCAGGACATGGCGCCGGTCGATCTGCGCCGCCTCCTGACCACGCTGACCTCGGTCGCCAACGAGACCCGGCTCGGCCACGACGTCGCCGTCGAGGCGCGCTTCGAGGGCCGCAGCCCGCTCGACGCCTTCTCGGTGCCAGGCCATGATTCGCGGCTCGGCCAGGTGATCTCGAACCTGCTCTCCAACGCGCAGTCGTTCTCCGATCCCGGCGGCAAGGTGCGCATCCATTGCCGCCGCCTGCGCGCCGAGATCGAGATCGTGGTCGACGACGACGGCCCGGGCATCCGTCCCGATGCGCTGGAGCGCATCTTCGAGCGCTTCTACACCGATCGGCCGCATCAGGGCTTTGGCCAGAATTCGGGCCTCGGCCTATCGATCTCCAAGCAGATCATCGAGGCCCATGGCGGGCGCATCTGGGCCGAGAACCGGGTCGGGCCGCTGAACGCCGACGGCGAGACCACCGTGGCGGGCGCCCGCTTCGTGGTCAGGCTGCCGGCGCTATGAGCGGGACCGCCGGTGGGGGCACTGGCCCCACCATCCACGCTTCCGCTGTCCTGGTCGGCGCACGCGCCGTGCTGATCCGCGGCCCCTCGGGAGCCGGCAAATCGCGCCTCGCCTTCGACCTGATCCTGGCCGGCCGGTCCGGCCAGATCCCGCCGACCGTCCTGGTCGGCGACGACCGGCTCCATGTCGATGCGCGGGGCGATGTGCTGGTCGCCCGGCCCGCGCGCGAACTCGAAAGCCTGATCGAGATCCGCGGGCTCGGCATCCGCCGCTGCGACTTTGTGGCCGAGGCGACAATCGGCCTCGTGGTTGATCTCGCCGCACCCGATGCCGAACGGCTGCCGCCGCGGCACGCCCTTGTCACCACCATGTTCGGTGTCAAAATACCGCGAATCCCGGTGCCATCAGGCTTCGCACCCCTTCCGCTGGTTGTCGCGGCGCTGACGACAACCGAAAGTTCATCTTCCGTTAACCTTTCAGGCGATTGCTTGAAGGGAATTGGTAACCATATGAGCCCCACTATCGCCACCGAATAGACCGGCGCCACTCCCTCTTCTCAGGTCAGATTCCGGGAGAAACGCGAAGATCCCCTCTTGCGCGGGGGCTCTGGATGGTCAAAGTGGCGCGTTCGTGCGGTGCACCAAAGCACCCGCGAGGAGTTTCCGATGATTGGCCTAGTACTGGTGACCCATGGGCGCCTTGCCGACGAGTTCAAGGCCGCGCTCGAACACGTCATGGGTCCACAGAAACAAATTGAAGCAATTACGATCGGAGCTGAAGACGACGCCGATCTCTGCCGCAGCGATATCATCGAGGCGGTCAACCGCGTCGATTCCGGCGACGGCGTTGCCATCCTGACCGACATGTTCGGCGGCACGCCGTCCAACCTCGCGATCTCCTGCATGAGCCGCCCCAAGGTCGAGGTGCTCGCAGGCATCAACCTTCCCATGCTGGTCAAGCTCGCCAAGGTGCGCGAGGAGCGCTCGCTGCCCGACGCCATCGCGATGGCGCAGGAGGCGGGCCGCAAATACGTCACGATCGCAAGCCGAGTCCTTGCCGGCAAATGAACGACGACGACGCCTCGCCCGAGCATATTCCCGGGCCGAGCGTGCCCGCCGGCGCCGTCTCCCGTGAGCTTCTCATCGTCAACAAGCGCGGCCTGCATGCGCGGGCCTCCGCCAAGTTCGTGCAGACCGTCGAGCGCTTCAACGCCGAGGTCTGGGTGACGCGCGGCAGCGAAACCGTCGGCGGCACCTCGATCATGGGGCTGATGATGCTGGCGGCGGCGCCCGGCACCACCATCGTGGTGTCGGCGATCGGCCCGGACGCCGAAGCCGCGATCAGCGCCATCACCGAGCTCGTCGCCAGCAAGTTCAACGAGGAAGGCACGTAGGCCTTCCGCCGCGCAGGGTGGGCAAAGGCGCGCTTGCGCCGTGCCTAGCGTCAATACCCGACGGCTCAAATGGTGGGCGCGCTTTCGCTTTGCCCACCCTCTCGTCTCTCGCTTGTCCGGGTCGGTGCGAGCTACTTCGCCGGCGGCACGATGTAGATCTTCCAGTTGATCGCGGGCCCCGGATGGCCGCGGAAGAAGCGCTGCGTTGTCATCACGAGCTGTTCGGCATCCTTGCCGTTCTTCGCCATCCAGTCCTCGCAAATGTGCAGGCGCCCGTCGGTGGTGTCGCAGACGCCGATGAAGCCGAGCCGCTTGGCCTCCTCAAGCGAGGTCAGGCCGGACGACCAGATCTCGCCCGGCGTGAGCGGCGCCGGATGGTCGGGGCTGTAGAAGGTCATGGGCTCGCCGACCTCGGTGGTGCCGGCGACGACCGCCCAGCGCGAGCCGAAGCGGTCGCGCCAGACCTGCGTCAGCTCGCGCGCGAGTTGCGAGCGCGCGCCGTAACTGTTGGCGCCGTTCGGGTTGGTCGCGATCTCGTGCTCGGCGATCCATGGCGCGGCCGCCAGTGTCACGAGCGTCGCCACCAGCCAGATCGCGGTCAGGCGAAACAGCGCCCAGCGATGCACGCGCAGCCGCGGCAGCGCGACCAGCGCCAGCGGCACCAGGAAGAACAGCGATATCCCCCAGTCGGTCTTCATGTAGATCGCAAACGCGAGCCCGCCGAGCGGCGGACCGACGGCGACGATGGCCTGGATCAGCCAGACATTGAGCGCCTGCGACGCGTTGACGCCCGGGTTGGCACCGGCGTACCAGGCCTGCGAGAGCCGCGGCTTGAACCAGAACAGCGCGAGCCCGGCGAGCGCGACCGGCAGCGCCAGCAGCGCGAGGTTGTGACCGACATAGCCGAGCACGAGCCGCGCGCTCAGGCTCCGATCGGACAGGCCATAGACGTCGCCGGCATAGGTGAAGGGCAGGAAGTCGACGCTGTAGACCCAGAGGAAATGCGGGATCATCGCCACCAGCATGGTTGCGATCGCAATCCATGGCGCCGGCGAGGCCAGGAATTTGGCCCGATCCGGGTGGATCAGCGCGGCAAGGCCGATGGCGCCGATCATGGTCAGCACCCAGTATTTGGTCATCAGCGCAGCCGCGCCCGCAAGCCCAAGCCAGACGCCGCTCAGCGCGCTGCGTCTCCTGAACGCATGCAGATAGGCCAGCACCACCAGCGGCAGCGTGACGAGCTGCAACAGGTCAGGGTTGTACTTGAAGCCCTTGAAATTGAAGATCGGGTAGAGCGCGAGCATCACCACGACGAAGAATGCGCGGCGGCGGTCGACGACCTGGCGCGCGATGAACCAGCAGAGCACCAGGCCGATGCCGAGCGTGGTCATCGCCAGCGCATAGGTCGCCCAGTCCGTGACCGGAAAGAAGTCGAACCAGAGCCCGGCGATCCAGCCTGAGAGCGGCGGATGCTTGCCGTAGCCGAGCTGGAATTTCTGGCCCCAGGCGAAGGCTTCCGCGACATCCATGTGGACGTCCTGCGCGGCCTTCAGCTCGGTCAGGATCCGCGTCCACAACACGCCGTGCAGAAGCGCAAAGCTGACCACCAGCCAGAAATCGGTGGCCGGGTCGGTGGCGCGCTGGACCAGCCACGCCGCCAGCCGCCGGAAGCTCAGACGCCTGCGGCGGCGCGCGATGGCCGGAACAAGTGACGCTGTCGACATGGTGCTTTCCGAGCCTCGCAGAACCTCATCCCGCGCCCCCGTGCGTAGCGCGTTTTCGGCGCAAGTGGAATCAGCTTGGCGTGAGGAAACCCGGCCAAACGTGGGCAATAAGGTTGCCGCGCCACAGCGCGAATGCTATCCCGCGCCCCATGACGACCACCCCCATTTCCAACATCCGAAACTTCGCCATTGTCGCCCATATCGACCATGGCAAATCGACGCTGGCCGACCGCCTGATCCAGATGACGGGCGGGCTTTCGGACCGCGAAATGGCGGGCAAGGAGCAGGTGCTCGATTCCATGGATATCGAGCGCGAGCGCGGCATCACCATCAAGGCGCAGACGGTGCGGCTGAACTACCGCGCCAAGGACGGCAAGGACTACATCTTCAACCTGATGGACACGCCGGGCCATGTCGACTTCGCCTACGAGGTCTCGCGCTCGCTGGCGGCCTGCGAAGGTTCCCTGCTGGTGGTCGATGCGAGCCAGGGCGTCGAGGCGCAGACGCTCGCCAACGTCTATCAGGCGCTCGACAACAACCACGAGATCGTGCCGGTCCTCAACAAGATCGACCTGCCCGCGGCCGAGCCGGACAAGATCAAGCAGCAGATCGAGGACGTGATCGGGATCGACGCTTCCGACGCGGTCATGATCTCGGCCAAGACCGGCCAGGGCATTCCCGACGTGCTGGAGGCGATCGTCACCCGCCTGCCGCCGCCGAAGGGCGACCGCGACGGCAAGCTGAAGGCGCTGCTCGTCGACAGCTGGTACGACGTCTATCTCGGGGTCGTGGTCCTGATCCGCGTCGTCGACGGGGTGATGAAGAAGGGCAGCCGCATCCGCATGATGGGCACGAAGGCGGCCTACGACGTCGAGCGCGTCGGCTTCTTCACGCCGAAGATGCAGCAGGTCGACGAGCTCGGCCCCGGCGAGATCGGCTTCATCACCGCCGCGATCAAGGAGGTTGCCGACACCCGCGTCGGCGACACCATCACCGACGACAAGAACCCGGTTTCGGAAATGCTGTCGGGCTTCAAGCCGGCGATTCCGGTGGTGTTCTGCGGCCTGTTCCCGGTCGACGCCGACGACTTCGAATCGCTGCGCGCCGCGATGGGCAAGCTCAGGCTGAACGACGCCAGCTTCTCCTTCGAGATGGAGACCTCGGCTGCACTCGGCTTCGGCTTCCGCTGCGGCTTCCTCGGGCTTCTGCACCTGGAAATCATCCAGGAGCGGCTGTCGCGCGAGTTCGACCTCAATCTGATCGCGACCGCGCCGAGCGTGATCTACAAGATGCACCTCACCGACGGCTCGATGATCGAGATCCACAATCCGGTCGACATGCCCGACGTGGTCAAGATCGCCGAGATCGAGGAGCCCTGGATCGAGGCGACCATCCTCACGCCCGACGAATATCTCGGCAGCGTGCTGAAACTGTGCCAGGACCGCCGCGGCGCGCAGAAGGAGCTCACCTATGTCGGCTCGCGCGCGATGGTGAAATACGACCTGCCGCTCAACGAAGTCGTGTTCGACTTCTACGACCGCCTGAAGTCGGTCTCCAAGGGCTACGCCTCGTTCGACTATCACCTCACCGACTACAAGCCGGCCGATCTCGTGAAGATGCAGATCCTGGTCAATGGCGAGCCGGTCGATGCGCTGTCGATGCTGGTGCATCGCACCCGCGCCGAAGGCCGCGGCCGCGCCATGGTCGAGAAGATGAAGGAATTGATTCCGCCGCACATGTTCCAGATCCCGATCCAGGCGGCGATCGGCGGCAAGGTGATCGCGCGCGAAACCGTGCGCGCGCTGCGCAAGGACGTCACGGCCAAGTGCTATGGCGGCGACATCACGCGCAAGCGCAAGCTTCTGGAGAAGCAGAAGGAAGGCAAGAAGAAGATGCGGCAGTTCGGCAAGGTCGACATCCCGCAGGAAGCCTTCATTGCCGCGCTCAAGGTGGATAGCTGAGGCATCGACCTGCGTCCGGCGCGCGTGATGCCGTCATCGCCTCGGCGATCCCGAAACGCCTTTTCGATATTAAGTCGTGTTTGAACGGCAGGCCGGCTATATTGTGACGATGTCGCGCATATTGTCTGCATCGATCGTCATCATCCTGCTGTGGCCTGCCATGACGTCGGGCCGGCCCGCTCACAAGCGGCCCGTCTCCGCCTGGCATGGCTATGGCTTCCTGCCCGGCTATCACCAACCGCCCAATAATGCCGTTCCGGTTTTTGGCCCGAAGGGTGCCGCGCGGGGCATGCCGGATTATTCCCCCTCCTATTGGTACAATGGCGACCGATACTATTTCGGCGAACCCGGGTTTTTCCGCGGCCGCTATAACGGCGGCAGCTTCGGTCCGTGCTGGACCTGGACGCCGATCGGGCCCGTCTGGAATTGCGGGTAGACGCCCTTCGGACGCCGCAAAATTGACCAACGGGTTGCACCCGCCCCCCACCTTGCCCTCTTTCGCCAGATAGACGACCATCGCGCTTCCAACAGACCCAGAAAGGGCAGGAAACGCATGAACAGGCAGGCCGGTCTTGACGTCGTCGAGCGCGCGCGGGCGCTGGCGCCGCTGATTGCAAGCGAAGCCGACGAGATCGAGCGGACACGGCGACTAACGCCTTCAGTCACCTCAGGCCTGATCGAGAACGGCCTCTACCGGGCGCTGCTGCCGCAGAGCTTTGGCGGCATCGAGGCCCCGCTCGAGACCTTCATGCAGATGCAGGAGGAAATCGCCAAGGCCGACGCCTCCACGGCCTGGTGCCTCGGCCAGTGCTCGGTCTGCGCCATGACAGCCGCCTATCTCGATCACGATGCCGCCAACGAGATCTTCAACACGCCGCCCGGCATTTTGGCCTGGGGCGCGATCGCCCATGAGGTGAAGGCGGTGCCCGGCGGCTACCTCGCCAATGCGCGCTGGGATTTCGCCTCGGGCTCGCGGCAGGCGAGCTGGCTCGGCGCGCATGTCCGCGTCGTGGAGGCCGACGGCAGCCCGCGCAAGAAGAAGGACGGCTCGCCGGAAATCCGCACCATCCTGTTCCCGATGGCCAGCGCCACCATGCACGACGTCTGGAACGTGATCGGGCTGAAGGGAACGGCGACCGATTCCTATTCGGTGGAGAACCTCTTCATCCCGGAGAAGTTCGCCGCACTCCGCGACGACCCCGCGGCGCTGCGCGAGCACGGACCGCTGTACAAGCTCTCGACCAACATGGTGTTCAGCATGGGCTTTGCCGCGACCGCGCTCGGGGTGGCACGCGCCACCCTCGATGCGGCGATCGAGCTTGCGCGCAGCAAGCAGCCGCAGGGCCTGTCGGCGATGCGCGAGAACTCCGCGGTGCAGGGCCTGATCGGGCGCACCGAGGCGAGCCTGCGCGCCGCGCGCGCCTATCTCTACGGCACGGCCGCGGAGGTGTGGCGCGATCTCGCGAGCGGCCAGCCGATCAGCGAAGCGCACCGTGTCGCGTTGCGCATCGCCGCGACATGGACCATCCATCAGGCGAGCGCAGTGGTCGACACCGCATATCACATGTCAGGGGCGACCGCGATCTTCGCCGCCAATCCGTTCGAGCGGCGCTTTCGCGACATCCACGCCATCAACCAGCAGATCCAGGCCCGCGACACCCATTACGAGGATGCCGGCAAGGCGATCCTGTCGGCAAAGCTCGCGACACCGCCAACGTCGCGGTGAAAGGCCTATTCCGTGAGGAAACGCCAGCGCGCGATCGGCGATCCCGCGGTCGCAGCCGTCTTCGCTGCCTGTCCGGAGCCGGTGCGCAGCCGGCTCTTGGCGCTGCGCCGGCTGATCCTCGATACCGCGCAGCGGACCGACGGCGTCGGCGCGATCGAGGAAACGCTGAAATGGGGACAACCGAGCTATCTGACCAGCGCGAGCAAGAGCGGCAGCACGGTCCGCATCGACGGGGTCAAATCCGTCCCCAACCAATACGCGATCTATTTTCACTGCCAGACCAGTCTGGTCGAAACGTTCCGCGAGCTCTATCCGGAGCTAAGTTATGGCGGCAATCGCAGCATTCTGCTCGATGCCGGCGACGAGCTGCCCGAAGCGGCGCTGCGCCACTGCGTGGCGCTGGCGCTGACCTATCATTTGAACAAGGCACGCGGCGGCGTCTCCACGAAGCCTGAGCGCCGGCACTCGCGCCTCACGCCACCATCGCGGCCTCAAGATCGGCCGCGGCGTCGGCGCCGCACTGCGCCTCCAGGAGCTTGACGATGTCGGCGTTCGGCCGCGCGGCGCTGAACAGGAAACCCTGACCCTCCTGGCAGCCCTCGGCGCGCAGGCACTTCAGCTCGGCCTCGGTCTCGACGCCTTCGGCGGTGATGATGACGCCGAGCCCCTTGCCGAGGCTGACGATCGAGCGGATGATCGCCTGCGCCTCGCGGTTGGCGGCGAGGCCGCGCACGAAGGACTGGTCGATCTTGATCTTGTCGAACGGGAAGCTGCGCAGATAGCTCAGGCTGGAATAGCCGGTGCCGAAATCGTCCATCGAGATGTGGACGCCGAGCGTGCGCAGGGCATGCAGGGCCGCGAGCACCTGGCTGCTCTTTTCCAGCAGCAAGGTTTCGGTGATCTCGAGCTCGAGCCGTCCCGGCGACAGGCCCGATCGCTTCAGCGCGTCCATCACGGTCGGCAGCAAATTGCCGTTGCGGAACTGCAGCGGCGACAGGTTGACCGCGACGCGAACCTCGTCGGGCCAGTTGGCCGCGTCCATGCAGGCCTGCCGCAGCATCAGCCCGCCGAGCGCGTTGATCAGGCCGGTGTCCTCAGCGACCGGGATGAACTCCGCCGGCGAAACCATGCCCCGCTCCGGATGCGGCCAGCGCACCAGCGCCTCGAGCCCGGTGATGCGGCCGCTCGAAAGATCGATCAGCGGCTGGTAGTGCGGCCGGAGCACGTCGCGCTGGATCGCCTCGCGCAGCTCGACCTCGATCTTGCGCCGGCTCTGGGCGCGCGCGTCCATGCCCGCCTCGAAGAAGGAGAAGCCGCCGCGCGAATCGTTCTTGGCGCGCGACAGCGCCATATGAGCGTTCTTCAGGAGCCGTTCGGAATCCTCGCCGTCGACCGGCGCCAGCACGACGCCGATCGAAGCGCCGATGACCACCGAATGGCCGTCGAGCAGGAACGGCTCACCGATCGCATCCAGCAGCCGCCGTGACAGCTGCGCGGCGTCATCGGGGCGCGCGATGCCGCTCTGCACGACCGCGAACTCGTCGGAATTGAGCCGCGCCACCACGTCCTCGTCGCGCAACGTCGACCGCAGCCGCCTGCCGACGCTGCGCAAGAGCTTGTCGCCGACGCCGTGGCCGAGCGAATCGTTGACCGACTTGAAGTTGTCGAGCCCCAGCACCAGGACCGCGACATTGTCGGTCGAGCGCTTGGAATGCAAAAGCAGCTCATCGAGCTGCTGGCGCAGCAGCGTGCGGTTCGGCAGGCTGGTGAGCCCGTCATGCTGGGCCATGAAGGCGAGCCGCGCCTCGGCGCGCTTGCGCTCGGTAATGTCCATCAGCGACAACAGCATCGCGGGCTTGCCGGCATAGACGAGCTCGCGCGAATAGATCGCAAGGTCGATCAGGCTGCCGTCGGCCTTCACATGCTTCCAGGTCCGCGCCGCCTGCTCGTCGCAGGACGCCGCCTCGGCCCAGGGCGGATCGCTGTCATAGGCCTGCAGGCCACGGATGGTCAGCGTCTCGAAGCCGGCGCGACTGTAGCCATAATGCTCCACCGCGGCGTCGTTGACCGCAAGGATGCGCTGATCGTCGAGCGCGCAGACAATCATCGGAATCGGATTGCTGTCGAACAGCAGCCGGAACGAGGCCTCGCGCTGCTTCAGCTCGGTGATGTCGACGCGCAGGCCCACAATGCCGCCATCGGCGGTCAGCCGCTCCTCGATCAGGATCACGCGTCCGTCGGCGAGCGTCTGCTCGTGGCGCTCGCCGGGCTGATAGAGCTTCGCCAGCCGCTCGGCGATCCATTCCTCTTCGCGGCCAACTGCTTCCGGATAGTCTCCGCGCGCGACGCCGATGCGGATGGTGTCCTCCAGCCGCGCGCCGGGCTCGAACAGGTCGGCGCTGCGGCTGTAGATCTCGGCATATTCCTTGTTCCAGAGGATGTAGCGCCCCTCGGAATCCAGGAACACGATGCCCTGCGGCAGGATGTCGATCGCCTGGCGCAGCCGCTCGTGCGACTTGCGCGCCTCGGCAACAGCGGCCTCTGTTTCCGCGCGACGGCGCTCGATCTCGCCCGCCTCGACCTCGGCGCGCCGCGGGACCGCGCGGAGCTTCGGGTTCGGCCGCGCCGGCCGGCCAGTCCTGCGGAGGATCGGCGCGTGTTTCTTGTTCTTCTGCTTTTGCGGCCTCATCGCCGGCATTCCCATCGCACTCGCGTTCTGCGTGCTCTGTTCTCCCCAATGTGTCTGAACAATTGGTAATCTCGATTTTCCGGGTGCGCGCGCCCGCGCGAGCGTCCGCGCGGCCGGTTCCCGCGCGCCGGGCACCGATATCGCGCCGGCACGGCATACAACTCCTGAATGCATGGACAAACCCCAGCCAGCGCGCCCAATGGAGAGGCAACGGACCGCAATCCCGTGGCCGCAGCGCCTGAAATCTGCCCAATCGGCGTCAAGGTTATTCCACCGTTAACATCGCGGCTTAACGCAATGTTTGCCTTGCCGACGATTGCCATGACCTGAACGCGCAGCCGGCGCGACGCGCGGGCGCATCGCAGTGGACGACGGACGCAACCCGATCGCTGCCAGGTTGTGGGCGGTCAACGGCGGCCGGTTCGTCTTGCGTCCGATTTCGTGCTAGTGTGGCGGTTCGGAAGTTCGCGCCATTGTCGCCGCGAGTTCGTCATGCGGACTTCTGAACCAAAGCCACACTAGTTCAATAGGTGTCCCTTCGATTCCGAAGTTCGCAAACGAGGGGCCGCAGAATGATGCGAACTTCGGAATCGGGACACTAGTCTTTTGCTCCCAGAGTGATCCGATGACGCCTCGTCTCAGCCTGATCTCCCTGCTGCTCGCTGTCGTGCTTGCCCACACCGTGCCGGCGCTGGCGCAGGACAAGGGCAGCCTCGAGCCGAAGCCGTTGCCGCCGCTCGCCAATCCGAACGACCCCAAGCTCCCCGCCAAGCAGTTGTTCGCCCGCAGGCTGTTGCCGGCGGCGATGCCGGCGCGCGCGATCGGCTCATACTCGAAGGGCTGTCTCGCCGGCGCCGACCAGATGCCGTTCGACGGCGACACCTGGCAGGTGATGCGGCTGTCGCGCAACCGCTACTGGGGCCATCCCGCGATGATCGCGCTGCTGAAGCGGCTCGCGGCCAAAGCGCACAAGGATGCCGGCTGGCCCGGCATCCTGGTCGGCGACATCGGCCAGCCGCGCGGGGGACCCGCGCTGTCGGGCCATGCCAGCCACCAGATCGGGCTCGATGCCGACATCTGGCTGACGCCGATGCCCGACCATCGGCTGTCGCGCGAGCAGCGCGAGGAGATGTCGGCGACCATGATGGTGCGCGAGGACCGGCTCGACATCGATCCGAAAGTGTTCACGCCGGGACATCTCGCGGTGCTGCGCGCGGCGGCGCAGGAGGCGGGCGTGCAGCGCATCTTCGTCAATGCCGCGATCAAGAAGGCACTGTGCCGCGAGGCCAGGGGCGACCGCAGCTGGCTCTACAAGATCCGGCCGTGGTGGGGCCACGACTACCACTTCCACATCCGCATGGCCTGTCCGTCCGGCAGTGCCGAATGCGAGGGCCAGCCGTCGCAATCCGGCGACGAAGGCTGCGCGGAGTCCGAGCTCGGCTACTGGTTCAAGGATTCCGTCCTGCATCCGCCGCCGCCGAAGGAGCCGCCCAAGCCGAAACCCGCCATCACGCTGGCGCAACTGCCCGCGGCCTGCAAGCAGGTCTTGAACGCGCCGGACGCGAAGAACGGCGCCAGGAGCGAGGCCAGGAAATAGGCAAGGAAACAGGCCGGCAAATAGGCGCATCGCGCGCATTTTATTTCGGTCACAAACGGCGCTACAATAATCCGGCGCGGCGCCGTAAGCGCCCCTCTCGACCGGGACGATGGTCCCGAAATGCTTTCACCGCCATCCCAGCCGGCCCGCGCGGCGCGTGTCACGCGGCCCAACCTCGCGAGGAAGACTCATGCGCATCAGTGCACGCAACCAGATCAAGGGCACCGTCATCGACGTGAAGAAGGGCGCGACCACGGCGCATGTCCGCGTCGACATCGGCGGCGGCCAGACCGTGACCTCGGCGATCACCAACGAGGCGGTCGACGAGCTCGGCATCAAGGCCAAGGATCACGTCGTCGTGGTCATCAAGGCCTCCGACGTGATGATCGCGGTGGACTGAAAGATGCGCCGCGTTCTCCCGATCGCGCTGCTGCTCGCAGGCTCCGCATCCGCGCTCGCCGCGGAGGAGCCGAGCGGCTGCGACAAGTTCAAGTGGAATATCGAGCCGGCGCGCGCGGCGCTGACGGCGCCAAACCGCCCCGCGCTCGCCTCGGGCAGCGAACAGGCGGTGCTGCCTTCTTCGGCGATCACGCTGTCGCTGGTCGCCCCGCTCGATGCGAAGCTGCCGACCCCGCCGGAGCGCGCGCCAAAGGACGGCACCTTCGCCGGCTTTCTCGCGTTCAAGAATCCGCCCAAGGCCGGGCTTTACACCGTGAGCCTTTCGGCCGGCGCGTGGATCGACGTGGCGCAGGACGGGCATTTCCTCAAGCCCAAGGCTTTCAGCGGCGCCACCGACTGCGCGGGCATCCGCAAGACCATCAAGGTCGAGCTGGCGGCAAGCCCGTTCGTGCTGCAAGTCTCAAGCGTGCGGGAAGGCGCGATCTCGGTCGCCATCCTGCCCGCGGCAGAATGAGGGCTTTTGCCGGCTGAAGCGGCCTGTTATGGTTTTTCGCGCGACATTCCAACGGCCGTAAGCCTTAAAGGAATACCGGAACGGCGCTTCCGCCCGTCGCTTTCCGTTCAGCCAACGCCTGATTGGCGCGCAGCTCCTGCGCGCGCCGATCCGCATCGGAGCGCTTTTGATGACCAGACTTGCCGGAATTGTTGCCGCCCTCGTGATCCTTTGCGGGTCCGCCGCGCCGCCTGCCCTCGCGCAGGACAAGACGCTGACCGTATTTGCCGCCGCCTCGATGAAAAACGCGCTGGACGAGATCGACAATGCTTTCACCGCCAGGACCGGCGTCAAGGTCAATGCGAGCTATGCCGCCAGCTCGACGCTTGCCAAGCAGATCGAGCAGGGCGCGCCGGCCGACATCTTCGTCTCCGCCGACACCGACTGGATGGACTATGCGGTTTCCAAGAAGACCATCAACGAGCCAACGCGGGCGAACCTGCTCGGCAACAGCATCGTGCTGATCGCGCCGAAGGATTCGAAGATCGACAACGTCGCGATCGCTCCCGGCTTCGACCTCGCCAAGCTCGCCGGCGACGGCAGGATCGCGACCGGCGATGTCAAGTCGGTTCCGGTCGGCAAATACGCCAAGGCGGCGCTGGAAAAGCTCGGCGCGTGGCAAGCGGCCGAACCGAAATTCGCGATGGCCGAAAGCGTGCGCGCGGCGCTGACGCTGGTGGCGCGCGGCGAAGCCGGCCTCGGCATCGTCTATGCGACCGACGCCAAGGTCGAGCCCGGCGTCAAGATCGTCGGCACCTTCCCGGCCGATTCCCATCCTCCGATCATCTATCCGGTAGCGGCCACCACGACCGCAAAGCCCGAGGCAAAGGAATATCTCGACTATTTGCACTCGTCGGCGGCCAAGGCGGTGCTGGAGAAGTACGGCTTCAACTATCTCGTCAAGCCGTCGACCTGACCTCTCCGACGTGTTCGATATCTCGCCCACGGAATGGACGGCGATCCTGCTCTCGCTCAAGGTCGCCGTCGTCGCAACGCTGGTGGCGACCCCCTTCGGCATCGCGCTCGCCTGGCTCCTGGCGCGGCGCAGCTTCTGGGGCAAGTCCGCGCTCGATGCGCTGGTGCATCTGCCGCTGGTGCTGCCGCCGGTCGTGACCGGCTACCTGCTGCTGCTCAACTTCGGCAGGCGCGGCGCGCTCGGCGCCTGGCTTGCGGAGCATCTCGGCATCGTGTTCGCGTTCCGCTGGACCGGCGCGGCGCTGGCCTGCGGCGTGATGGCGTTTCCGCTTCTGGTGCGCCCGATCCGGCTTTCGATCGAGGCGGTGGACCGACGGCTCGAGCAGGCCGCCGAGACGCTTGGCGCCGCGCCCTGGCAGGTGTTTGCCACCGTGACGCTGCCGCTGGCGCTGCCCGGCGTGCTCGCTGGCATGGTGCTCGGCTTTGCCAAGGCGATCGGCGAATTCGGCGCGACCATCACCTTCGTCTCCAACATCCCCGGCGAGACGCAGACGATCTCGTCGGCGATCTATGCCCTGATCCAGACGCCGGATGGCGACGCGGCCGCGCTGCGGCTGGTGGTCGTCTCGATCGTGATCGCGATGGCCGCGCTGATCGCGTCCGAATGGTTCGCGCGGCGCGCGCTGTCGCGCATGCACGGAAACTAGGCGATGCTGCGCGTCGACGTCGAGAAAGCGCTTGGTGAATTCTCGCTCGCGGCCTCCTTCGCGAGCGAAGGCCGCGTCACCGGGCTGTTCGGCGCCTCAGGCGCCGGCAAGACCTCGCTGGTCAACATGATCGCCGGGCTGCTGCGGCCCGATCGCGGGACCATCGTCGTCGACGGCGAGACGCTGGACGACACCGCGGCCGGCATCCACGTGCCGCCCTATCGCCGCCGCATCGGCTATGTGTTCCAGGATGCGCGGCTGTTTCCGCATCTCGATGTCAGGCAGAACCTCGACTACGGGCGGCGCATGAACCGCCTTGCCGATGATCCCGCGCAGCGCAAGCGCGTCACCGAGCTGCTCGACATCGATCACCTGATGGATCGCCGGCCGGGCAAACTGTCCGGCGGCGAGCGCCAGCGCGTCGCGCTCGGCCGGGCGCTATTATCGAAACCGCGGCTGTTGCTGCTCGACGAGCCCCTGGGCTCGCTCGACGAGGGACGCAAGGTGGAAATCCTGCCCTACCTCGTGCGGCTGCGCGACGAGGGCGGCATTCCCATGGTCTATGTCAGCCATGACGCGGCCGAGCTACGCCAGCTCGCGACGCAGATCGTGCTGCTTCAGCGCGGACGCGTCACGTCCTTTGGCAGCGTCAAGGTGCTGCCGGGCACAGCGCCGCAGTAATCGCGGGCGCGGCCCAAAGCGCGACGGGGATCGGGTTGAATCACGATTCGCGCTTTAGCTTTTGATTGAGCATGATCTCCGCGCAAACGCGTTTTCGCGTTTGTCGCGACGGAAAACCGCTGCACACTTTTCCGGATCATGCGCTAGCGGTTGACCCACAGCACGTCGCCGGTCGCAGCATCGACCGCCACTTCCATCCAGCGGCCGGAACGGTCGCGCCCTTCGATCTCCCATTTGTCGCCTTCGAACTCGGTATGGGACACGCTCATCAGGCCGATATCGTTGGCGACATCGAGCGCGTCCTCCAGCGACAGCCGGCCGGCCGAATCATAGGCGCTGGCGGGCGCGGCGACGGCGAGCGCCACGGCGGCGAAGATCGGCAGGATATATTTTCGCATGGGAACCTCCTGGTCGAAGCCATTGTCGCGCGTCTGCACCGCGCAACGCTTCCTAAAACCCGTTGCGGCGCCGCGCGTTCCAGCCTGCGCGCACGGCAGGGTTGCCAAAAAACCTCGGCAATCGCGGCGGCTTCCTGGCCGCAATCGGGCATGCGCGCCGCAAATATGGCGAAACGGTCAGCGGCTCAGATGCCGGCCACCGACGCCCAGAGATCGGCGAGCTTGCGCCTGTACATCTGCATGCGCGTCTCGGGCTTGCGCGCCTCCTCGTCCTCCGGCAGGCGCAGGCCGACGACATTGACCCGGCCACCGCCAAGGCTGCGCGCCACCAGCACGATGGTGTCGAGGTCGACGGTGGCACCCTCCTTCGGCGCGTGATCGAGATGGATGTCGAAGTAATCCGACAGCGTCAGCTTGGCCTGTTCCGGATCGAGCTTCACGCCATAGATCTCGGCGAGCTCGCTCAGCGTATGCTCGCCGGACACCACGAAGTCGCCGAGCAGATGCGGGTCGGGCGCGGTGCTCGGCGGCATGTCGACGAAGAAGCGGTCCAGCGACTCGGCCTTTTCCGGCGGCGCCAGCAGATAGAGATAGTCGCCGGGCGCGATCGGATCGGCCTCCGCGGGCGAGAGAATGTTCTCGTTGCGGATCACCAGCGTCGGCTTCGACCAGGACGGGATCAGCCCGCGGCGGAAATACAGGCTCTTCGGCCGCACCGGATAGCCGACCAGCTGCTGCTCGAGCTGGCCCGGCAGATCCAGCTCGACGCGGCGCGGACCGCGGTCGGTGCGCGGCAGCGCCACATGCAGCCGCCGCGCCGCCGGCCCCAGCGTCCAGCCCTGCAGCAGCAGCGAGATGATCACGACGACGAAGGCGACGTCGAAATAGAGATAGGCCTTGGACAGCCCGACCAGCATCGGGATCGAGGCAAGGAAGATCGCCACCGCGCCGCGCAGGCCGGTCCAGGCGATGAACAGCTTTTCCCGCCAGGAAAAGCGGAACGGCGCGAGGCAGACGAACACCGCGAGCGGCCGCGCCAGCAGCATCAGGACCAGCGCGACGAGGACCGCCGGTCCGACGCTCGAGCCGAGCCGCTGCGGCGACACCAACAGGCCGAGCAGCACGAACATCACGATCTGCGCCAGCCAGGTCGCGGCGTCGAGGAAGGTCACCACCGAGTTGTGCGCGCGGGTCGGCCGGTTGCCGATGATGATGCCGGCGAGATAGACGGCGAGAAAGCCCGACGCGTGCACGATCTGCGCCGCGCCGAAGATCACGAGCGCCGCCGTCGCCACGAACGGTGCGTGCAGGCCCTGCGGCAGCGCCACCTTGTTCAGCGCGAGCACCACCATGCGGCCGCCGATCACGCCGATGATCGCGCCCAGCACGGCTTCCTGCAGGAACTCCATCACCACATGGCCGGGCGTGCTGTTGCCGATCGAGATGAACTCGACCAGCATCAAGGTGAGGAAGATCGCGAACGGGTCGTTGGTGCCGGATTCCGCCTCCAGCGTCGCGCCGACGCGCGGCCGCAGCCGCAGGCCCTGGGTATGCACCAGAAGAAAGACCGCGGCGGCATCGGTCGAGGCCACCACCGCGCCGACCAGAAGCGCCTCGGACCAGTTCAGGTCGAGCGCCAGCTTCGCGAACGGCGCCGTGACCAGGGCGGTCAAGAGCACGCCGACGGTCGCCAGCACCATCGAAGGCGCCAGGACCGCGCGGATGCTCTGGAAGCGGGTGCGCAGCCCGCCATCGAACAGGATCAGCGCCAGCGCCACCGACCCCACCAGATAGGTGGTCCGCACGTCGTCGAACTGCAGGTGACCGGGCCCGGAATCGCCGGCCAGCATGCCGATCAGGAGGAAGACCAGCAGCAGGGGGGCGCCGAAGCGCAGCGCGAGCAGGCTCGACAGGATACCGGCCATGACCAGTGCCGCCCCCAGGAGGATGGCTATGCTGACCGAATCAAGAGACGCCATGCACGTCGAAAATCCCTGCAAATCGCTGCAATTGCATCCTTATCGTCGCCACACTTCGACGCCAACCGATTTCTCGCCGGTTGTGGCAATGTGCCCGCATCGCCGGCCTCCACACCCGCCCCGGCGCATCGTATCGATGGCGCCAGCCCCATGATTGTGGGATTTTCCGCCCCGTTCCGCCCGTGCGAATCGCAACGAGACAGTGAGATGGACATCGACCTCAAGGACGTCCTCGAATTCCTGCAGATGGCCGCGCGCTCGGTCGGCGCCGAGGTAACCTCGCCATGGTTCTACCTGCAGGTCGGCATGGTGCTGGCCGGCGCCGGCCTCGCTTTTGCGATCAGCGCCGCCATCCGTGCCCGGATCGACCTCACGACCCTGGGGATGGGCTGGCCCACTGCGCTGCGGCGCTTCATGCGGGTGCTGGTCGACAGCGCCCCGACCGCGGTATTCGCGCTGCTGATGGCGCTGACGCGCATCATCATGGTGATGTCGACTTGGCCGAGCCGCAGCTATCTGCTGTCGGTCGCCGCGAACCTGGCGCTGGCCTGGCTCGCCATCGGGCTCGTGACCTCGGGCATCCGCAACGCCTTCATGGTCCGTGTCATCTCGCTGTCGGCCTGGCTGGTGGCGGCGCT